>CAZWFG010000097.1:0-7970 GCA_964632245.1 uncultured Synechococcus sp. | reverse complement strand
GGTCCCGCGACGAATTCGGCCGCTGGGCCGCCGGCCGCCGCCAGCTGCGGATGGAGTTTTTCTATCGCGAGGGGCGGCGGCGGTTCGGGGTGCTGCTGCAGGACGGTGAACCCGTCGGCGGCCGCTGGAACTACGACAGCGAGAACCGTCGTCCCCCGGCCCATGGCCTGCAGGCCCCGGAACCCCTCACCTTTGCCGCCGATGCGATCACGACCGCCGTGATCGAGAAGGTGGAACGTCTGGCCCAGAGCCTGCCGTTGCCGGGCCGGTCGCTGCCGTTCACCTGGGCGGTGACGCGCCCCCAGGCCCTGGCGGTCCTGGACCAGTTCCTGCAGCAGCGTCTCGACGGCTTCGGCCCATGGCAGGACGTGATGGTCACGGGTCAGCCGAGCCTCTGGCATGCCCGCCTCAGTCCTTATCTCAACCTGGGCCTGCTGCGGCCTGACGAGGTGCTGGATCGGCTCGAGGCCACCGCCGCCGAACGCACGGTGCCCCTGGCCAGCCTTGAGGGGTGCATCCGCCAGATTCTCGGCTGGCGCGAATTCACCCACGGGCTGTATCACCACTTCGGCCCCACCTATCCGGGCCTCAACGTCCTGGAGGCCGATCGCCCCCTGCCGGGTTTCCTCTGGCAGCTGGGCGGCAGCGGCATGGCCTGCGTCGACACGGTGCTGGGGGAACTGGCCGCCAGCGGCTACAACCACCACATCCAGCGGCTGATGGTGCTCAGCAACTTGGCGTTGATCGCCGGCTGGAACCCCCAGGCCACCACCGCCTGGTTCCGCGCCCACTACGTCGATGCCCACGACTGGGTGATGCAGACCAATGTGCTCGGCATGGGTCTCTGGGCCGACGGTGGACGGCTGGCCAGCAAGCCCTATGCCGCGAGCGGGGCCTACATCAAGAAGATGTCGACCTACTGCGCCGGCTGCCGCTACGACCCGAAGCAACGCACCGGTCCCCGGGCCTGCCCCTACACCAGCCTGTACTGGGATTTCCTCGACCGCCATGCCGAACGCTTCCGCAACCATCCGCGCATGGCCTTGATGGTGCGGCAGCTGGACCGTCTGTCAGCAGCCGACCGCAGCGGGGTGCGGGCGGCGTGTGCGGCGCTTGAATGGGGATCTGCACCGGATGCCTGTGGTCCTGCCGAGCCTTCCGCCTGAGAGCTACCTGTGGTTCAAGACCTTCCACATCGTCGGTGTGGTGGTCTGGTTCGCCGGCCTTTTCTACCTGGTCAGGTTGTTCATCTACCACGTGGAGGTCGATGAGCAGCCCGAGGTGGCCCGCCAGGCCTTCCGTGACCAGTACGGCCTGATGGAACGGCGGCTGGCCAACATCATCACCACCCCGGGCATGGTGGTCACCCTTGTCTGCGCCGCCGGGCTGCTGCTGGGCAATCCCGCCTGGCTGCACCAGGGGTGGATGCACGCCAAGCTCGGGTTCGTGGGAGCCCTGCTGGGCTACCACCTGCTGTGTCTGCGATTGATGGGCCAGCTGCAGAACGGCACCTGCCGCTGGAGTGGCCGCCAGCTGCGGGCCCTCAACGAACTGCCGACCCTGCTGCTCGTGATCGTGGTGTTGCTGGTGGTGTTCAAGGGCAGCTTCCCCACCGGTGCCGCCACCTGGCTGACGGTGGGGCTCGTTGTCTTCATGGCTGCCTCGATTCAGTTCTATGCCCGCTGGCGCCGGCTGCGGCGGGAACGGGAGGTGGCCCATGGCGTCTGACCAGCGCCGCCGTGGGGGCCATCCGCTGGTGCCGGTGCTGCGGCAGGTGACCGCCGCCAGCTGCCCCGGCCGCTTCAATTTCCACTGCCACAGCCTCTGCAGCGACGGCAGCCTCGAACCCGAAGCCATGGCCGATCAGGCGGTGGCCCTGGGCCTGGAGCATTTCGCCGTCACCGATCACCACACCCTCGAGGCTGTTCCCCTGGTGCAGGCCCGCCTGGCCCACCTGGCTGCGCAGGGGATGGCGGTGCCGACCCTCTGGCCGGGCACCGAGATCAGCTGTCTGCTCGAGACCTGCCTGGTCCATGTCCTGGCCCTTGGTGTGGATGCCCACCATCCCGCCATGGCGCCTTACCTCCAGGGGGACACGGTCACGGGGCCTGCCCTGCAGGCCAGCGCCGTGGTCGAAGCGATCCAGGCGGCCGATGGCCTGGCGCTGCTGGCCCATCCGGCCCGCTACCGCCTCGGCTTCCGTCCGCTGCTCGAAGCCGCCGCCGCCCTCGGTTTCGACGGGGCGGAGGTCTGGTACGACTACGAGATGCAGGAGCACTGGCGCCCCAGCCCCCATGTCTGTGACTCCATCAGCCGGCTGTGTGGCGATCTTGACCTTTTGCAGAGTTGCGGCACCGACAGCCACGGGATGAGCCTGAAGGGCCGCTAGGTTTTCCCACAACCTTCAGGGTCGCCATGGGACTCTTCGACCGCTTCCGCCGCAAACCTGCCGATGCGGCCGCCGACAGTGCCTCCAAGGCCTTTTTCCTCGACGCCGACAAGTCGAGCACCCTCGGCGACGTGAACTTCATGCGGCGGTCGAACACCATCCGCCATACCTTCCCCGGCACCGCCGACAGCCCCGGCACCAAGGAGCGCATCGAGGAGGTTGCCTCGATGGAAGCACGGCTTGAAAAGGTCTCCGATGGCCTGCCCGATGCCGCAGGGGAAGGTCCCGTCAGCGGACCGCTCGGCGGCGGTGTGCCCAAGCCGGTCAAGAAGACCTTCGCCCAGACGATGACCCAGCAGGAGCTGGCCGACCGTCTCAAGGGAGCCGCCGTGGCCCCCACCAACCAGCCCGGTGGTCCGGCGAAGCGCACCACCGCTGCCGACACCGCCGCCAGCGGCGCCCCCCGTCCCGCGGCCAAACCCGGGTCCATCGATCCCTTCCGCGACATGCTCAAGGATCTGGGCTGATGGCTCCGGGGCCTGCGGTCTCCACGATCGCCTCTGACTCCAGCAGCAGCTGCCGGAGCCCCTCAAGCCGCTCCGATGAGGCCCCCTGCCACAAGCCCCTGTGGTGGGCCTCCAGAAACCGTTCGGCCAGATCCCTCAGGGCCCAGGGGTTGCTGCGTTCCAGAAAGCGACGCACCCCTGGCTGCTCCAGCCAGGCTTCGCACAGGGCTCCGTAGGCCCAGTCCGGAACTGCATCGGTGCAGGCGTCGTAGGCGAAGAGGTAGTCAAGGCTGGCTGCCAGCTCGAAGCCGCCCTTGTACCCGTGGCGCTGCATGCCCTCGATCCAGCGGGGGTTGAGCAGACGGCTCCGGATCACCCGGTCGAACTCCCGTGTCAGCGGTCGCGGCCGGGGGCGTTCGGGCCGTGAGTGATCGCCGAACCAGAGGGCTGGCGGGCGACCCTGCAGCCGTCGCGCTGCCGCCGCCAGCCCCCCCTTGAACTGGTAGTAATCATCGGAATCGAACAGGTCGTGCTCGCGGTTGTCCTGGTTGTGCAGCACCAGCTGCACCTGCCGCAACTGCTGTTCCAGCCCTGAACGGTCGGCCACCACCTGATCCGCCGCGTGATGACGCCACTGGCCCCACTGCAGAAAGGCCTCCGCCAGGTCGTCGGCATCACGCCAGGCACCACTGTCGATCAACCCCTGCAGCCCGGCCCCGTAGGCGCCCGGAGCCGAGCCGTAGACCACGCAGCTGGCCCCATCACCCACCAGCCGGTCTGCGGCCAGCAGCCAGTCGATCAGCTGGGGGAACGCATCGCGGAAGAAGCCGGAGATGCGCACCGTCACCGACACCCGCGGCCGGCCGAGCAGGGCAGCGGGGATCAGGGTGAGGTCGACCATGCGGCGGGTGGGCCCATCCCACACGGGCTGCACCCCCAGCAGGGCCAGCACCTGGGCGACATCGTCCCCGCCGTTGCGCATCGTGCTGGTGCCCCAGATCGACAGGGCCAGGTGGGTCAGGTCGCAACCCTCTTGCTGCCGATGCTCCTCCAGCAGGATGGCGGCGCTGCGACGGCCCAGGTCCCAGGCGGCCTCGGTGGGCAATCCCCGCAGGTCGACGCTGTAGAAGTTGCGACCCGTCGGCAGCACATCCGGTCGGCCGCGGGTGGGCGCCCCCGATGGTCCCGCCTCCACCCGTCCGCCGGCGAGGGCCGTGGCCAGAGCCTCCCGTTCGGCAGCGCCACAGGCCTGCAGCCGCGGCCACAGGTCGTTCAGCACCTGCGTCAGCTCGGCCTCCAGCGCCTCCCGTGCCGCGGGGCTGCCCTGCGGGATCCGTGGCTGGTCCTGCGGGGGGGGGATGGCGCCGTCGCAGCCCGCCAGGCGCTGCTGGAGCAGCCCCAGGGCCACCTCCTCCAGCAAAGCCACCCCGTGACCCAGGCAGCGCGCCCGAGGCAGCCCCAGGCCCTCCAGCCGGGATCGATCCCCGGCCGACAGCGGCTCAGACTCCTCGCCCGCCCACGGATCGAGCTCAAGCTCGAACAGGGTCGCCAGCCGTCGGGTGAGACCCAGCCGCCCCGGACCCGGTGCCCGGGCCAGGGCCAGCAGCAGCTCCAGCTGGGCCTCAGTCGCTGGATCCTGCCCATAGATGTGCAGCCCGGTGCGGATCTGGGCCTCCTTGAGTTCGCACAGGTAGCCGTCCAGGCCCCCCAGCCGCTGCTCCAGGTCGTCCTGGTCATCGCCGATGGGCAGCTCCAGGGTGGTCAGCAGCTCCACAAGCTGCCGTTCCAGCACCGGCCGTTCGCGGCTGCCCAGTTCGCGGGCCTGCCACAGCTGCTCCAGCAGGGCCTCAAGGCCGGCCAGGGCCCCGTGCAGGCCGGCCCGGCCCAGCGGAGGGGTCAGATGGTCGAGGATCACGGCGTGGCTGCGGCGCTTGGCCTGGCTGCCCTCGCCGGGGTCGTTGACGATGAAGGGGTAGAGGTGGGGTCGTGGCCCCAGGGCCAGGGCCGGGAAACAGGACGTTGAAAGCCCAAGACCCTTTCCAGGCAGCCATTCGAGGTTGCCGTGCTTGCCGTAGTGCACCAGCACATGGGCGTCGAAGCATTGCCGCAGCCAGAGGTAATGGGCCAGGTAGGCGTGGGTGGGTGGCAGGTCGGGGCTGTGGTAGCTGAGCGCCGCATCCCGCTCGTAGCCCCGCGACGGCTGCAGCAGCACCACCACCGACCCCCAGCGTCGACCGGCGATGGCGAATCCCCCGCCATCGAGGCCCGGATCCTTTTCCGGTGGACCCCAGTGCTGTTCAAGGGCTGCCCGGGCGTCGTCGGGCAGGGTGTCGTACCAGGCCCGGTAGGTGGCGAGGGGCAACCGGTCCAGGGGGGCGCGGTGGTCTGACTCGGGGTCCGGTGTCCGTCCGTCGAGCAGCGCCCGCACCAACCCCTCCCCATCGCGCGGCACCGGCACCGACGGGCCGCCCAGGTCGTGGCCGCTGCGCTGCAGTTCGGCGAGGGTGAGGGCCACTGATGCGGGGGTGTCGAGCCCGACGCCATTGGCCAGGCGGGCATTGCGCGTGGGGTAGTTGGCCAGCACCAGGGCCACCCGCCGCTGGGACGCTGCCGTTGACCGCAGCCGCAGCCAGCGGTCCGCCAGTTCTGCCACCCAGGCGAGGGCCTCGGGATCGGCCCGATGGCGGGTGAGGGCACAGCCGAGCCGTGCATCGGCGCGCTCCTGCTCACGGAAGGCGACGATGCGGGTGGTGATGCGGCCGTCGAGCTCAGGCAGGGCGACCTGCAGGGTCAGGTCGAGCGGCCCCAGCCCCACAGGGCTGGCCAGCCAGCGGTCGCGGCCGTGGCCGCTGCTGAGCAGCTGCAGCACGGGCACCCCTAGGGCCCGCCAGAGGGGGGCACCGGCGGCGGCCTCATCGGCCCGCACCGAGGCGAAGCCGGTGGCGCACAGCACCAGCCCCACCCCCTCGCGCTGCAGCAGCCGCAACACCCCGTCCTGCACGGCTCCATCCCGCAGCCCACTCACCAGCAGCACCCGTGGACTGAGGCCGCGGCGTCGCAGGGCGGCGTTGGTCTCCGTCAGCAGGGCCATGTCGCCGGCACACCAGAGGGCCCGATAAGCCAGCACACCCACCCGTGGTCCCGGTTCCTGGCGCCAGTCCCAGGGCAGGGGGTCGGGCAGGGGCGTCACGGTGGGCGCCATCGGCTGGCCCCCGGCCAGCAGCACCTGGCAACCGTGCAGCAGCCGGTCCATGTTCTCGGGTCCGCCCTCCCGCAGGGCCAGGCCCAGGGCGCGGCAGACCTCGGGGGCGACCGTGGAAAGGCTGATCAGGTCCTCTTCTCCTTCTGCGGTCCCCGACAGCACCAGGAGCTGCCGCTCGGGACGCGCCCCCGCCCAGTCCCGCAGCCGCTCCAACCCGTAACTCCAGTGACCTCGCCCCCCCAGCAGCCGCACCACCACCAGACGGGCAGCGGCGACCGTGGTGCGCAGGTAGTGGTCGATGACCGCCGGGTGCTGCAGGGCGGCCAGGTTGAGGGCCCGCATCTCGAGGTCGCCCCAGGCGGGCTGCCGCAACCGTTCGGCGAGGAGCCCCAGGTCGGTTTCGGCGCTGGTCAGCAGCAGCAGCGGAGCGGGGGGCTGCTCAACCAGGTCCCCTCCCCCGTCTGCCGGGTCCCCAGGCAGTGTGACCAATCGGTGCATGGCCCCATGGTCCCGCAGAACGCCGCGGGAATGAGAAGATCTGCCCCAGCCTGGTCGCGCCCGTCTCCATGACCACCTTTCTCCCTTACGCCTGGTTCGGTGGGCGCTGTGTCCCCTTTGCCGAGGCCACCCTTTCGGTGGCCACCCATGCGCTGCACTACGGCACGGGCGCTTTTGGCGGCATGCGGGTGCTGCCCAATCCCGATGATCCTGAAGAGTTGCTGCTGTTCCGCGCCGACCGCCATGCGCGCCGGTTGAGCCAGAGCGCCCGGCTGCTGCTGATTGACCTCAGCGAAGAGACGGTCATGGCTGCGGTGACGGCGATGCTGCGGGCGAACCGACCCACCAGCCCCAGTTACCTGCGTCCGTTCGTTTATACCTCTGACCTGGGCATCGCTCCGCGGCTGCACAACATCCAGACCGATTTTCTAGTTTATGGCATTGAGTTGGGCGATTATCTATCGCCCGACGGGGTCAGCTGCCGCATCAGCAGCTGGACCCGTCAGGAGGACCGTTCGCTACCCCTGAGGGGCAAGGTGAGTGGTGCCTACATCACCAGTTCCCTGGCCAAGACGGAGGCCGTGCGCAGCGGCTTTGATGAGGCCCTGATGCTCAACAGCCAGGGCAAGATCAGTGAGGCCAGCGGCATGAACCTCTTCATTGTGCGCGACGGCGTGCTTTACACCCCTGGTGTGGACCAGGATATCCTTGAAGGGATCACCCGTGCCAGCGTGATCGAACTGGCCCGCTCCATGGGGCTGACCGTGGTGGAGCGACCGGTGGACAAGACCGAGCTGTTCGTTGCCGACGAGGTGTTTCTCACCGGCACTGCCGCCAAGATCACCCCGGTGCGGCGGGTCGAGACCACCGACCTGCCGTCGGCCCGGCCGGTGATGGAGGCCCTGCGGGAAGCCATCACTCGCATCACGGAGGGCCGCGACCCTAACTTCTCCCAGTGGGTGACCCGCGTGAGGCTCGACGGATGACCGGCTTTCTCGACCGCCTGCATGCCCCCGAGCGACCGGTGCTGGTCTTCGACGGCGCCACGGGCACCTCTCTCCAGCAGATGAATCTCACCGCCGACGACTTCGGCGGGCCGGCCCTGGAGGGCTGCAACGAGAACCTGGTGCTGACCAGGCCCGACGTGGTTCAGGCCGTGCACCGTCAGTTCCTCGAGGTCGGTTGCGATGTGATTGAAACCGACACCTTCGGGGCCACGTCCCTGGTGTTGTCCGAGTACGACATACAGGATCGAGCCTTCGAAATCAACCGCCGGGCGGCCGAACTGGCGCGCGCAGAGGCCGACCGCTTCAGCACCCCTGAGCATCCGCGTTTTGTGGCCGGCTCCATGGGGCCCACCACCAAGCTGCCCACC
>CAZWFG010000096.1:0-8033 GCA_964632245.1 uncultured Synechococcus sp. | reverse complement strand
CCACCTCCGGTGACACCCACCTGGGCGGCGACGACTTCGACAAGGTGATCGTCGACCACCTGGCCGACACCTTCAAGGCCAACGAAGGCATCGACCTGCGCCAGGACAAGCAGGCCCTGCAGCGCCTCACCGAGGCGGCCGAGAAGGCCAAGATCGAACTCTCGAGTGCCACCCAGGCCGAGATCAATCTGCCCTTCATCACCGCCACCCCGGAGGGGCCCAAGCACCTCGACGTGAGCCTCACCCGGGCCCGGTTCGAGGAACTGGCTTCACGCCTCATCGACCGCTGCAAGGTGCCCGTCGAGCAGGCCCTGCGCGACGCCAAGCTCAGCAGC
This sequence comes from uncultured Synechococcus sp., assembly GCA_964632245.1. Lineage (GTDB taxonomy): Bacteria > Cyanobacteriota > Cyanobacteriia > PCC-6307 > Cyanobiaceae > CAIQIA01. The sequence goes on along the minus strand of CAZWFG010000096.1, from coordinate 7,698 downwards.
AGCGAGCTGGATGAAGTCGTGATGGTGGGCGGCTCCACCCGCATCCCCGCCATCCTCGACCTGGTGAAGCGGATCACCGGCAAGGACCCCAACCAGACCGTCAACCCCGATGAGGTGGTGGCCGTCGGTGCCGCCATCCAGGGTGGTGTGCTCGCCGGTGAGGTCAAGGACATCCTGCTGCTCGATGTCACCCCGCTGTCCCTGGGGGTCGAGACCCTCGGCGGCGTGATGACCAAGATGATCAACCGCAACACCACGGTTCCCACCAAGAAGACCGAGACCTACTCGACCGCCGTCGACGGTCAGACCAACGTCGAGATCCATGTGCTCCAGGGGGAGCGCGAGATGGCGAGCGACAACAAGTCGCTGGGCACCTTCCGCCTCGACGGCATCCCGCCGGCCCCCCGGGGCGTGCCGCAGATCGAGGTCACCTTCGACATCGATGCCAACGGCATCCTCAGCGTCACCGCCAAGGACAAGGGCAGCGGCAAGGAGCAGAGCATCTCGATCACCGGCGCCTCGACCCTGAGCGAGTCGGAAGTGGAGCGGATGGTCAAGGATGCCGAGGCCAACGCCAGCGCTGACAAGGAGAAGCGCGAGCGCATTGACCTCAAGAATCAGTCGGAAACGCTGGTGTATCAGGCCGAGAAGCAGCTCACCGAACTGGGGGACAAAATCTCCGCCGCCGACAAGGCCAAGGTGGAGGGGTTCACCACCCAGCTCAAGGAGGCTGTGGAGAAGGACGATTTCGACACCATGAAGAGCGTCCAGGAGCAGCTGCAGCAGGCCCTCTACAGCGCTGGTGCCTCCGTGTACCAGCAGGCCGGCGGCGCCGAGCCCGCCGGCAACGGTGACGGAGCGGCCCCCGGGGCTGCCCCCAGCGGCGATGACGTCATCGACGCCGAGTTCACCGAGAGCAAGTGACCCCTCGGCTGATGCGCTCCTGCGCCCAGGTGGCGCAGGCCGGCGCCAGCAGCACCCCGTTGCGGTAGGCCCCACCCAGCACCAGCAGTCCCGGCTCCGGTTCCTCCAGAACCGGGGCCGGTTGCTGCATGGGGCGGCTGCGCAGGCCCTGCCAGTGGCGCAGCACCGTCGCTTCCGCCAGCCAGGCCGGGGCGGCACCGTTCAGCTGGCGCAGGGCCGCCAGGGCTTCTGGGGCGGCCCTGCGGCCGGGTTCGAGGGTGGCCCCGAGCCACAGGCGTCCATCGGCCCGTGGCACCAGATTGATGCCCTGCCAGCAGACGCTGCCGGGCCAAGGCTCCGCCGTGAGGCCGGAGGGCAGCTGCAGCTCCAGGGCCTGGCCCAGCACCGGCTCCAGAGCGAAGCGGGCCCCGCCCGAACCCTGCAGCAGGTCATCGTTGCCGAGGCCCGCCGCCAGCACCAGCCAGGGGCTGCGGCGTTCGCTGCCATCGGCCAGCTGCAGCCGCCAGCGATCGGCGCCGGCCGCGGCGGTGACCGCCACCGCCCGGTCAGCCAGTGCGGTGCCACCCGCCGCCTGGAAGGCCCGTCGCAGCCGCTGCAGCAGCAGGGGTGGGTCGATCTGGCCATCGGCGGCGGAGTGCAGGCCCCCCCAGCGGCCATCCCCCGGCAGCCCCGGCATCAGGGCGGCCAGTCGCGCGGGAGGCCACCAGGCAAGGGGCAAGCCGAGCGCCTGGCGTTCGGCCAGCAGGGCCTGCTGCCGTTCCGCTTCGGCAGCGGAGGCGGCCAGCAGCAGCAGCCCGGGACGCCACGGCAGGTCAAGGTCGTGGCGCCAGCCCTGCCAGAGGGCCAGCGCCTGTTGCCGCAGGCGCCAGGCGCGGCCGCGGCTGCGATGGAACACCTGGGCCATCAGCAGACCCAGGGCGGCGCTGCTGCCGCTGCCGTCCTCCTGGGGCCCGTCGGGTCGGGGATCGATCAGCGTGACCGGATGGCCGCTGCGCTGCAGCCGCCAGGCCGTGGTCAGGCCGATGATCCCCCCTCCGACCACCAGGACCGGATCAGCCGGCGGCAGGGGCCTCGATCGGCAGGGATTCACCTTCGGCGATGGGCACCTGGCCGCTGGGGCCGGCGGCGGCCGCGTCCAGGTTGGCCTGGGCGGTGCTCAGGGCTTCGGCGGGAACCACCTCGAGGTAGGTGCCGAAGGCGCTGGCCACGGCGATGTAGTCCTTGCGCAGGCGGTCACCGTCCTGGAGGCGGGCCGCTTCGTCGAGTTCCGCCAGGGCATCCTTGAGGCGGTTGGCGCGGGCGTTGGCCTCGGCCCGGTCCGCCGGCAGCAGTTGCTGGTTGATGTACAGCATCTCGCGGCCCACTTCCTGCAGGGGGCCATGAATGAGGTTGCGGGCGAACACCCAGTTGCGATCGTTCACCAGCGCGGCCAGGTCGCCCAGGCGGGCCTTGGCGCTGAGCAGTCCTTCGGTCTGGCGTTCGATCGTGGCCATCGCCTCGGGGCTGATCACCGGTGGTGTCTTGGCCGAGCCGCCGTCGCAGGCCGCCAGGCCCAGGGAGAGAACGACGGCGAGCACTGCCACGGCCAGGCGGCGCAGGGTCTGCCGCCAGGGGGCGCGGGAGGGGGACGACATCGGCGCGATCGACATCGGACAGACGGCCTCGGGGCCAGCGGGGGAACCGCGAGTGTACCGGCGCCGGCTGCCGCGCTCAGACAGATTGGGGCCCCCACCCCCTGCCGCCGTGAGCCGGTCCTTCGACCCCAGCCGCACCTATGACGCCGTGGTCGTGGGCAGCGGCGCCACCGGGGCCATCGCCGCCCAGACCCTGGCGGGCTGTGGGCTGCAGGTGCTGGTGCTCGAGGCCGGCCCCGATCGCCCGGCGGCGGCGGCCGTGGGCGGTGAACCGGGCAACACCCTGCGGCGCCTGGGACACCTCAGTGCCGGTCGCCATCGGTTGCAGAGCCAGCACCCGGGTTACTGGAAGAACAACCCAGATCTGTATGTGGATGAAGGGCGCCATCCGTACAGCACCCCCGCCGGCCAGCCGTTCCTCTGGACCCGCGGACGCCAGGTGGGGGGCCGCAGCCTCAGCTGGGGGGGCATCACCCTGCGGCTGTCGGATCGGGAGTTCGCGGCCGGCTGGCCCCTGCGCCATGGTGACCTTGACCCCCACTACAGCGCCCTGGAGCGGCAGCTGGGGGTGTGGGGACGGCGGGATGGCCTGGCGCTGCTGCCCGATGGCGTCTATGCCCCGCCGGCGCCGTTCACCCCCGGGGAGCGGCTGCTGGAGCGGGTCTGCCGCCGCGACCTCGACCTGCCCTTCATCCCTTCGCGGGGGTTCGCCCGCCATCGTCCGGCCAGCGACGGGCCCTGGCCGCGTTACAGCGCCCAGGGCGGCGCCCTCGGCCAGGCCCTGGCCAGCGGTCGCGTCTGCCTGCGCAGTGGCGCCATGGCCTGCCGGGTGCTGCTGGCCCCCGGCGGTGACCGGGCCGAGGGGGTGCTGTTCATCGACGCCGCCAGCGGTGCCGTCGAACGGGCAAGGGCACGGCTGGTGGTGCTCTGCGCCTCCACCATCGAAAGCCTGCGGCTGTTGCTGCTGTCGCGGGACGACCGTGAGGCCGGTGGCCTGGTGGATCCCCACGGGCTGATCGGGGTGGGCCTGATGGACCATGTCTCGATCGCCCGCTTCGTGGCCCTGCCCGACCCGGGCCCGGCACCGGCCGGCACCGGCCTTTCGGGGGCCGAGAGCACCTTCATCCCCAACACCGGCGAGGGTTATGGCCTCTGGTGCGCGGTGCAGCGGTTCGATCCGCCGGCCCCCCTGCGGCGGCTGCCGGAGACGGCCCTGGGCTTTCTGATCGGCCATGGCGAGGTGGCTCGCGACCCCGCCAACCGCGTCAGCCTCGACCCCGGCCTGGACGATGCCTGGGGGGTGCCGGCGCCCCACATCGCCCTGCGCTGGGGGCCCGACGAGCAGCGGCTGGTGGCGGCGATGCTGGCCCGCATCGAAACGGTGACCGTGGCGGCGGGGGGGCAGGTGCTCCCCCTCGAGGATCTGGTGCGCATGCCGCTGATCGAACCCTGGGTGCGGGCCAGTGCCGCGGGGTCACCGGCGCCGGGTCCGCCGGGCTATTACATCCACGAACTGGGGGGCGCCCCCATGGGGGACGACCCCGCCACCTCGGTGCTGGACCGCTGGAACCGCTGCCACACCTGCCCCAACCTGCTGGTGACCGATGGCGCCAGCTGGCCGGGGTCGGGCTGGCAGAGCCCGACCCTCACCTCCATGGCCCTCACCCGCCGGGCGTGCCTGGCGGCGGTGGCTCCAGGGCCCTGAGCTGCCGCAGGATCTCGCCTTCCTCATCGGCCGGCACCACCTCGAGCCGGGCCGGGCCGGCGGGGGCGAGGCCCAGACCCTGCAGCCGCCCCTGCAGCCAGTCGCGCAGCACCCCGTCGTGTTCGCCGATGCCGCCGGTGAGCGCCAGCACGTCGAAGCCGCCGAGCAGGGCGATGCCGGCGCCGATGGCCTTGAGCAGCTGGTGCTGGAAGACGTCGATGGCCAGGCGGGCGGGGCCGTCGCCGGCGGCGGCCCGCTGGCGCAGCAGCCGCATGTCGGAGGAGTGCTCCGACAGGCCCAGCAGGCCGCTGCGGCGGTGCAGGCCCTCCCGCAGCTCGGCGGGGCTCACCCCCTGGTCGAGCAGTTCGAGCAGCAGCCCCGGGTCGAGGGAGCCGCTACGGGTGCCCATCACCAGGCCGTCGAGGGGGGTGAAGCCCATGGTGGTGTCGCGGCAGCGTCCGCCTTCGATCACCGCCAGGGAGCAGCCGCCGCCCAGGTGGGCGCTGATCAGCCGGACGTCGGGAAAGCGGCGGGCGATGGCGCCGTGGCTGAGGCCATGGAAGCCGAAACGGTGCAGACCCCGGGCCCGCCAGGCGGCGGGCAGGGCATAGGTGGCGGCCTCCGGCGGCAGGCTGCGGTGGAAGGCGGTGTCGAAGGCGGCGCCATGCCAGGCCGTCGGCAGCAGCTGCCGCAGCACCGCCAGGGTGTCGAGGGCCGGGCCGTTGTGCAGCGGTGCCAGCCGCCGCAGGGCCTCCAGTTCGTCGGTGACGGCGGCATCGAGCACGACGGCGCTGCGGAAGCGGTCGCCGCCATGGACGATGCGGTGGCCCACCGCCGTGATCGACGCCCCCGCGGTGCAGGTCTGCGCCTCAGCCAGCAGGGGTGCCAGGGCCTGGCTCAGCTGTTGTGGGCCCTGGGCCAGGGCGCCGCCCCGGTCGGCCCAGTCGATGGCGCCAGCCCAGAGGCGGCCGCCGTCGGCGTCGAACAGCACCAGCTTGTGGCTGCTGCTGCCGGCGTTCACCACCAGGGTGGCCACGACCGCGCCTCAGTTGGCGTGGCAGGAGCCCCGGTCGTGGGGCCAGGTCCAGTCACTCACGGCCGGATCGTCCATGCCGTGCTCATACGCGAAGGCGCGATTGCGCTGGATCTCATCCTGCATGCGCTGCTTGAGGTGGGCGGCGCGGGAGCCGAGGCTGTCGACCCGGTCGATCACATCGATGACCAGGTTGAAGCGATCGATCTGGTTGATCATCGCCAGCTCCAGTGGCGTGTTGATGTTGCCGTTCTCCTTGTAGCCCCGCACATGGAAGTTGTTGTGGTTGCGGCGGCGGTAGGTGAGGCGATGGATCAGCCAGGGGTAGCCGTGGAAGTTGAAGATCACCGGCCGGTCCACCGTGAACAGATCGTCAAAGTCGCGGTCGCTGAGGCCGTGGGGATGTTCGCTGGCGGGGGTGAGGCTGAAGAGCTTGACAACGTTGATGAAACGGATCTTGATCTGAGGCAGCTCCTTGCGCAGGATGGCGATCGCCGCCAGGGCCTCCTTGGTGGGAATGTCACCGGCCGAGGCCAGCACCACATCGGGCTCATCCATCTCGGTGTCGCAGTCGTCATTGCTGGCCCAGGGCCAGATGCTGATGCCCCGCGCCACATGCCGGCGGGCCTCCTCGAGGGTGAGGTATTGCAGATGCTTCTGCTTGTCGGAGACGATCAGGTTGGCGACATCGGTTTCGCGCAGAGCCACCTCGGCCACCGCCAGCAGGCTGTTGGCATCGGCCGGCAGGTAGACGCGGGTGACAGTTCCTTTCTTGTTGCCGGCCAGGTCGATGAAGCCCGGATCCTGGTGGGTGAAGCCGTTGTGATCCTGACGCCAGACGGTGGATGAGATCAGGCAGTTCCAGGAGCCGATCGGGGCCCGCCAGGGCACCTCTTCGCAGACATCCAGCCATTTGCAGTGCTGGTTGAACATCGAGCTGATCACATGGGCAAAAGCTTCGTAGGTGTGGAAGAAGCCGTAGCGACCGGTGAGCAGATAGCCCTCCATCATCCCCACCAATGTGTGCTCAGAGAGCATCTCGACCACGTGGCCGTCTGTGCTCAGTTCGCTGCCGTCAAGGTCCTCGGGCAGAAACCCTGCCATCCACACCTTCTTGGTGGTTTCGTAGACGGCCTGCAGCCGGTTGGAGTGGGTCTCGTCAGGACCGAAGAGCCGATAACGACCGCGGTTGAGCCGAATCAGGTCACGGATCAGCTGGCCGAGGGGGTAAGTGTTCTCAGCCACGGTCTGGCCCGGCACCGCCACCGGCACCGCGAGGGCCTCAACGTCGGGCCAGCGCAGGTCGGACCGCAGCAGGCCACCGTTGGCGCGGGGGTTGGAGCCCATGCGCCGTTCAGCCTGTGGGGACAGCCGCCGCAGGTCCTCCCGCAGGCGGCCGTCGCTGTCGAAGAGGTGTTCGGGGTGGTAGCTGCGCAGCCAGGCCTCCAGCTGCTCCAGCTCTTCGGGATCGTGGCGCGGATTGGCCAGGGGCACCTGGTGGGACCGCCAGAAGCCTTCGAGGCGATGGCCGTGCACCTCGGCGGGCCCTGTCCAGCCCTTGGGGGTGCGCATCACGATCATCGGCCAGCGGGGCCGGCTCGCTTCGCCGCTGCTGCGGGCCTGCTGCTGGATCGCCCGGATGGTGGTGACCGCCTGGTCCATGGCCGCCGCCATCGTGCGGTGCATGACCAGCGGATCGCTGCCTTCGACCAGGATCGGCTCCCAGCCGTAACCCCGCAGCAGGCTGGTGAGTTCGTCAACGGGGATCCGCGCCAGGATTGTGGGGTTGGCGATCTTGTAGCCGTTGAGGTGCAGCACCGGCAGCACCGCCCCGTCGCGGATCGGGTTGAGAAACTTGTTGATGTGCCAGGCCGTGGCCAGGGGGCCGGTCTCGGCCTCACCATCGCCGACGCAGGCCAGGGCGATCAGGTCGGGGTTGTCGAAGACGGTCCCGCAGGCATGGGAGAGCACATAGCCGAGCTCTCCGCCCTCATGGATCGAACCGGGGGTCTCGGGGGTGCAGTGGCTGCCGATGTGGCCCGGAAAGGAGAACTGCTTGAAGAACCGCTGCAGCCCCGCCGCGTCCTGGCTCTTGTCGGGGTACACCTCGCTGTAGGAGCCGTCGAGGTAGACGGGCCCCAGCATGCCCGGGGCGCCGTGGCCAGGCCCCGACAGGTAGATCATGTCGAGGTCGTGCTGCCGGATCACCCGGTTGGCATGGGTCCAGAGGAAGCTCTGCCCCGGGCTTGAGCCCCAGTGGCCGAGCAGGCGGTTCTTGATGTGTTCCGGCCGCAGGGGTTCCCGCAGCAGCGGGTTGTCCTGCAGGTAGATCATGCCCACCGCCAGGTAATTGGCGGCCTGCCACCAGGCGTGCAGATCCTGCACCTCGGCGTCGCTGATGG
>CAZWFG010000095.1:0-8063 GCA_964632245.1 uncultured Synechococcus sp. | reverse complement strand
CTGCTCGAAGCCGACGGGCCCAGCCGCTGGCATCGGGTGCGTGGGGCGGATGAGAGCTGGCATTTCATCGCGGGTGCCCCCCTCGAGCTGCTGCTCAGCACAGATCACGACCAGGCGGCCACCAGCCGGCGGCTGGGCTTCAGCCCCGACGGGGCCGACCTGAAGCCGGTGGTGGTGGTGCCCGCCGGGTGCTGGCAGGCTGCCCGCAGCCTCGGGGCCTGGAGTCTGGTGAGCTGCTGCGTGGGGCCCGGCTTCGATTTTGAGGATTTCGACCTCGACGCCGGGCGGCCACTGCCGTTCTAGGCGGCGCCCACCTGGACCCCTTTCCAGAAGGCCACCCGTCCGCGGATTTCGGCGGCGGCGGGCTTGGGATCGGGATAGAACCAGGCGGCGTTGGCATTCACCTGACCGTCGACGACCACGTCGTAGTAGTGGGCTTCGCCTTTCCAGCCGCAGACCGATCGATGGCTGGAGGGCCTGAAGCAGTCGGTCTGCAGGGCGTCGGGCGGGAAATAGGCGTTGCCCTCGACGGTGACGATGTCGTCACTGCTGGCGATCACGGCGCCGTTCCAGCGGGCTTGCATCGGTGCGGTACGGAGGTGCCCCCATGATCACCCGCCGCCCGGGCAGGCTGGGGGGATGTGGGGAGAACCGCCGTGGTGGCCGCTCTGGTGATTTTGATGGTGCTGCTGGCCGTGGCCTGGCTGCTGCGCCCGTCGGCCGAAGAGTTCGCCTGGTTCCTGCGCCTGCGCCGGCCGGCCTGGCTCACCTTCGAGGGGCTGATCCCGCTGATCTGGCTGGTCATCTACCTCTGCTTCTACGCCGCGGCGCTGCTGAGCTGGAGCAGCACCCGCAGCTGGGGGCTGATGGTGGGCTTCCTGGGGCTGCTGCTGCTCGTGCAGAGCTACACCTGGCTGATCTGTCGCACCCGCCGCCTGGCCAGCGGCACCGGCATCGGCCTGGCGGGCTGGGTGTGGGGGGTGGCCCTGGCGGTGGTGCTGGCGCCGCAGGTGCCCATGGCGGCCCTGTTGCTGCTGCCCTACCTGCTCTGGAGCCCGCTGGGCACCCTCGTGACCTGGCAGATGCAGCGTCTCAACCGCTGAGCGGCGCCGCTGTCACGAAGCTGAAGACAATCCCCGGAACGGTGGCCCGGCCAGGACGCTGGATACGGTGCCCTCATGAGGAGTGCGTGGACCCTGCCCCAGGCCCTGCGGTTGCGCTGGTTCCTGTTGCGGCGCGGCCTCGACAGCAGCTGCACCTTTGTCGATGTGCTGTACCGCATCTATCTCAACCACAACAAGATCATCCATGTCCGCGATGGTCATCCCGTCTATTCGCTGTCGACCCCGGCCCTGTTCAGTGGCCCTGCCGCCCATTTCATTGCCCGCACCCTCTACCGCGGCATTCAGAACCGCAACCTGCCCAATCTGATGAGTGTGGCCGTCACCGACGGCTGCAATGCCCGCTGCGGCCACTGCAGCTTCTATGACGCCGTCGAAGAACCCGGTCGCCCTCTGCTCGACGGCGAACAGCTGCGGCGGGTGATCCGTGATGCCCAGCAGCTGGGGGTGTCGATCATCAACCTGGTGGGGGGTGAACCGCTGCTGCGCCCCGACCTGGCCGAGGTGATCCGCAGTGTCGACAAGACGTTGTCGACGGTGCTGCTGTTCACCAATGGCTGGCATCTGGCCGAACGGGCCCGTGAGCTGCGCCGCGCCGGCCTTGACAGTGTCTACGTGAGCCTCGATGCCGCCGATGCGGCAGGCCACGACAGCCGCCGCGGCACCCCTGGCCTGTTCGGGCGGGCCCTGGCCGGTGTGCAGGCTGCCCGCCGCGCCGGCCTGTCGGTGGGCATCTCGACCACCCTCACCCCCGAGGACTGGGAAGCCGGGGAGCTGCCGCGGCGGGTGGAGCTGGCCCGTCGGGTGGGCGCCCACGAGCTGCTGGTGTTCGATGCCCTGCCCTGCGGCCGGCTGCAGCACCGTGACGACCTGGTCGACCATGGCGACTGGGTGGAGGCGATGGTGCGTTCGGCCGAGCCATGGAATGCCGATCCCCGCTATCCGGGGGTGGTGTTCTCGGCTTACATCACCAGCCATCGCAGTGTCGGCTGCGCCTGCGGCACCAGTTATTTCTACCTGTCGCCCTATGGCGATGTGATGTCGTGCGACTTCAACCACGCCGTCTTCGGCAATGTGCTGGACCAGCCCCTCTGGCAGGTGTGGGAACGGTTGAGCCGTGATCCCGACTTCGCCCAGGCCAAGTGGGGGGGCTGCAAGGTGAAGGATTCCAGCAGCCTGCAACGGCCCGGGGTGGAACCCGGCCGCTCGCGCCCCGTGCCGCCGCTGTCGGTCTGAGCCATGGACCTGCAACCCCTCAGCACCTGTGCCGTGGACCGCACCGCCACCGTGGCGGGGGTGCTGTTCCAGCTGATGGTGCTGGCCGGCAGCGGCGCCGGTCTGGCCCTGCTGTCGCGGCGGGTCGATCGCCTGGCACCACGCCTGGGGGTGATGGCCCTGGGGGTGCTGATCTTCGAGCTGTTCACGGCGCCGATGTGGCACAACGCCCATCTGGGGCGCTGGGCCTACCTCTACCGCGACGTGAGCTGGGTGCTCACCCTCGGATGGTCGGTGCTGTTCCTGCTGGTGGTGGAACTGGGCGACCGGCTGCTGCCCCGTTGGCGCGCCTGGCGTCGGTTTCTGCTCAACGTCGTGGTGCTCACCGTGCTGGTGGTGCCGCTGGAGTGGCTGGTGGTGCCGCTGGGCATCCGCAGCTACGCCCCGGAGGTGCACGAGGCCGCCATGGGCGGCTGGATCGACGGGGTGCCGGTGGCGGTTCTCTACTACGTGCCGGTGTTCACCTCCCTGGTGTTGGGGTTCTACCGCTATTGGTGCCTGGTGATCGACGATGTGCTGCTGATTCCGATGCGGCGGATCCGCTGGGGTCGCGGGCTGCTGCTCACGCTGGCGGCGGTGCTGCTGTTCGAGTTGATGGTCGAGCCGATGGTCTCCAACCGTGGACTGCCGGCCTGGTCGTTTCTGCATCGCGACGTGTCGCTGCTGCTCACGGGGCTGTGGGTGCTCGTGATCGCCTGCACCGCCGCGGTGGTGGCCCGCATCGGCCCCCATTGGCCGGTGGCGATGCGGTTTCTGCTCGCCCTCACCCTCGCCACCGCCATGGCGCTGCCCATCGAATACGGCCTGGTGGCGGCCGGCATCCGCGTCTACGGCCCCAGTGCCGTTGCCAACTTCAGTGGCTTCACCATTCCCGTGCTGGCGGCGCCGATCGAGATTGCCTTCGCCATTCCCTGCTACATGGCGCTCGTGATCGGCTTCATCCGCTACTGGGAAGTGACCCTCGACAACCGCCTCTGAGGCATCGCTGCAGCCATGGCCCCCTTCTCCCGCTCCTTCACCCTGCTACCGCTGCTGCGGGATGTGCTGCTGGGTCTGCTGCTGCTGGTGGTGCTGCTGGCCCTGATGCTGGGTTCGTTCAACCGTGCCCTGGCACTGCTGGCGCTGTCGACGGTCTGCACCCTGGGCATCGGTGCCGCCTTCTGGCTCGTGATGGCCTATGTGCTCGGTGCCGCCAGCCTCTATGTGCTGGTGCAGCTGATCAAACCACTGGGCTGGGCACAGTCACCGGCCCTCAGGCCGTCTTTCGGGTCGGGGTCGTCGACCACCGGGCTCAGCACCTACGTCGAGCGGCGTCGTCGTCGCGGCGGTGATGACGCTCACATCCGCGCCGATCTGCTGCGGGCCGGTTGGAGCCCCTCCGAGGTGGAGGCGGCCCTGGCGGCCGGCCCGGGGGAGGCGCCGTGCTGAACCGCTATGGGCACTATCTGGCCGAGCGATTTCCGCTGCAACGCCACGGACCCCTGATTCTGGTCTTCAGTGCTGCGGCGGTGAGCCATGGCGGCCGTGTCAGCGGCCAGGCGGTGGCCCCGCCGGCGCTGCTGCTGGCCAGCGTGGTGGTGCTGCTGCAGTTTCTGCTGATGCGTTGCGCCGACGACGTCAAGGATCTGGAGAGCGACCGGCGCTGGCGGCCCCAGAGGCCCCTGCCCCGGGGTCTGCTGAGCCTGGCGGAGCTGGCGGCCCTGGCGGGCGGGGCGGCGGCCCTGCAGTGGGGGTTGGTGCTGCTGCTGTCTCCGGCGGCCCTGCCCCTGCTGGCGGTGGTGTGGGGTTGGTTTCTGCTGATGAGCGCCGAGTTCTTCTGCCCCGGGTGGCTGCGGCAGCGGTTGGGGCTCTACGCCTTGAGCCATCTGCTGATCGTGCCGTTGCTGGCGCTGCTGGCGATGGCGGTGGCCTTGCCCCCCACGGCGTTGGCCATGCCCCCCACGGTCCCGACCCTGCGCCTGCTGCCGTTCCTGGTCTGCACCTATGGCGCCGCCCTGGGGCTCGAGCTGGCCCGCAAGACCTGGCATCCGCAGGCCGAACCGGAGGGTGTCGAGAGCTACAGCGCCCGCTGGGGTTGGCGGGGGGCCGTGGGGGTGTGGCTGCTGGCGCTGGCGCTGGCGGTCGCCGGCGCCGTCTGGGCCGCTGTGGTGGTGCCGCAGGCGTCGCTGCCGCTGCTGCTCACCCCGCCGCTGCTGCTGATCCTGGGGCGGGTGCGGCCCTGGCTGGCGCCCGTGGCGGCGCTGCCGGCCGGCCCTCCCCACCCCCTGGCCGGCCCCACCAACCTCTGGATCGTGGTGCTGTACCTGGGCCTGGGCTGGGCGCCATGACCGATTCGCCCCCAGCCCTGCAGGTGGTGCCGCTGCTGGACCGTGAGCCGCCGACGGCGCCGCTGCTGGCACGGCTGGGGGGCAAGGCGGGGCCGCTGCGGCGGCTGGCGGCCCTGGGCCATCCGGTCTGGCCGGGGGTGGTGCTGCTGCCGCCGGACCGTCCGGGGCCCTGGTCGTGGCCGGCCGGGGCCCTCGACGGTCTGCCGGCGGCGGTGGACGGCTGGGCGGTGCGGTCGTCGGCCTGGGCCGAAGACGGCCGCGACCACAGCTATGCCGGCCAGTACAGCACCCGCCTGTGGGTGCCCACCGCAGCCCTCGAGGCGACCGTGGCGGCGTTGTGGGGCGCCGAGGAATCGCCGGCCCTGGCCCGTTACCGGCAGTTGCTGGGGGCCGATGCCTCCCCGGCGGGTCCGCCGCCCTTGCTGCTGCAGCCGATGCTGCCGGCAGTGGTGGCGGGGGTGGCCTTTGGCGCTGATCCGGTGAGCGGCCGCCGGGGGGTGACGCTGGTGCAGGCCGTGGCCGGCGTGGCGGCGGACCTGCTGGCGGGCCGCTGCAGCGGCGATCGCTATGGCCTGGCCGGCGATGGCCGTGTGCTCGAGCAGCACCCCCTCGCTCCCGGCCGCCCGCTGCTCTCCCCGGATGTGTTGCAGCGCCTGCAGCAGCTGCTCGCCGACCTGGAGCGGCAGCTGGGGGCACCGCAGGATGTGGAGTGGGCCCTGGATGCCGAAGGGCGGATCTGGCTGCTGCAGGTGCGGCCGATCACCCGGCTGGGGCCGGCCCCGATGGCGGCTGGTGCCCTGGGCCTGTGGGACAACAGCAACATCGTCGAGAGCTATGCGGGTGTCACGACACCGCTCACCTTCTCGTTCGCCCGCAAGGCCTACACCGAGGTGTATGCGGGGTTCTGCCGTTTCATGGGCGTCGAGCCGGCGCTGATCCGTCGCCATCGGGGGGTGCTGGCGACGATGATCGGCTTCCATCACGGCCGCATCTACTACAACCTGCAGAGCTGGTATCGGGTGCTGTCGCTGCTGCCCGGTTATCGCCTCAATGCACCGTTTCTGGAGCAGATGCTGGGGGTGCAGCAGCCGCTGGAGGCGGCGGAACGGGATCGGCTGCGGTTGGAGCCGCCGACGGCCGTGGTGGGGGATGGCTGGCGGGTGGTGCGGATGCTGCTGGCGATGGTCGGCCATGCGGTGGGGCTGGAGCGGCGGCGGCGGGCCTTTCAGCGGCGGCTGGATCGGGTGCTGCTGACACCTGCGGCCCTGGCGGCCCTCGCTGAGGCCGATCCCCATGAACTGGTGCAGCACTACCGCCGCCTCGAAGGTCAGCTGCTGAGCCAGTGGGATGCGCCGCTGATCAACGACTTCTTCGCGATGGTGGTTTATGGCGTGCTGGGGGGGCTGCTGCGCCGCTGGCGCCTGGATGCCGCTGGTGGTCTGCTGCAGGCCTGGATCACGGACCTGGGGGCGGTGGTGAGTGCCGAACCGCACCGGCGCATCGCTGCCCTGGGGCGGCAGCTGGCCCCCGAACCCGACCTGGTGCGGCTGCTGGCGACCGGCGGGGCCGAGGCCATCGCCGCTGCCGTGGCGGAGCGGCCGTGGCTGCAGGCCGGCATCGACGCTTACCTCGACGCGTTCGGTGACCGCTGCCTGGGGGAGCTGAAGCTCGAGACCCGCACCCTGCGTGATGACCCGCTGCCGCTGCTGCGCAGCCTGGCCGCCGCCGCCGGCCATGGCGATGACCGGCCGGTGGCGGTGGCGGTGCCGACCCTGCCCCGCCGCTGCCCGCCATGGCAGCGGTGGCTGCTGGGCTGGTTGCGGCGGCGGTTGCGACGGCTGCTGGCCGAACGCGAGAACCTGCGTTTTGAACGCACGCGGGTGTTCGGCCAGGCGCGGCGGTTGCTGCTCAGCCTGGGCCGCCGTTACGCCGAGCAGGGATTGCTCGACCGGGCCGAAGATGCGGTGTTTCTGGAGGTGGAGGAGCTGCTGGCCCTGGTGGAGGGCACCGGCACCTGCACCGACCTGCGCGGTCTGGTGGCGTTGCGCCAGCGGCAATGGCTGCTGCACCGGGCGGCGACGCCCCTGCCGCGGCGGTTCGAGACCCACGGCCTGCCGCACCTCGATCTGCCGTTGGCGGCCGCCGCCGCTCCTGGGGCGGAGGGCTGGCAGGGGCTGGGCTGTTCCCCCGGCCGCGTGCAGGCCGCGGTCGAACGGGTGGGGGATCCGCTGCTGTGGCTGGAGCAACGGCGACCCGGCACGGGGGCCCGACCGATCCTGGTGGCCCAGGCCACCGATCCGGGCTGGGTGCTGCTGTTTCCCCATGCCGCCGGCCTGCTGGTGGAACGGGGCAGTGCCCTGTCGCATGTGGCGATCGTGGCGCGGGAGGTGGGGTTGCCGATGGTGACCGAACTGGCGGGCATCGCCGGGCGGCTTGCGGATGGCGACCGCATCGAGATCGATGGGGCCAGCGGTCGGGTGCGGCTGCTGGCCCGCGGGGGGGATGGCTGAACGGCTGGGCTACGGCCAGTGCTGGGAAGACGCCGATCTGCTGGTGGAGGCCCTTGGGCCCGTGGCCGGTCGGTTGGTGCTCTCGATCGGTTCGGGGGGCGACAACAGCCTGGCGCTGCTGGCAGAAGGCCCGGCACGGCTGCTGGTGGTGGACCGCAACCCGGCCCAGATCGCGCTGCTGCAGCTGAAGCTGGCCGCCTTTCTGGCCCTGGACCACGGGGCGCTGCTCGAGTTCCTCGGGGCCTGGCCCTGCCGGTCGTCCAGACCCGGCGCCGTGGGCGCCCATCGGCTGGCGCTGTACCACCGCTGCCGACCGCTGCTGCCGCCGGCGGTGGCGGTGTTCTGGGACCAGCGGCCGGCGCTGGTGGCGGCGGGGCTGCTGCGGGCCGGTCGGTTTGAGCGCTACCTCGAGCTGGTGCGCCAGGCGGTGCTGCCACTGCTGGGGGGGGCCCAGCGCTGGCGGCCGTTGTTTGAAGGGCTGCCCCCAGACCAGCGGGCCGACTGGCACGACCGCCACTGGGACAGCCATCGCTGGCGCTGGCTGATGCAGCTGTGCTTTTCGCGCTGGGCCCTGGGGCATCTCGGCACCGCACCGGCCCAGGTGCGCTACGGCAGCGGCAGCCAGCCGGCCTTGCTGCGGCAGCGCCTGCGCCAGGTGGTGGTGGAGCTTGACCCGGGCGACAACCCTTATCTGCACTGGCTGGTGCACGGCCACTACGGCGCCGTGCTGCCCCGGGCGCTGCGGTCGGCGCAGCAACAGGCGATCCGCCGCCACCGCGAGCGGCTGGAGGTGTGCTGCGGGGACCTGGTCGACCATCTGGCGCCAGATC
>CAZWFG010000094.1:0-8125 GCA_964632245.1 uncultured Synechococcus sp. | reverse complement strand
TGCTGGCCACCGACCCTGCCGCCGCCCGGCGCCTGGCGATGGCCTGCCGCCAGGCCGTGGCCGAGCGGCTGGCGCCGGAGCGGCTGGCGGCGATCGTGGCCGAACGCCTCGGCAGCCTGCTGCGCTGGGGTGGCCGATCAGAACTGCTGGCGGCCCTCCCCGCCGGCCATCCCCTCGCTGCCCTCCAGTAACCGCTCCAGCCGCTGGCGCAGGGCCTGCTCACCGGGCTGGGGCTGGCGCCGCAGCAGCGCCAGGGCGGCGGTGCCGTCGAGGCGGGCCAGGTGGTCTTGCCACACCAGCGCCCGCACCGCCGCCACCGGGCAGTGGCGGTCGCACAGCCAGCGGGCCAGGTCGCTGCCCACCACCCGCTGCGCGGCGGCCTCGGCCCCCTGCAGCCACAGGGGTGGGGCCAGCCAGTCGACGGGTTCGGCCTCTGCGAAGCGCTCCAGCCGTTCCAGGGCCCGCTCCGGACTCAGGGCATGCAGCACCTCCAGCAGGTTGCGGGCCGTGAGCAGACTGTCGCTGCCCCAGGCCAGGGCCGTTTCGAACCAGTCGGCGGCCTGGTCGGCCTGCTGCAGGGCCCGGTGGGCGTCGCCCAGCTTGTGGGGAATCCAGGGGCTGCGGCCTCCGGCGTCGAGGGCGCCGTGCAGCACCGGCAGGGCCTCGGCCGGCGCCCCCCCCATCACCAGGCTGTAGCCCAGCAGGTCGAGCACCTCGGGGTGCTGCGGATGGCGCTGCTGCAGCTGCCGCAGGGCCGCCGTCGCCGTCGGCCAGTCTTCATCGCCCAGGGCCCGGCGGGCCCGCAGCTCCAGGTCGGCGTCGCTGTCAGCCATGGGTCATTGCCTCCTGCAGCAGGGCCAGCTGGGTGGCCATGCAGGCCTCGCGGCCGTACCGCTGCAGCACCGTACGTCGGGCCTCGAGCCGCAGGGGGGCCATCGCCCGCGGTTGGGCCAGCACCTGCAGCAGGGTCGCCACCAGGGCGTCGTCATCGAAAAAGTCCACCAGCAGCCCGTTGCGGCCGTGGTCGATCACCTCTTCCACCGGTGCGGTGCGCGACCCCACCACCAGGGCGCCGCAGGCCATGGCTTCCAGCAGGCTCCAGCTCAGCACGAAGGGGTAGGTGAAATACACGTGGGCGCTGCTCACCCGGAACAGGTCGTGCAGCTGGCCGTGCGACACCCGGCCCAGCCAGTGCAGCCGGCTGGGATCAAGGGCCCCACCCGCCTGGGCCAGCAGCCACTCGCGCCATTGCCGCCCCGGGGGTGGCGGCGGCCCGTAGGTGGTGCCGTCATCGCCCACCACCACCACCTGCACCGTCGGGTGGGCCCGCTGCAGGGCCGGCAGGCAGGCCATCAGCCGGTGGAAGCCCCGCAGGGGTTCCAGCGAGCGGCTGGCGAAGGTCACGATCGGCTGGCCCGCCCGCAGCACCTGGCCGTTGGGCAGCACCAGCCGCGCCAGCGGGTCGGGCTGGCAGTCGCTGAGGTCGATGCCCTCGTGAGCGACCCGCAGCCGCGGCTGCAGCCAGGCCGGAAAGGTGGAGCGCTGGAAGCCGGTGCTGGTGAAGCCCAGGGCCATGCGTTTGAGGGCCTGCCAGTCGGTCCATTGCCGCAGCGACCGGCCGGCACCGCTGTCGCTGCGGTTGGCATGCACCGCCGCCGTCGGATCAAAACCCTCGGGGTCGATGCCGCCCAGGTCGAGCTCGAGAAAGGCCAGCAGCGGCACCTGCGGATACACGTCATCGAGGTACAGGGCATCGCCCCAGAAGGGATGGGCCACCACCAGGTCGGGCCGCCAGCCGTCGATCGCCAGGATCTGCAGCTGCTGCCGCACCCGCTGGCCCTGCTCCAGCTGGGCCTGCACCACCCGGGCCGGGTCGGGATGGCGGCAGGCGGGCACCGGATCGCCACCGCTGCCCCGGTACTGCCCCGGCACCGGCCGCTGGGGTGCGGGCCGGGCGCCGATGCCCACCACGTCCCAGCCGGCCCCGTCGGCCGCCGCCGCCAGGTGGGCGAACTGCCCCGGGTAGTTCTGATGCAGCAGCAGCAGCCGCACAGCCGGCGGGCTCAGCGGATCGTGCGCAGGGCGTCGGCGCCACCGGTGAAGCGGCTCAACAACAAGGTGAGAATGGAACGGCGATCCAGCTTGAGGTCTGCTTTGACGGCCATCCCCGGCTGCAGCAAGTATTGCTTGCCCTCGTGGAGGAGTGTCTGGCGGGCCAGCTGCAACGTCACTGGGAAGGATGGCACATCGTTAGCGGTTTTTGGTTCGATGGCATCACGGCTGATCGTCTTGACGGTTGCGTCGATGTAGCCGTATTTGTATCGATCGTAAGCTTGCAGTGAAACCTGGGCGGTTTGACCTTCGCGGACAAAGCCCAGGTCTGCGTTGGGGACCGTGACGATGGCCTGGAGGTTATCGCGAGGAACAATGCGCAGCAATGCTTCACCGGCTGCAACCACTTGGCCTGTTTTGGCCTGGAGGTCGAGCACGGATCCTTCGACCGGTGACCTGAGCACGACCTGGCGTAACTTCTCCTGAGTTTCAATGGTTTCCGCCCTCAGGTTGGCTTCCTGTCCAGCAACTTCAGCCTGTTTCTGCTGGGAGGAGGCGATGGCTTTCATCTCATCCTGGAGACTCTGGTTGATCTGAGACCTCAACTGCGAAGCCGTCTTCTGATAATCAAGCACCTGGAAATAAGGAGCAGCGCCTTCGCGCACCAAGGCGTCGGTGCGGCGCAACTGCTCTTCCGTGATCGCCAGCTGCGATTCCAGGCCGCTGCGAGCGGCCCTGGTGCCTTGAATCTCGCGTTGCAGCCGTACCAGTTCGGCACGGTTCTGAACAAGCAGCGAAGCTGTTTGTTCAGTCTGGGCTTTGCTGCGGCTTTCCAGCACCTTGGGGTTCAGCACCACCAGTGGATCTCCAGCCTTGACGGCCTGAGCTTCTTTCACAAGCACCTTCGTCACTTCGCTGGGTTCAGCGGTTTTGATGTCCTGGGTGGATCGGCGTGTTTTGAGTTCGCCACTCACGCTGAGCACCTGATCCACCTGCACCACGGAGACAGCCGTCGCGATGGTGATGATCAGCAGGCTCACGGCACCCCCCACAACAAGGCTGAAGACAGGTGTGGGACGGCTCTCGACCCGGAGTGCATCGTCCTGGTCGTTGGAGGTCTGTTTGATCAGTGCTGAATTGCGCTTCATGCGGTTGCAGCTCCTGACACCTGTTGCTGAAACAGCGTGGCATAGGCGCCGCCCATGCGGCAGAGGTCAGCGTGGGTGCCGTCTTCGATGATGTGGCCTTTTTCCATGTAGAGGATTCTGTCGGCCCCCTGAAGGGTGGTGAGGCGGTGGGTGATGTAGAGCACAGTGGTACCTCGGAAGCGTTGCACAAGGTTGCGGCAGATCTGAGCTTCGGTGTCGGCATCCAAAGCCGAAGTGGCTTCATCGAGGATCAGCATCGATGGCGACTGCAGAATCGTACGGGCCAGGCTCACCCGCTGCCGCTGACCGCCGCTCAGGCCAGAGCCTCTTTCGCCCAGGCGTGTTGCATAGCCCTTGTCGAGTCCAACGATGAAGTCGTGGGCGCAGGCGACGGTCGTGGCCTCCACCACGGCCCCCATGTCGGCGTTGGGGTTGTTCAAGCGCAAATTGTCGAGCACGGTTCCCTCAAACAGCAGTGAGTCCTGAGGGACGTATCCGATGCGCTGCCTCAGGCCAGCCAGCTGCAATTTCTCGATGTCGATTCCATCGAGGTAGACGCGACCCTCCCTTGGACGGTACAGCCTGTCGATGAGCTGCACCATGGTGCTCTTGCCGCTGCCGCTGAGGCCCACGATGCCCACGAACTGACCCGGTTCGATGGTGAGGGACAGGCCCTCAAGTTGCAGAGGACCTCTATTGCCGTATCGAAAGGAAACCTGGTCGAAGATCACCTGACCGCGCAGGGGTGGGGGAGGCAGCGCCTGCAGATCCTCTTCGCCCACCTCGGGAGTGGCGAGCATGATTTCGCCGATGCAGTCGATGGCGATGCGCATTTCCTGAACCCCCTGCCAGAGGCTCGAAAGCCGCAGCAGTGGGGAGATGATGCGATCGTCAAGAATGCGGGCGGCAAAGAGGGCACCCACACTGATCTCACTCTTGAGTGCAAGAGAGACACCGATGACGAGCATCAGGGTGGTGCCCAGACCCTTGATGATGCGCGCGAGCGATTCGATGATGTTGCTGAAACGACTGAGCCGGAAGCGGGCCTCGGTGTACCGACGATATCGACTCAGCCATTCCCAACGGGCTTCGACTTCAAAATTCTGGCTCTTGACCGTGCGCATGCCCGACAGCACTTCAACCAAGAACGAGCCTGCCCGCGAGCCGAAATGGTTGCTGAGTTTGATCTGCTGACGCATCACCGGAGTGCTCAGCACATTCAACAGGATCAAGAATGGAACAATTGCGAGGATGATGAGTGCAAGCAGTGGACTCAGGATGAACAGCACCACCAGAAAAATGGTGCCAAACACCAGGTCAAGCCCCACCCCAAGAACCTGATCAAGCAGAAATCTCCGCACCTCATAGAGTTTGTTGACATTGTGCAGAATGGCCCCCACCTGGCGTTCCTCGAAGTAGGGCAAGGGCAGACGCAAGAGGTGCTCAACCACGGCTGAACCGAGGCGGACATCCAGCCGGTCTGACAGGTCGGCGGAGATCATTCCCTTGAGGGCGTTGAGTATGCCGGAAGCCAGCACGGCCATCAGCAGAATCGAGGCGATGGGCCACAGCAGTGAAGGGTTGTTGCGCCCAAGCACGGCGTCAAGCATCAACATCAACCCCAGTGGTTCGACCACCTGCAGGAGCTGGGAGCAGAAGCCCGTCACGATTGTCAGGGTCAGCAGCCAGGGATAGCGCAGCAGGGCCGGCACGAACCAGCCGAAGCCGAAGCCCTCGGTGCTGGGGTTGGTGCGGCCTTCGCGCACCACCAGCACCGGCAGACCCTCCCCCGCCAGTTCTTCGAGCCGTTGCAAGCTCAGCCGCTTGAGGCCGCTGCGGGGATCACCCAACAGCACGCCGCCGCCCCGGCCGGTGGCCAGCACCAGCACGAAGTGACCATCGAGGTCGATCAGCGCGGGCGGTTCCAGCCGTGCCAGATCCCATGGTCGGGCCTTGAGTGGGCGGGTGTCGAAGCCCAGGGCCTCCAGCTGCAGGCCCACCTGCGGCAGGCCCAGCGTCCCCAGCCGCTTCTCCACCTCCTGGAAGTTGGCGCGCACCATCTCTTCAGAAAAAGCGACCCGGCGGGCGCGGGCCAGGTGCAGCACGCAGGTGACCGCCTCTTCCACCCGGCTGTCGACGCCGCCGGGGGGGGCAAAGCTGACGTTGTCGCGCCGCAGGCTGCGACCGCCACGGGCCGCCGGCGGTGTCGGCAGCGTTTCCTGGGGCGTCACCACCGCCAGGGCCGACGAGGCCGGTGCCTGTCCCAGCTCTTCGGCCTCAGCCAGGCGGATCTTCGATAGGGCCAGCACCCGCACCGGCAGCCCGTCAACCTTCTTGTTCCAGAGCGCCGCGATGGGGTTCACAGGGCTGCCAGGACCATCACTGCCCTCTGGCACGGGGCCGCTCAGCAGCAGCAGTTCGTCTTCCTGTGGGACATCGCCCGGCAGCAGCAGCCTGCAGGCCCCCTGCAGATGCTCCAGGGCCCGCCTGGGCTGGTCAAGCCGGCGGCCCTCCTGCTGCCAGTGGGGCAGAAGGACCGAGGACAGCTCTTCGGTGCTCACTGACTGCAGGGCATCCCGCAGGCTGGCCGATTGCAGCAGGGCTTCGCGCACGGCAGCGGCGGGCAGCAGCAGCAGGCTGGTGGGCAGGGACGCAGTGAGCGTCAGCTCGGGTTCGCTGCGCCAAAGCGAGCTCCAGCCCACCCATGTGTTCGTTTCGACGAACCCCAGACTGATGGGCAGACCCCCCGGGGGCTGCTCGAGACGCCGCAGACGACCCTCGAGCACAAGGGCGGCGCCGGGGGCCAGCTGGCCGGCCCGTTGAAAGGTCTGACCCATCGTCAGGGTCACCGGTCTGGCTGCGGCGGCCAGCATGCCGATCACGGCGTCATCAACCCCCTGGAAGAGGGGCTGCTGCCTGAGCTGGTTGACGATCAGGCTCATGCGGCATCCAGGCTGGTTGTGGCGCCGATGGGCACCGGATCATTCGTCGTCGGGGCCTGGGCCAGGCGCTGGCGCAGGTGACCCAGCTGTTCGCCCAGCCAGCGGCCGCGCAGTTCCCCCAGCAGCTGCTGCCGGATCGGTTCGGTGAGCTGGGCCGCTTCGAAGGCCTCCACCTGCACCAGGTGCTGCATGCCGCTGATGTCGAGCGGTGGGATCAACGTGCCGGGGGGATGGCGGCGCACCACCTGGGCCATCACCGGATGGAGGTTGTTCACAGCCACCGGTCCCACCAGTCCGCGGCTGCGGCGATCGGGCTCTTCGCCGTAAAGACGCACCGCCTCACTGAAGCCGAGCGACCCCTCCTGCAGCTGGAAGAAGAGCTCCATGGCCAGTTCGGCATCCCGCACCCGCACCAGACTGAGGGTGACGCTGTCGTAGCGCTCGCGCCGCTCCAGGAACAACGACGGCACCTGGTCGGCCCAGAGTGCTTCGCTTGCGCGGGCAACGGCATCAGGAAAGGTCGCCAGCGCCTCGAGCTGAGGCAACGTGAGGTGCCGCTGCTCACGCCAGAGGTCGAGGGATTCGAGGCTCGGCATCCCCAGCCGGTTGGCGAAGGCGAGCAGCGTGTCGGCATCACAGGAGACTGTCCCCAGGGCGCCGGCCAGTTGGAGCAGCAGCTGCCGCTGAAACCAGCTGTCGAGCAGGTCGCTGGCTGCAAGCTCCTGCAGCAGGGACGGGGCGGGGAGGGGCACCGCCCGCCAGGCCTCGGCCGGATTGGCGAGCACAGGGCCCGCAGTGCCGCTCATCTCAGGCCACGGCGCCGGTGGGCACCGGGCCGAGCAGGTCGCGGTAGAGCAGCGCCGCCTCCTGGAACTGGCCGCGGCGTTCGAGCAGTTCGGCCAGGCGACGGCTCAGGTCGGGGGAGGGCTGCTGACGGCGCAGCTGCTGCAGCACGGTGAGCAGCCCCTCCTCGTCACCCATCTCCTGAAGGGTCGTGGCGGCCTGCTCGAGGGTGTGGGGTTTCAGGTGATCGGGCTTGATGCGCAGCACCCGCAGCACCAGCTGGGCCGATTCCATCGGCCGCCCCAGCTGGGTCTGCGTCAGCGACAGGTTGGTGAGGGGCGCCAGGGCGGCAGGGCTGTCGGCGTCCACCAGCTCGAGCGACCGCTGCAGCAGGCGCTGGGCCTCATCGAGGCGCCCGTTGCTCAGGCACAGGCCCCCCAGGTTGACCATCGCCCGGAAATGATCGGGCTGCTGCTGCAGCGTCGTGCGGAAGTAGCGCTCGGCATCGTCGGTGCGCTGCTGCAGAAGAGTGGCCAGCCCCAGGGTGTTGAGCAGATCAGGCTCCTTGAAGCCCGCCCGGCCGAGAGTCATCAACTCCTGCTCGATGGCGGCGGCGTTGCCAGGTTCCAGGGCCTGCTTGAGTTGTTCGTAGCGCTGCTGCAGATCGGCGGTGCTGGCCCGCGGGGCCTCCACTGGCCGCAGGGGGGTCACCGGTGCCATCGCGGCCGGGGCAGGAGCCGGAGCCGACAGGCCCACTGGGGCAGGGGCTGCGGCCACGGGGGTCGGCATGGGGCTGCGGGCCGGCGGCAGAGCGGGCCGGCCTCCCCCCACCGTCGACAGCAGCTGGATGTAGGCCTGGCGGTAGAAGGCCGCGGCCAGGTCCGGGGCCCCCTGCAGGTTCAGCTGCTCGGCGTAGCTGTAGGCGCGCTCGGCGCCATCCGCCTCGGGGGCGGGGGTGGGCAGGGGGGCCGCATGGGGAGTTTCGCCGGCGTCGCCGCCCAGGAAGCGAATCAGGGCCCGTCGCAGACTGGGACGTCGCATCGCCATCGAAACAGTTCCTTTGGATGGGGGTCGTCGGGCCATGATTGCATGCGTCTCAGTCGTGATTCCGTTCAGGAATGCACGTGGCTGGCTGTCCCGCACCCTGGCGGCCCTGGCGGCCCAGCAGGGGGTGGCGTTCGAGCTGGTGGCCGTTGATGA
>CAZWFG010000093.1:0-8347 GCA_964632245.1 uncultured Synechococcus sp. | reverse complement strand
GGCCAGGAAGCGGATGCTGTTGACGCAGAGCGTCTCGACGGAAGCAGGAGCGGCGACCATGGCAGGGCTGGGCAGGTGGGAGGAGGGGAAGGAGGTCAGGCGAACTGACGGAAGGCCAGGCAGACGTTGTGGCCCCCGAAACCGAAGGAGTTGGAGAGCACACACCCGATTGTCTGCTGTCGGGCCTCATTGGGCACGACATCCAGATCACAGGCCGGGTCTGGCGTGGCGTAGTTGATCGTGGGAGGCACCACGCCATGGCGGATGGCGAGAACGGCAGCCACGGCCTCGATGCCACCGCTGCCCCCGAGCAGGTGACCGGTCATCGACTTGGTCGAACTCACCGGAATCTGCCGGGCCCGATCGCCGAGGGCGGTCTTGATGGCCGCGGTCTCGTTGCTGTCGTTCGCCGGGGTGCTGGTGCCGTGGGCGTTGATGTAGTCCACGACCTCAGGGGCGATCCGGGCGTCACGCAGGGCCAGGGTGATGGCCCGGGCACCGCCCAGGCCACCGGGGATCGGGGCGGTGATGTGGTGGGCGTCACAGGTGGTGCCGTAGCCGATGATCTCGGCCAGGATCTCGGCACCGCGGGCCCGGGCGTGCTCAAGGCTCTCCAGCACGAGGATGCCCGCCCCCTCTCCGATGACGAAGCCATCGCGGTCGGCGTCGAAGGGACGGCTGGCTGCGGCCGGATCGTCATTGCGGAAGGACAGGGCCTTGGCGCTGGCGAAACCGGCGACACCCATGGGCGTGATGGCCGATTCGGCACCGCCGCAGACCATGGCGTCGGCATGGCCGAGCTGAATCAGCCGGAAGGCATCGCCGATGGCGTTGGAGCCGGCCGCACAGGCCGTGGCCACGGCGGAACTGGGTCCCTGAGCTCCGAGGGCAATGGCGGCCAGACCGGTGGCCATGTTGGGGATCATCATCGGCACGGTGAACGGGCTCACCCGGCCGGGGCCGCGGCTGTGCAGCACTTCGGCCTGGGTCTCCATCGTGAGCAGACCGCCCACGCCGGAGCCGATGATCACCCCCACCCGTTCACGGTTGGCGTCGTCGATGACCAGGCCGCTGTGGGCCAAGGCCTCCTTGGCCGCAACGACGCCGAACTGGCTGAAGCGGTCCCAGCGACGGGCCTCCTTGGCATCGAGATGCTCACCGGGTTCAAAACCCTTGACCTCGGCCGCGAAGCGACAGGAGTGGGCCGAGGCATCGAACAGGGTGATGGGAGCACCACCGCTGATGCCCTGGCAAAGCCCGCCCCAGTAGGCAGCGACGGTGTTACCGATGGGAGTGATGGCCCCCAGACCCGTGATCACCACCCGACGGGATGACTCAACCATTGCAGAACTCGACCGTGACGATGGGGCGGCAGGGGGGTGGGGTGCTCAGGCGGCTTTGTCGATGATGTAGGTGACCGCATCACCCACGGTGGCGATCTTCTCGGCGGCCTCGTCGGGGATCTCAATGTCGAAGGCCTCCTCGAGGGCCATGACGAGCTCAACGGTGTCGAGGGAATCGGCGCCGAGGTCGTTCTGGAAATTGGACTCCTCCTTCACCTCAGCGGCATCGACGCTGAGCTGCTCCGCAACGATCTCGCGGACTTTCTCGAAGGTCGCTTCCTTGGACATGGGCTCTGGTCCTGGCGTCGGGCATCCTACGGGCTGGCCTGATGACCGTTAACAACGATGACGGCCGGGCCCGCCGTCGGGTGGCTCGGGGATCGCACGGGTACCTTGACGTCACGGCGTTTGCTTCCGGCCCGGGCATGTCCCATTCCGTCAAGATCTACGACACCTGCATCGGCTGCACCCAGTGCGTGCGGGCCTGCCCCCTCGACGTGCTCGAGATGGTCCCCTGGGACGGCTGCAAGGCCGGCCAGATCGCCTCCTCCCCCCGCACCGAGGATTGCGTCGGCTGCAAGCGTTGCGAAACCGCCTGCCCCACCGACTTCCTCAGCATCCGGGTGTACCTCGGCGACGAAACAACCCGCAGCATGGGCCTGGCTTACTGAAGTCCTGACGGCCTCGGTATCGTCATGGCAGGCAGCCCGGCGACCGCCGGGCTTTTTTTCGCGGACATTCAGAGATGTGCGGCATCGTGGCGGTGATCGGGACCCGGGACGCCGCTCCCCTGCTGCTGGAGGGACTGCGTCAGCTGGAATATCGCGGTTATGACTCCGCCGGTGTGGCAACGGTCCAGGAAGGACGACTGACCATCCGCCGGGCCGAAGGCAAGCTGATCAACCTGTCGGGCCGGGTGGAGGCCGAAGGGGCCCCCGGGCACTGCGGCATCGGCCACACCCGCTGGGCCACCCACGGCAAACCCGAGGAGCGCAACGCCCATCCCCACAGCGACGGCCGCGGCGAGGTGGCTGTGGTCCAGAACGGCATCATCGAAAACCACCGCAGCCTGCGGGAGGAGCTGCAAGCCACCGGGGTGCGCTTCCTGTCGGAGACCGACACGGAGGTGATCCCCCACCTGATCAGCCGCGAACTGGATCGCCGCACGGCCGCGGGGGAATCGGCCACGGGTGCCACCCTGCTGGCCGCCGTCCAGGCGGTGCTCCCCCGACTGGACGGCGCCTATGCCCTGGCGGTGCTCTGGGCGCGGGTGAGCGATGCCCTGGTGGTGGCACGACGCCAGGCGCCGCTGATCATCGGCTTCGGCGAAGGCGAGTTTCTCTGCGCCAGCGACACCCCGGCCCTGGCCGGGGTGACCCGCACGATCCTGCCGCTGGAAGATGGGGAAGTGGCCCTGCTTGGCCCCCTGGGCATCGAGCTCTACGACGGTCAGGGCCGTCGCTGCCAGCGCAGCCCGCAGCAGCTGCAGGGCACCGACCACGTGGCGGACAAGCGCAGCTTCCGCCACTTCATGCTCAAGGAGATCCACGAGCAACCGGAAACGGTGGCCCGCTGGCTGGGCCGACACCTGCCGGAAGGCAGCGGCCCGACCGGACCGGTGGTGGCCCTGCCGATCGACGACGAGCTGCTGCAGGACGTGCAGCGCATCCAGGTTCTGGCCTGCGGCACAAGCCGTCATGCCGCCCTGGTGGGGGCCCATCTGCTGGAGCAGCTGGCCGGAGTGCCCACGGGGGTGGCCTACGCCAGCGAGTACCGCTACGCACCGCCGCCGCTGACCGCCCATACCCTCACCATCGGCGTCACCCAGTCAGGTGAGACCGCCGACACCCTGGCGGCCCTGGCCATGGAGCAGCAACGCCGGTCCGACCACGGCGATCCGGCCTACCGCGCCCGTCTGCTGGGGATCACCAACCGACCGGAAAGCAGCCTGGGACGGCTGGTGCCCCAGCTGATCGACATCCAGGCCGGTGTCGAGGTGGGGGTGGCCGCCACCAAGACCTTCATGGGACAGCTGCTGGCCTTCTACGGCCTTGCCCTGCGGCTGGCTGAACTGCGCGGCAGCCGCACCCCGGAGGAGCTGCACCGGCTGGCCGCAGCCCTGCGGGGACTGCCGGGCCAGCTGCGCGATCTGATCGATGACCACGACCGGCGCTGTGCCGATCTGGCCCATCAGTTCGCCGACACCCAGGATGTGATTTATCTGGGACGGGGCATCAACTACCCGATCGCCCTGGAGGGTGCCCTCAAGCTCAAGGAGATCAGCTACATCCACGCCGAGGGCTACCCGGCGGGGGAGATGAAGCACGGCCCCATCGCCCTGCTGGATGCCCGGGTGCCGGTGGTGAGCGTCGCGATGCCGGGCACCGTGTTTGACAAGGTGCTGTCGAACGCGCAGGAAGCCAAGGCCCGCGACGCGCGTCTGATCGGTGTGGCACCCCCCGGACCCGACACCGACCTGTTTGACGTGCTGCTGCCGGTGCCTCCGGTGGAGGAGCTGCTCTCCCCCCTGCTGACGGTGGTGCCGATGCAGCTGCTGAGTTATCACATTGCCGCCCATCGCGGGCTGGATGTGGATCAGCCGCGCAACCTGGCCAAGAGCGTCACCGTCGAATGAGCCCTCAGACGACGGCGGCCGTCGCCTCGCTGCGGCCGTAGTTGTCCTGGAAGCGGACGATGTCGTCTTCGCCCAGGTAAGGGCCACTCTGCACCTCGATCAGTTCAACCGGAATCTTGCCGGGGTTCGACAACCGATGGCGGGAGCCCAGGGGGATGTAGGTGCTCTGGTTCTCGCCCAGCAGGATCGATTCGCCGTCCTTCTCGACGACGGCCGTGCCGCGCACCACCACCCAGTGCTCGGCGCGATGGTGGTGCATCTGCAGCGACAGGCAGGCCCCGGGTTTGACCTCGATGCGTTTGACCTGCCAGCGCTCACCCTCGACCACGCCGTCGTAGTGACCCCAGGGCCGATAGATGCGGCGGTGGGCCTCTCCTTCGGGAGCCCGATCGGTCTGGAGACGGTTGACGATGCGTTTCACGTCCTGGGCACGGTCCCGGTGGGCCACAAGGACGGCGTCATCGGTCTCGACCACCACGAGGTCCTCGACCCCGAGACCCACCACGAGCCGATGCTCGCTGCGCAGGTAACAGTTGCGGCTGCCTTCGCTGATCACGCGGCCCCGCAGCACGTTGCCGTCCCCGTCCTGATCGGCCGTCTCCCAGAGGGAACCCCAGCTGCCCACATCGCTCCAGCCCGCATGCAGGGGCACGACGCTTCCGAGGGTGGTGCGTTCCATCACCGCCACGTCGATCGACACACTCGGGCAGCCGGCGAACGACTCGCGCTCGAGGCGCAGGAAGTCGAGGTCGGCGGTGTCATGGCTGAGGGAGGCCCGGCAGCCGCTCACCACATCGGGGGCCAGGCGCTCGAGCTCGGCCAGCACGGCACTGGCCCGGAACAGGAACATGCCGCTGTTCCAGGTGAAGCGACCCGAGGCCAGGAAGGACTCGGCCGTGGCCCGGTCAGGCTTTTCAACGAAGCGGACGATGGGCACCACGGTGTTGCCGGGCGCCAGGGCAGCCTCGGCCTCGATGTAGCCGTATCCGGTCTCCGGAGCGGTGGGCACGATGCCGAAGGTGATCAGCCGGCCGGCCTCGGCGGCGGGTCGGGCCGCCTCGACCGCTGCGCGGAAGGCGGCGGCGTCACGGATCACATGGTCAGCGGCCAGCACCAGCAGCAGGGGGTCGTCTCCGCGGGCGGTGGCCTGCAGGGCCGCGACCGCGATGGCAGGGGCGGTGTTGCGACCGATGGGTTCGAGCAAAATTCCCGACGGGTCGACACCGATCTGCCGCATCTGCTCGGCCACGATGAACCGGTGGTCTTCGTTGCACACCAGCAGGGGCGGCTGGAGGGAGGCCAGACCGTTCAGGCGCTCCTGGGTCTGTTGGAGCAGGGTGTGGTCACCGGCCAGGGCCCAGTACTGTTTCGGATAACTGGCGCGGGACAGCGGCCAGAGGCGCGTGCCGGTGCCACCGCAGAGGATGACCGGCACCAGAGCGGTCGTGGCCATGGCGGACTCTGGGCAGGAGGTTGGGTGATGGTACCGGGGCAGTCCCCCGGGCCACCGTCGCCAGGGCTGCCTAAGGTGCGATCACGGCCATGGACGCGACACGTGGAACGGGGTGTTAGCGCTCGCATGGCCTCGGCCCTGAACGGCCGTCAGTTGCCGCTGGGCAGTGCTTCCCTGCGCAGCCGCCGCCTGTCCAGCCGACCGGGCGATCTGCCAGGCCCGTTGTACGTCCACGGAGGCGTGGCTCCCACCACGGTGTCGGCGGTGGTGTTCCGGCCCGAGGGCCTGGACCATCGCCACAACCTGGACCGGGCCGCCCTCGAGGCCCTGCTGCTGGAGAACCTGCCGGTGTGGCTGCGCCTTAAGGGGCTCGGCGACACGGGACTGCTGGAGGATGTGCTGACCCGGGTCGAGGTGCCCGAACCCCTGCAGCGGGCCCTGCTCGAGACCCCCCAGCGCTGCCGGGTGGATGCCCTGGGCAGTGCCCTGCTGATCGTGATGCACCGACTGGGGGGCAGCAGCGCCAACCGGATGATCAGTGAGCAGGTGGGATTGGTGCTGCTCAACCGCGTGCTGGTGTCGGTGGAGGAAGTACCCCGGCCGGTGGCCTTCCCGGAGCTGACCCACTGGCTCGAGCAGCTGCAACCGCCACCGGGCGCCGCCGACCTGGACGACATCCTCTTCTTTCTGGTGGACGAGGTGCTCGATGAGGTGTTGCCCCTGCTGGAGGACATGGCCGAACAGCTCGACGAGCTGGAGGACAGCGCCCTGCGGCGCCCAAGCCCGAAGGTGCTGCGGCGGGCCTACGAAGTGCGCACGGGCCTGCGGCAGGTGCGCAGCCTGATCTGGCCCCTGCGCAACCAGCTGTTCGTGCTCATCCGCCAGAGCCAGCGGGTGCTGGACAAGGGGGCAGTGCGCGGGTTCCGTGAAGTGAACAGCCATGTGGAGGTGCTGTTCGATGTTGCCGAACTGCTGCGGCACCAGTGCGACGGCGTCACCGCCACCTACATGGCCAGCATCAGCAACCGCATGAACCAGGTGATGAAGATGCTCACCATCGTGCAGAGCATCTTCGTGCCACTCACGTTCATTGCCGGGGTGTATGGAATGAACTTCAACCCCGAAACCTCCCCCTGGAACATGCCGGAGCTGAACTGGCGCTATGGCTACATCGCCTGTCTCGTGGTGATGGCGCTGGTGGCCTCGATCCAGGTCAGCATCCTCTGGCGACGCGGCTGGTTCCAGGACTGGACAGGCACCCGCTAAAGATCCAGCAGCCCCGCCGGTGGGCTGAGCAGCAACCAGCCCTCGGCCAGCTCGATGCGGGGCACGATCGGCTCGACGAAGGGCACGAGGCAGCGGCGACCATCGGCCACCAGTTCAATCTCAAGCAGGTCGTTGCCGCCGTGGTGCAGATCACGCACATGCGCGATCGCCGGGGCCTCGGGTTCGAGCCGCACCTCGAGGCCCTGCAGGTCCAGCACATGAAATTCCCCCTCCTGCAGGGGTGGGCGGTCGTCGGCTGCCACCAGCAGCTCATGGCGCACCAGTGCTTCGGCCTGGCTGCGATCGTCGACCCCCTGGAGACGCAGCACGAACAGATCACGACCGGGCAGGGGCCGGCCCTGGAGCAGCTGCACGGGTCGGGCTGGGGCGCTGTGGTCCCCCCGGGGGCGCAGCCAGCGCGGGCCCGCTTCGGTGAGGCGGGAGGGGAAGTCGGTGGCCGGCAACACCCGCAGCTCCCCACGGAGCCCCTGGGCAGCCACCACCTCTCCCACCACCAGAAACGCATCGGCCATACAGAGCTGCGGTGACGGTCGCTAATCTCACCAAACCATCCAAGCCGACCCCGGAACCTTCACCATGATCCTGCCTGGCAGCACGGTGCGCGTGGTGGATCCGCGCTCGATCTACGACGGTTACCAGGGGTTCGTGCAGCGCATCAGCGGTCGCCGGGCGGCGGTGCTGTTTGAAGGCGGCAACTGGGACAAGCTGGTGACCCTGCCCCTGAATCAGCTCAGCGAGGTTCAGGGCTGAGGCGCCCGAGGGCCGAACGGGCGGCCTCCTGCTCGGCCAGGCGACGGGAGGGCCCCCAGCCTTCCCCGAGGGTTTCCCCTGCCACCGCCACGGCGCTGTGGAAGCGCCGGGGGCTGCCGTGGAAGCGCTCCCGCTCTTCGGTGCAGTAGGTCGGCAGACGACCATCCTGACGCTGGCTCCATTCCTGCAGGGCCGATTTCCAGTTGTGCAGGCTGGGATCAGCGAGCAGCGCCGCACTGTCGGCCCACCAGGGGTCATCGAGCCAGCGCCGCACCGGATTCAGGGACCCGCCCCAGGCTTCGTACACGGCACCGACGAGGGCTTCGCAGCATTCGGCCCTCACGGTGCGCCTGCCGGCATGATCACCGCTGGCCTGGGCCCCCTGCAGGATCACGGCGTCGAGGTCGAGGCCGGCGGCATGGTCAGCCAGCCAGCGGTCACTGACGAGCTGGGCCCGCAGGGCCGAGCGTTGTCCCATCGACAACTGCGGCAGGCGATCCTCGAGGAATTCGGCACAGGCGAGGCGCAGCACCGCATCCCCGAGAAATTCCAGCCGCTCATGGTTCCAGGCCAGTCCGGCACTGGTGTGGGTGAGGGCTTCGTGGAGCGGCCGCAGATCGGGGGGATCTGCTGGCGGCAGCGAAAGCCCGAGTCGCTGCAGCAGCCCGCCGAGGGAGCGGCAGCGATCGGCATCGGGCTGGGGGCAGACCATGGCCGTGGCGAAGGGGGGAAAGCAGGACGTAAGCCGGGTTCTGTTCTCCGGCCGGCAGGGCCGACCGGGGGCGATCATCTGTCTGGGACCGCCGTTACCGACGGCCTCAAGCGGCGCAGAAGACGGAACCGGTGAATGGTCACCCCTGGTTCCTGGGCCTTGCTCCC
>CAZWFG010000092.1:0-8366 GCA_964632245.1 uncultured Synechococcus sp. | reverse complement strand
AGCCGACAAGCGGTGACTCTCCCTCCAGCGCTGTGTAGGTGCTAGGTAGGCCGGCCTGACGCGCCCCGGGGGGCTTGAGATTGCCAAAATTGGCGACCAATTGACCGTTGTTATTGACCAGAAAGACGTTTGGCGACCGATACGCAAAGCTATTGTCAATCGTTGCATCATTAGCAAGGTCAATGTTCAAGATCTTGACGCTGACAGCAACCTGGCGTGGGCGCAAGTCAATTTGCCTGATGTAGCCCTCGGCAACGCCAACCAGGGCCGGATCTCCAATCAATGTAATTGATTGTAATCGTTTGTCAATGGTCCCAAACAGCCCCTGGAGTGGACCCTGGCCACCGCCATAGGATGAAATGACAACGTCATTGCTTGCGCTACGGCTTCCTGATTGATTGCCTCCGTCGCCGGAAGGGCTTGCGCCCGAGGAAGACGTCTTTGCATTGCCTTGCCCTTTGGAGTTGCTGGAGTCAGATGAATCGCGACCGGAATCATCGCGCTGTGCAAGGCTGACTTTCTGCATCGTCGCCCCAAGACTGGCTAGGTAATCAGCCGCTTGGGTAGTCAAGACCTGATTAAGTCTGTAAGTCTTTGAAACCTCCGACCCCAGCGTCTTCGTCAACACATTAGCCCCTACCACAATCGTACGACCTTGAAGCTTTGCCTGCAATCCAGTATTCATCAAAATTAGGTTAAATGCATTGGCATAGGGCTCATTCAGGAAGGAAGCTGTCACCGGCTGACTCAGTCCAACGCCGGGGAGTTTTGTGGTTTCGACGGTGGTCTGCTCATTCGTTTCCAGTCCTTGTTGCTGAGTCGTCTTCGATTTGGTTGTCTTTTGGGGAATGGTTTCCTCATAGACAAACCCATACCGCCCCGCCCGCGCCAAGATCATCAGCACATCCCGGGCCTGGGCGCCGCGGGTGGTCATGGTCACCGGTGGGCCGGAGATGTTCAGGTAACTGCGGTTGCGGATGACCATCGTGCTGATCGCCATGTCCCCTCCAGGTGGTGCCACGGCCCGGCGGCGCAGGGGGGGCACGAAGGGCTCCTGGGCCACGCGGCCCGGCATCGAGAGGTCGTAGCTGCCTGATGAAAGTCGGGGGACGGCCTGGGCGGCGAAGCGCACCCGCACGCTGGCGCCGTCGGCGGTGACCAGGGGGGCCCCCAGGCCGCGACCGTTCACCTGCAGCCGCCAGCTGCGGTCGCCGCCGTCAAGGCCGACGGTGTCGATGCCGGCCTCCTGCAGGTTCAGAAAGCGCGCCCCACCGCCCAGCTGCCCGGGCCGGTCGGTCACCACCTCAAACGTCCAACCCTCGGGCGTCGACCGCTTCTGGATTTCGGGCCGTGGCCCCATGCCATCAAGCACCAGCTCCAGGGCGCCAGGGGTCCGCAGCACCCGCAGGTCCACCTGTTCGACCGCCCGCACCTCCGCCGCCGGCAGCAGCAGGGCCGTCAGCAGCAGCGACGGCAGCACAGGACGCCCGTTCATCCACCCTCACCGACGGCCGGATCGTAACGATCACTTTCGCGGCGCACCAGCGGCAGCCCGGCTGTAGGCCGTGAGCGTGAAGCGCAGGGTGGTGCGTTCGGGTGCCGGTGGCTGCGTCTGGGGAGCAGCCGTCTGGCCTGGGGCCGGCTCCGGCGGCGGCTTGGGCACCGGCTCGTGTTTCAGCGACAGGTCAGACACCACCGCCAGCGGGGCCAGCTGCTCCAGCCGCCGCAGGAAGGTCAGCAGCTGCGGGAACCGCCCCGACGCCACCAGCAGCTGGCTGCGCTTCTGCAAACCCGGCACCAGCAATGGATCCGGCGGTGGCGGCGGAGTGGCGGCCTTGCCGCCGGGCGGTGGGGGTGGCGCGGCCGGAGTCGTTGGGGGTGCCGGTGCGGTGGCCGCTGCCGCGGGGGTGGGGGTCTGCGGCTCGAAGCTGTCGAGGTCCACACCGGCACGGGTGGCCTCGGCCCCCAGCTGGGCCAGCAAGGTGTCCAGCTGCCCCGTGCCGGCCACCAGCTGCAGCAACCGCTGCTGCTGCCGTTCCGCCGTGTCCAGATCGAGCCGCGCCCGGGCGCTCAGCCGCAGGTTCTGCGGCAGCTCGGCGGCCTGCTGGCGCAACTGCTGCAGCTGGTCCTGCCGCTGCAGCATGCCCCGCAGCAGCGGCACCACCGCCGCCGCCAGCAGCACGACACTCACCAGCCCCCCCGCCAGCACCGGGCCCAGCAGCAGCATCCGCTCGCTGGTGAGCCCCAGGGGCAACGACGGTCGCGGCTGGAAATTGGTCAACGGATCAAGCCCTCCTCGCGCAGCAGTTCCACCCGTCGCGCCATGCCTTCGGCGCCCAGGGCCCGCAGGGCCTGGGGTGTGGGGGTGGGCGGATCGGGCCGCAGGTCGGTCGCCAGCCGGAAGCTGATCAGTTCACTGCGCTGCTGCCTCAGGGCCTGCCGCAGCGTCACGCCACCGGGCTGGCTGAAGGAGGCCTGCTGCAACGCCAGTTGCAAGGCATTGAGGCGGATGAAGGCATTGGGGTCATAGGCCACCCCCTCCAGCTCCAGCGTCGTGGGGGCCACCGTGGTGGCGGTGAGCTGCACCCCCACCGGCGTGAGGGCCGCCAGTTCGGTGAGCAGGGCCGAACTGGATCGCACCGCCAGCAGCGCTGTGGTGAGCTTGCGGTTGGCGGCCTGCAGGCTGCGCACCCGTCGGCGCAGGCCCTCGGCTTCGGCGCGGATCGCCGCGCTGCGTTCGGCCAGGGGCTGCACCTCGCTGATGCGTGCCTCCAGCCAGTGCTGCCGCAGCAGCAGCCCCAGCGTCAGCAGCAGCGGCACCGCCACCAGCCCCAGCCCGATCAGGCCGCCGCGTCGCAGCAGCGGCGCCACAGGCAGCAATCGGTCTTCGGGGATGCCGAGCAGGCGCCGGCGGGGTTCGAGCAGATCGAGCCTCATGGCACCAGCTCCCGCAGGGCCAGGCCCAGGGGTCGCAGCAGCCGGTCCGGCGGCGGCGGCTCAAAGCCTGCGGTCACCTCCACCGCCGGATGGGCCACGGGATCGGCCGGCCGCCATGACCATCCCGCCGGTGCCACCGGTAGCACCGTCACCCCCTCGGCGTCATGCACCAGCCAATGCAGCACCGCCGTGGCCCAGCCCCCATCCCGGCGCTGCAGGGCCAGGGCCAGGGACTGCAGCCATGACGCCACCTCCTGGGCGTCGGTGCTGTCGACCACCGCATCCAGCAGTGGCGCCTCGTCGTTCCACAGCAGCAGCCGGCTGTTGCCGCTCTGCGGCCGCAGTTCCAGCAGCCCGCCGCGGGGGGGATCAAGGGGACCCACCAGGGCCCGCCGGCAGGCGAACAGTTCGGGTTCCAGGCCGTGCAGCTCGAGTCCCGCGGCGGCAAACATCGTCAGCCAGCGGTCGAGGGCCGGCCGGGGCAGGCAGGCAAAGGCCCAGCCATCGGCAAGCGGCAGCGGTTCCAGGGCGATCTCCTGGTCCTGCAGGGGCAGCAGCCGGTCCTGCTGCTGCCGCAACCAATCGTGCAGGGCTTCGGGATCGGCGTCGGCCGTCAGATCCGGCGGTAGCAGCAATGTGCGCACCGGGGCCTGGGCGGCACTCAGCACCGCCCCACCGCCGGGCACCGTCGGCAGGTCGCCCTGCAGCAACAGATCTCCCAGCAGATCGCCCAGGGCATCGCTCAGTTCAGGACCTCCGTCGCGGCTGATGCCCGGCGGCAGGGGCGCCTCCAGCCAGGTCAGCAGCCGCAGCCGCGGATCTTCGCGGCGCACCACCAGCACCTCCAGGCGGTCATCGGCGAGAACAACGCTCAGCCGTTCACGCTGCAGCGGTCGCCGCAGTTCAGCAAGCAACGGCGCCAGCCGGTCGGCCAGGTTCTGCACGACACCGGCGACCAAGGCGCTGGCAAGGGCTTCATCGACGCTAGGCGCGCCTCAGGCGTCGCGCCAGGGCAGTTCACTGCCCACCGCTGCCGCCAGGTTCGGCAGGCCATGACGCTCGAGCTGGCCCTGCAGCCCCTCCAGCACCCATGGCACCAGCTCGGGGCCCCGGTAGATCCAGCCCGTGTACAGCTGCACCAGGCTGGCCCCGGCGGTGATGCGTTCCCAGGCGGCCTCGGGGCTGTCGATGCCGCCCACACCGATCAGCGGCAGGCTGGTGCCGGCCACCGCCCGCAGCCGCCGCAGCACCGCCAGGGCCCGCGGCCGCAGGGGCACCCCGCTCAGGCCGCCGGTCTCCTCCGCCAGGGTGCGGCCGGTCTGGGCCAGACGCCGCTCCCCCAGGCCCAGGCGGTCCAGGCTGGTGTTGGTGGCGATCACCCCCGCCAGCCCTTCCTCGAAGGCCAGCTGCACCACCGCATCCAGGGCCCCATCGGCAAGATCAGGGGCGATCTTGACCAGCAACGGCGGGCAGGCCGGCTGCTGCCGCAGCCGTTCCACCAGACGGCGCAGCGGCGCTGCGTCCTGCAGCTCCCGCAGGCCCGGTGTGTTCGGAGACGACACGTTGATGACCACGTAATCGGCAAACGGCGCCAGGGCCGCCAGCGAGCGGGCGTAATCGTCGGGGGCCTGCTCCAGGGGGGTGGCGCGCGACTTGCCCAGGTTCAGCCCCAGCACCGCCGGCCGCTGGCCCGGCGGTGCCAGGTCCTGGGCCTGCAGCCCCATCCGCACGGCCTCGGCGCCGAGGTTGTTGAAGCCCATGCGGTTGAGGGCCGCCTGCTCGCGTGCCAGGCGGAACAGGCGTGGCCGTGGATTGCCCTCCTGCGCTGCCGCCGTGACGGTGCCCAGTTCGGCGAAACCAAAGCCGAACAGATGCCACACCCCCGCCGCCACACCGTTCTTGTCAAAGCCGGCCGCCAGGCCGACGGGATTGCTGAAGTGACACCCGAAGAGGGTCTGGGCAAGGCGTGGATCCGGACGCTGCAGGCGCCGGCCCAGGGCCGCCAGCGGCATCTTCAGCAGGGGGCTGTGGCGGCGCCGGCTCAGGGCGGCCAGGGTCTGGAGGCTCGTCTGGCTCAGCCATTCAGGGTCGGCGCCATCGTCGCGGGCCAGCCATGGCCCCATCACGCGCTGCCAGCCATTCATGGCAGCGCCGACCGCAGACGCCAGCGCCCCTCCCCAAGGGGTTCCACCTGCCAGTCACGCCAGCGCCACGACTCCTGGCGTTGCTCCAGCCGGCTGAGGGGTTGCTCCACCAGCTGGGCCAGCTCCACCAGGCTGAGGCCATAGCCGCCCGCGGCCAGCCGGTCAGCCAGTTCAAGACGGCTGAGCAGCCGCTGCAGCGGGGCCGGCGCCTGATCATCGGGGGGGGCGGCTGGCGCCGGGGCAGAGGTGGGCTGCTGACCGCGGCTCCAGGCCACGGCGATGGCGTCGCAGCGCTCGTTATCGGGATCGCCGTTGTGGCCGCGCACGTGCTCGAGCGTCACCCCCGGCAGGCGGGCGGCATCGAGGGCCTCCCAGAGATCACGGTTGAGCACGGGGGATCCCGAGGCCGTGCGCCAGCCTTTGCGTTTCCAGCCGCCCATCCAGCGGCTGAAGCCATCGATGAGGTAGCGGCTGTCGGTGCGGATGCGCAGGTCGGGGGACCGCGGCAGCTCCTTCAGGCGCTGCAGCACCGCCAGGCAGGCGGTCAGCTCCATGCGGTTGTTGGTGGTGCTGGGGTCGGCGCCACCGAGCTCCTCGACGCTGCCGTCGTCGAAACGCAGCAGGCAGCCCCAGCCGCCGGGACCAGGATTGCCGCTGCAGGCGCCATCACAGGCGGCAGCCACCACCACAGGTTGACGGGGGTCTTCAGCCATGGCCCGACCCTACCCACCCGCAGCACGGCCGGCCGCCCGGGCAACCGTCCACCAGGGGGCTGGCAGTTTTTCTCTAATCGAATAATTTGATCTTGTGTGAGGAGCGCAGAGAGCGTCAGGGTCGAAACAAGGCAAGACTCCTGATCAGCCCTTTGCCCAGTCTGCCCCGCATTGCGGGGCTTTTTTTTCTAGACGCGGTCTGGCTGCGGCCTGGCTGCCTTCTGTCTGCGGCAGGCGGCCATGAAAAAACCCCCGCCGCAGCGGGGGTGGATGGGTCAGGTGCGTCAGCGGGTCACTTGATGGTGACCTTGCCGCCGGCCTCCTCGATGGACTTCTTGAGCTCTTCGGCGGCCTCCTTGGCGATGCCCTCCTTGACGGGGGTGGGCGCCGATTCGACAAGGGTCTTGGCCTCGGCCAGACCCAGGCCGGTGGCTTCGCGCACCGCCTTGAGCACCTTGATCTTGGCGGCGGCGTCGAAGCTGTCGAGGATGACGTCGAACTCGGTCTTCTCTTCAACGGCCTCGGCGGCAGCCGCAGGAGCGGCCATCATCACGGCGCCGGCAGAAGCGGCGGCGGAGACACCGAAGGCCTCTTCGATCTGCTTGACGAGCTCGGACGCTTCGAGAAGCGTGAGGGTCTTGAGCGATTCGAGGATCTGATCGGTCTTGGCAGACATGGCAGGGAAAGCAACAGAACGGGGAAACAGGAGTCGTCAGCTGGCGCCGCTTTCGGCGTGCTGCTTGAGGGCCCGGGCGAGACCGGAGGGAACCTCGTTGATGCCGACGGCCACCTTGGTGGCGACGGCGTTGATCGCTCCGGCGATCTGGGCGATGAGCACCTCCCGGGTGGGGAGATCACCGATGGCCTTGATGTCGTCCTGGCTGAGCAGGCGTCCCTCGAAGAGGCCGCCTTTCAGTTCCGACTTCTTGCTGTCCTTCTGAAAGGACTGCACCGCCTTGACGGCACCGCCGACGTCGCCCCTGACGAGCACGAAGGCGTTGGTGCCGCTGAGCAGCGGATCAAGGTTGGCCCAGTCGCTGTCGCCCTCGATGGCGCGGCGCATCAAGGTGTTTTTGGTCACCTTGCAGACGCCGTTGGCCGCAGCCAGACGACCACGCAGGTCGCCCATCTCCTTGATGGAGAGGCCGCGGTAATCGAGCACGAGAGCCATCGCGGCTCCATCGAGCAGCTCCTTGAGCTCCTCGACGATCTGTTGCTTGTCCTTCAGTGAGCGGCCCATGGTTCGGTACGGATCGGAAGAACAAGCGGGCATTGCGGACCGTCAACAGGCCGCAACACCGATCCGCACCCGCAGGGCGGGTGAATCGTTGCGCAGGCCTCGGCAGGGTTTATGCGTCGCCCGGTGGTGACCCACCTGTCGAACACACCTGCTGTCTTCGGCGGGAGCTGCCGCACCCTTGCAGGACGGGCCTGAAGGAGGTCGCGGCAACCCTGGGCGCAAGCCCATCCAGGCAAGCTGGAATCTGTGACTCTAACAGCCCGGGGTCCCTCAGCTCTCGAACTTGAGATCCTGAAGAGCCGTCACATCCACCTCCACCGAGGGGCCCATGGTCGAGGTGATGTAAAGGCTGCGCCAGTAGCGCCCCTTGGCCCCGCTGGGCTTGTTGCGGTCCACGGTCTCCTGGACGGCCTTAAGGTTCTCGAGCAGGTCATCGGCACTGAAGCTGGCCTTGCCGAACTGCACGTGCACGATGCCGCTGCGGTCAGCCCGGAACTCAAGCTTGCCGGCCTTGAACTCGTTGATGGCCCCCACCAGGTCGGTGGTGACGGTGCCGGT
The DNA here is from genome assembly GCA_964632245.1 of uncultured Synechococcus sp. Classification (GTDB taxonomy): domain Bacteria; phylum Cyanobacteriota; class Cyanobacteriia; order PCC-6307; family Cyanobiaceae; genus CAIQIA01. The sequence continues at coordinate 774 of CAZWFG010000092.1, read as the reverse complement.
CTTGGGGTTGGGCATCAGGCCACGGGGACCGAGCACGCGGCCCAGCTTCGCCACCTTGGGCATCATGTCGGGGGTGGCGATCAGCAGGTCGAAGTCCATGGCGCCACCGGCGATGGACTCCACCAGGTCTTCATCGCCCACCAGGTCGGCACCGCCGGCCTTGGCCTCGGCGACCTTTTCACCCCGGGTGATGACGGCGATGCGGATGGTGCGGCCGGTGCCCTTGGGCAGCACCACGGTGGTGCGCAGCTGCTGATCGGTGTACTTGGGGTCGATGCCCAGGCGGGCATGGGCCTCGAGGGTTTCGTCGAACTTCGCCGTGGCGTTGCTCTTCACCAGGGCCACCGCCTCGAGGGGGGCATAGGCACGGGGTTCGACGGCGGCCTCGGCGGCCTTGAAGCGTTTGGAGATGGTCTTCATGGGATCAAGGGGTGCAGACGAAGGGCTGGGCCTTCTCCCCCGGCAGAGGAACAGGGTGGATGGAGCGGGACCGAACGGATCAGTCGTTCACGGCGACGCCCATGTTGCGGGCGGTGCCTTCGATGATCCGCATGGCGGACTCGACGCTGGTGCAGTTCAGGTCGGGGAGCTTCGTCTTGGCGATCTCCTCGAGCTGGGCGCGACTGATGGAGCCGACGCTGCCCTTTGACGACTTGGCATGCCCCTTCTCGATGCCGGCAGCTTTGCTGATCAGCACGGAAGCGGGCGGGGTCTTGGTGATGAAGGTGAAGCTGCGGTCTTCAAAGACCGAGATCTCCACCGGAATCACATAAC
>CAZWFG010000091.1:0-8450 GCA_964632245.1 uncultured Synechococcus sp. | reverse complement strand
AAGCGGCCGGGTGGTGTGGGTGCACGATCCGTGGCGACCGGTACCCGGCCGCGGTGGCCACCTGGGCCTCGACCCGGGGCCGGTGGACCGGGGGGACCTGGATGGCCGCGCCGATGTGGTGTGTTTCACCGGTCCAACCGTGCCTCAGCCGCAGACCCTGTGGGGCGAGCCGCGGCTCCGCATCGACATGGCCGCCGATGCCGACGGCTTCGACCTCTGTGCGGCCCTGGCGGTGGTGCGCCCGGGCGGCGAGGTCGAGCAGATCAGCACGGGGGTGCTGCGCTGCCTGGGTGCCGACTGCCGCCGGCTGCAGACGCGGCGACTGGGGTTGCAGCCGCTGCTGCACACCCTCGCCCCAGGGGAACGGCTGCGGCTGTCGCTGGCGGCGGCGGCCTGGCCGCAGATCGGCGTCAACCCAGGGATCACGGGACCCGTGACGCTGGAGCTGCAGCTGGACGGCGCCGAACTGTCCCTGGGGCCGCTGGGCAGCAGCCCGGAAGCGGGGCAGACTGAGCCGCGCCCGCTGCCCTGACGGTCTTGTTCTCCCTGCGTCGTTCCGCCCTGGCCCTCGTGCTGGCCCTCACCCCGCTGCTGCCCGCGGCGACCCTGGCGCAGGTGCCGACGGAGGAGGTGAGCCGCGGCACCGCCCAGAAGCTGCTCGATGCCCTGCAGCGCCAGGACGCCGAAGGGGTGTACCAGCTGTTCGGCGGCAGCCTGGCCCGCCAGGCCAGCCTGGAGCGGGTGCGCGAACGTCTCAAGGCCGCTCCCCGGGTGCTGGAGGGCAGCGTGCGCCAGGTGGTGCGGGGCCTGGACACCGGCATCGTCGACCTCAGCCTGCGGACCGAACGGGGTGTCGATTCGATGCGCCTCGTGGTCAATCCCGAGGGCAAGCTGATCGGCTACGAGGTGGGCAACACCACCGAACCGGTCGATGAGATCGCCCAGGAGTTCATCCAGGATCTGGGCCGGGGCCGCTGGCTGGCAGCCCGCAGCCATCTGGTGCTGAGCCTGCAGGACACCTTCACCACCAGCTACCTGGCCCAGCGCTGGGGTGACCTGCAGCGGCGCACGGGCCCCTTCCGCAGCGTCGACAGCGTCGTCACCGCCGCGAGCGGCGGTCCCCAGCAACTGGTGCTGGTCAACGCCTCCTTCGCCCGCGGCCCGGTGACGATCTACGTGATCCTCGATGAGCGCAACCGCATCACCGGGGTCGATTTCCCCCTGGATCGCCGCCAGGGCTGAAGCCTGTTTTCAGACTAAGCTCCGCCTCACTGACGCCTTCGTGTCGATGCCGGTGGTGAGCCTGGACTGGATGCTCGACGATGCCGAACGGTTGGCATCCTGCCGCCACGACCACCCCCACGCTGTCCTGGGTCCCCAGCCCTTGCCGGATGGCGGCTGGGTTGTGCGGGCGTGGATGCCCGACGCCACGGAGGTGACCCTGCTGCACGGGGGCGCCGAAACGCCGATGGAAACCCCCCATCACCCGTGGCTGTTCGAAACCGCCGTTCACGACAACCCTGGCAGCCACTACCGGGTCCGGGTCGTGCGGGCCGGCATCACCCACGACCAGCACGATCCCTACGCCTTCCGCCAGGAGTGGATGGGCGAAATGGACCGCCATCTGTTCGCCGAGGGCAACCACCACCACATCTGGCAACGGATGGGGGCCCATCCGACGGAGCAGGACGGCATCGCCGGCACCCAGTTCTGCCTGTGGGCCCCATCGGCCCGCAGTGTGGCCGTGATCGGAGACCTGTGCGGCTGGGATGGCCGCCATCTACCGATGCAGCAGCGGCTGGGCGGTCTCTGGGAACTGTTCGTGCCGGGCCTCGGAGCCGGCGCCCGGTACAAGTACGAAGTGCGCACCCAGGACGGCCATTGCTACGAGAAGGCCGACCCCTATGGGTTCCAGCACGAGGTGCGGCCGCTGCAGGCGTCCCTGGTGGCCGACCTGGGCCGCTTCCAGTGGAGCGATGGCGACTGGCTGCAACAGCGGGACAGCCGCAATGCCCTGGAGCAGCCCATCTCGGTCTACGAGATGCACATGGGCAGCTGGATGCACGCCAGCTGGGATGAGCCCTACATCCAGCCGGACGGCACCCCGCGACCGCCAGTGCCTGCCGCTGACCTCAAGCCCGGGGCCCGCCTGCTCACTTACCCCGAGCTGGCCGACCGGGTGATCCCCTATGTGAAGGCCCGGGGGTTCACCCACATCGAGCTGATGCCGATGGCCGAGCACCCCTTCGATGGCTCCTGGGGTTATCAGGTGACGGGCTTCTACGCCCCCACCAGTCGCTTCGGCCCCCTCGATGAATTCCGTGCCTTCGTCGACCGCTGCCATGCCGAAGGCATCGGCGTGATTCTCGACTGGGTGCCGGGGCATTTCCCCAAGGATGCCCACGGACTGGCCTTCTTTGATGGTTCCCACCTGTACGAACACGCCGATTCGCGCATCGGCGAACACAAGGAATGGGGCACGCTGATCTTCAACTACAGCCGCAACGAGGTGCGCAACTTCCTTGTGGCCAATCTGGTCTTCTGGTTCGAAGTGTTCCACATCGACGGCATTCGGGTCGACGCGGTGGCTTCCATGCTTTACCGCGACTATCTGCGACCCGATGGCCAGTGGCTGCCCAATGAACACGGTGGCCGCGAGAACCTCGAAGCCGTGCGCTTTCTGCAGCAGGCCAACTCGGTGCTCTTCCATTACTTCCCCGGTGCCCTGTCGATTGCCGAGGAATCCACCACCTGGCCCCTGGTGACCATGCCCACCCACATGGGGGGCCTGGGCTTCAACCTGAAGTGGAACATGGGCTGGATGCACGACATGCTCGATTACTTCGAGCTTGATCACTGGTTCCGGCAGTTCCACCAGAATGCCATCACCTTCTCCATCTGGTATCACCACACCGAGAACTTCATGCTGGCCCTCAGCCATGATGAAGTGGTGCACGGCAAGAGCCATCTGCTGCACAAGATGCCCGGCAGCGATGAACTGAAGTTTGCCAACGTGCGTGCCCTCCTGGCCTACATGTGGACCCACCCGGGCAAGAAGACCATTTTCATGGGAATGGAGTTCGGCCAGCGGGGCGAATGGAACGTGTGGGGTGATCTGGAGTGGGACAAGCTTCAGTACCCCGAGCACAAGGGGCTGCTCAACATGGTGGATGACCTCAACGCCTACTACCGCAGCGAACCGGCCCTGTGGCGCAACGACTTCGACCACTACGGTTTTCAGTGGATCGATTGCGATGACAACCGCCACAGCGTCGTCAGCTTCATGCGCCGCGACGAGAAGGAAGGGAACTGGGTGGTGGTGGTCTGCAACTTCACCCCCGTCGGCCACAGCAACTACCGCATCGGCGTGCCTGTCGACGGCTTCTATCGCGAGTGCTTCAACACCGACAGCGCCCGCTACGGAGGCAGCAACCAGGGCAACCTCGGCGGCAAGTTCAGCGACGACCACGGCATGCACGGCTACGGCCAGTCGCTCGACCTCTGCCTGCCGCCGCTGAGCGTTCTGGTGCTCAAGCACGACGCCGATCGCCCGAAACCTGCGGCAATCCATGAAGCCGGTGGCGTCGAAGGGGAAGCGGTCGGGTAGGTTCGGCGGCTGTCCCGCCCGACCATCGGTTGCGCCTCCCCATGAGCGAGCCCCTGCCGTTACTGCTGCGTGCCGCCCGAGGCGAGCAGGTGGAGCGGCCACCGGTCTGGATGATGCGCCAGGCCGGCCGCTACATGCAGGTGTACCGCGAGCTGCGGGATCGCCACCCCTCGTTCCGCGAGCGTTCCGAGAACCCCGATCTCTCGTACGCCATCTCGATGCAGCCCTTCGAGGCCTTCCAGCCCGACGGGGTCATCCTCTTCTCGGACATCCTCACGCCCCTGCCGGGGATGGGCATCGACTTCGACATCATCGAAAGCCGCGGCCCGATCATTGACCCACCGATCCGCAGCATCGAGCAGGTCAATGCCCTGCGGCCCCTCGACCCTGCCGCCTCCCTGCCCTTTGTGGGCGAGGTGCTGGGGCGCCTGCGCGAGTCGGTGGGCAGTGCCGCCACGGTGCTGGGCTTTGTGGGGGCCCCCTGGACCCTGGCGGCCTATGCCGTCGAAGGTCGCAGCAGCCGCGATTACGCCGTGATCAAGGCAATGGCGTTCCGTGAACCGCAGCTGATGCATCGGCTGCTGGGCCACCTGGCCGACAGCATCGCCCGTTACGTCTGCTATCAGATCGAGAGCGGCGCCCAGGTGGTGCAGCTGTTCGATTCATGGGCGGGCCAGCTGAGTCCGACCGACTACGACACCTTTGCGGCGCCCTACCAGAAACGGGTCATCGATCAGGTGCGACAGCGCCACCCGGAAACCCCACTGATCCTCTACATCTCGGGCAGTGCCGGTGTGCTCGAACGGATGGCCGCCACCGGGGTCGACATCATCTCCCTCGACTGGACCGTCGACATGGCCGATGGCTGCAATCGTCTGCCGCTGCACGTGGGGGTGCAGGGCAACGTCGATCCCGGTCTGCTCTTCGGCACGCCCGAGGCGATCCGCCATCGCATCGTCGACACCGTCCGCAAGGCCCGCGGTCGACGCCACATCCTCAACCTCGGCCACGGCATCCTGCCCGGCACCCCCGAGGAAAACGCCCGGGTCTTCTTCGAGACCGGCAAACGGGTGAACGAACTGCTCAGCTCGGTGGGCTGAGGCAGACGGCCCTTGGAACGGATTCTCATCACCGGCGCCAGCGGCTGCGTCGGTCAGCACATCGCCCACAGGCTGCTGCACCATTCCGATGCCGAGCTGCTGCTGTGGCTGCGGGACCCGTCGAAGCTGACGGCGGTTCCCGCCGACCATCCACGCATCCGGCTGCTGGTGAGCGACCTGCGGGACCAGCAGGCCCACGCCGATGCGCTGGCACAGGTGGACCGGGTGATCCACACCGCCACCGCCTGGGGGGATCCCCAGCGCGCCCAGAGCGTCAATGTCGATGCAGTCAAGGAGCTGCTGGGCCGCCTGGACCCCGGACGGCTGCAACAGATCATCTATTTTTCGACCGCCAGCATCCTCGACCGAGACCTGCGGTTGCTGCCGGAGGCCGAACGTTTCGGCACCGAATACATCGTCACCAAGGCCCAGTGCCTGCAGCAGCTTGAGCACCATCCGCTGGCGGAACGGATCGTGGCGGTCTTCCCGACCCTGGTGTTCGGGGGTCGCGTCGATGGCCACGGCGGCTTTCCCACCAGCTACCTCACGGCGGGGCTGGGGGAGGCCTGCCGCTGGCTCTGGCTGGCGCGCTTTCTGCGGGCCGACGCCAGCTTCCACTTCATCCACGCCGAGGACATCGCCCGCGTCTGCTGCCACCTGGCGCTGACACCCCATGCCCCCAACCCCGAGGCGGGCCAGGGGGCGGTGCGACGGCTGGTGCTGGGCCAGCCGGCGGTGACGGTGAACGAGACCGTGGCCAGCCTCTGCCGCTGGCGCGGCATGCTGCGGCCGCCGGGGCTGCCGCTCACCCCCTGGCTGATCGAAGGGCTGATCAAGGTGCTGCCCCTCGAGATCAATGCCTGGGACCGCTTCAGCATCCGCCAGCGTCATTTCGTGCATCGGCCCGTGAGTCCGCCGGAGCGCTTCGGCCTGCGTTCCCATGCCGCCACCCTCGAGGCGGTGTTCGACGATGCCGGCCTGCCCCAGCGGGGCCGCATACGTTTCGATCCGTTGCAGAGCTCCGGGGCCGTCACCGGCGCTCCCTAGCTTGGGCTGGATCCTTCCAGCGCCCCATGCGTCGCCTGTTCAGCCTGCTGGCTCTCTGTGTCGCCCTTCTGTTCGGCACCGCTCCCGCCTTCGCCGCCGATGTGGCCCACGGGGCCCAGGTGTTCTCCGCCAACTGCGCTGCCTGCCACATGGGCGGTGGCAACGTGGTGAACGCTGAGCGCACCCTCAAGGCCGAAGCCCTCGAGGCTTACCTCGCCAACTACAGCGCGGGCCACGAGGCCGCGATCGCTTATCAGGTCACCAACGGCAAGAACGCCATGCCCGCCTTCGGCGGCAAGCTGTCTGAAGCCGACATCGCCGACGTGGCTGCCTACGTCGAGGACAGCTCCTCCAAGGGCTGGGCCTGATCCCCACCCAGGGCAGACCCCAGCACCGCTGAGTTCTCTGCCCTGAGAGTCCAACGATCACGTCAGGGGCCCCAGGGGCCCCTTTTTGCTGGTCACCCCCGCACCCGACTGAGCAGCGCCAGGTACAGGGCCTCATCGGTCTCCCGGATGTCGTACTCACTGGGAAACATCCCGTGCTGATGGCGATGGACCACACGCCAGCACTGGCGTTCGAGGTCAGTGCCCTGGGGATCGAGGGCCGCCACTGCGGCGGCGAGCCCATCGAGCAGGGTGGAGTCGGCAGCGGCAGGCTGGTCCATGTCCATCGCCAGAGGTCACCCACCATGCCATCCCGGTCTGCCCAGGTGCATCGCCCCCTGCCGATGACCATGCTGCTGCTGGCCAGCGGTCTGCTGGCGGCCCTGCCGCTGCGGGCCGCACCTGTGCTGCGACCGGGCTACGCCCCCGGCGGTTGCCCGTGGATCGTGCCAAGGGGACAGGAATTCGTCCAGCCGGCCCGGATCCCCGCCAATCGGGTGGAGCGAAAGAATGGTGGCGGCTGCCTGTCCCAGAACGATGCGGTTTATGGAACCGACGGCTGCCCGCTGCGGTTCTGCCAATACCGGGAAGTGGGCCCGCTGCCGCCGGCCGATCCGTCGGTGAAGCTGCAGCTGCCGTCTCAGCCGCCGGTGCCATAGGCGACGGCGCAGACGGCATTGAGCAGCTGGGCCTGGTCGGCGGTCTGCGGCACCTGGCCGTTGAGCAGGCCCTGGGCACAGTTGGCGGCCCCATTGAGCCAACCGCCGCTGCCGAGGTTGTAGCTGAAGCTGGCGCCGCTGCTGCCGATGGCGTCGACACTGCCGTAGTCGAGCTGGACGGTGGCTCCAGGCACCACGATCACCGGGCTTTGGCTGGCACTGGCGGCATTGACCAGGCCGGCGATGGTGGCGGTGCTGGCCAGGGCGGTGAGCCCCCAGGCGGTGCTGGCACCGCCCCACCAGCTCCAGCCACCCCAACCGGGGGCGCCGACGCCGTACCAGCCGGTGCGCCAGGGGCGGCTGCCCCAATAGCCACCGTTGACCCAGCTGCGATTCCAGCCGTTGGCATCACGCACGTAGAAGCTGTTGTTGACCGTGCGGTCGACATTCACGTTCCGGTCCAGGTTGAGGTTCCGGTCCACGTCCACGTTCCGGTCAAGGTTGAGGTTCCGATCGAGATTGAGGTTCCGGTCGAGACCATCGGGCCGCACGGCCGGTCCGTACTGGGGATGCCAGTCAGGACCGCCATGGAACGCCGGTGCCGGCACGGCAAAACCACCCCGCCCCCCGAAACCCACCCCGCGGGCGAGGGCAAGGTCGGCCCCGGGGCCGGCCAGCAGCAACGGCAGGACCAGGGGCAGCAGCAAACGGACACGACGGCGACAGGTCATGGCGTGCAGAGGGCATGGGGGCTGTCTGGATTGTGGCCAGGCCGGACGGTTTTCACCCCAGGGGTGCAGCAACCGAACCGCGACCGGTGGGTCCTCCGTACCCCGCAGACGTCTGGCGCCCATAGGTTGAGCGCAGAGCTTTCCCAGCCCCAGCCGTGATGCAACCCACCGCTGAACAGTTCACCGAGCAGGCCTGGGGCGCCATCGTGGCGGCCCAGGGCCTGGCCCAGCAGAAACGCCAGCAGCAGCTGGAAAGTGAGCACCTGATGCTTGCTCTGCTGCAGCAGTCCCAGGGCCTCGCCGTGCGCATTCTCCAGAAGGCCGGTGTCGCCCCTGCCCCCTTGCAGCAGCAGGTGGAGGCCTTCATCGCCCGCCAGCCCAGCCTGAGCAGCCCGCCCGACAACGTGTACCTGGGCAAGGGTCTGCAGACGCTGTTGCAGCGGGCCGACGAGCTGAAGAAAGAGCTGGAGGACAGCTTCATCTCGGTGGAGCATCTGCTGCTGGCCCTGGCGATCGATGACCGCTGCGGGCGCAACCTGCTGCAGGCGGCGGGCCTCAACGAAGCGGGCCTGCGGGAGGCGATCCGTGCCGTGCGCGGCAGCCAACGGGTCACCGACCAGAACCCCGAAGGCACCTACGAATCCCTGGAGAAGTATGGCCGCGACCTCACGGCGGCAGCCCGGGCCGGCAAGCTCGACCCGGTGATCGGCCGGGATGAGGAGATCCGCCGGACGGTGCAGATCCTGTCGCGACGGACGAAGAACAATCCAGTGCTGATCGGCGAACCCGGTGTCGGCAAGACCGCCATCGTCGAGGGGCTGGCGCAGCGGATCGTCAACGGCGATGTGCCGTCGGCATTGCAGAACCGTCAGCTCATTGCCCTCGACATGGGCGCCCTGATCGCCGGGGCAAAGTACCGC
>CAZWFG010000090.1:0-8475 GCA_964632245.1 uncultured Synechococcus sp. | reverse complement strand
GTGAGCCGCCTGGGCAGCGGCCTGTCGCGGCTGGTGGTGGTGGCGGCCTCGGTGGCGACGCCGGTGACGCTGCTGCTGACGCTGTACAACACCCGCCGGGACCAGCAGCACCGGGCCTATGCCGCCCAGGAACAGCTGATCGTCGAGCTGGGCCAGGCCCTCGGCCAGGGGCTGGCCAACCGGGTGCAGACCTCGGCGGAGCGCTTTCAGAGCCTGCGGCAGGCCTGGCTGCAGGAGGCCCTGGAGCTGCAGTCCCGGGGTCAGGCCGCCCGGGAAGCCGCCTCGACCCAGTCCCTGCGGGACCTGGCCGGCACCGCCTCACCCCTCGAAAGCCTGAGCCAGTCGCGGCTGCTGCTGGCCCTGGACAAGATGGAAGAAGCCCCCACGGACACCGAACAGCGGCTGCGCCAGCGCACGCTGCAGTTTCTGAGCATCAACCGCCTGGTGGGTCCGATGGGGCTGCTGAGCCGCGCCAACCTGGCCCGCCTGGACCTGGCCGGCAGTGATCTGACCTGCGACAGCCTGCTCGACTCGAATCTGGCCGGTGCCGACCTGCGCCGGATCTATGCGGCCAACGCCGATTTCAGCGCCAGCATCTGGTTCCGCAGCCGCGCGAGCGAAGCCTGGCTGCAGGGCAGCAGTCTGCTCGGCAGCCAGGTCACGCGAAGCGATCTCTCGGGTGCCGTGGCCACCTTCGCCGACTTCCGCTTCGCCCGCATCGACCGCAGCGACTTCCGCAACGCCTGGCTGCAGGGCAGCTCCTTCGTGGGGGCGACGGTGCGCCGCAGCCGCTTCGGCAAGGCCGACCTGCGCGGGGCCGACCTGCGCATCGGCGGAGGACCAGCGGCCTGGCGCCAGGCCTTCCAGGGGGCCCGCATCAACACCCGCACCATCACCGCGACCGGCGACAATTTGCTGCAGCTGGGCGACCGCCAGGGGCGACGGCTCCCCCCCACACGCCTGCCGGCCGGTGAAACGCCAGCAAGCATGGGCCTGGTGGTGGACAACGACGGGCCGCTGGTGCCGGACCGGGGCCCGGACGCCGATGGCAGCGGCGAAGAACGCCGGGCCTTCTCGTACACCGTCGACCGGGCCCAGGACTGCCGCACCGTGCAGCAGGCCCTGCTGGCGCGGCCGGAGGTGGCGGCGATCTTCCGCTAACGGGCCAGCGCCGCCAGGTGACAGGCCAGGGTGTGCACCAGCCGCTGCCGGGCCTGGCGTGAGGTCCAGGCCATGTGGGGTGTCACGAGCAGATTGGGCACCGCCTGCAGGGCGTCCAATGTGGCGGCCGTGGGGGGCTCCTCGGGCAGCACGTCGAGGGCGGCGCCGGCCAGGCGACCGGCACCGAGGGCTTCCACCAGGGCCTCGGTGTCGACCAGCGCCCCCCGGGCGGTGTTGACCAGCAGCGCCGAGGGCCGCATCCAACCCAGGCGCCGCCGATCGAGCAGGCCGCGGGTGGCGGCCGTGAGCGGGGCATGCAGGCTCAGCACATCGGCCTGGCGCAGGCCCTGCTCGAGCTCGGCGGCGCTGGAGCGGCTGGTGAGCCGCAGACAGCGCATCCCCAGCGCTTCGCCGACCGCCGCCACCCCGCCGCCGATGGAGCCCGCCCCCAGCACCGTGAGGGTCTGGCCCGCCAGCTCATCGAATTCGGGTTCCACCAGGGCAAACACCGGACTGGCGGCCCAGGCGCCGCTGCGCCACTGCTGCAGCCGCTCGTCGAGCCGCCCCCGCAGGGCCAGGATCAACGACCAGGTGACCTGCACCACCGAGGGACGGCTGTAGGCACCGGCGTTCTGCACGGGGATGCCCAGGCGGCGGCAGGTGGCAACGTCCACCTGGTCGGTGCCGGTGCTGGCGGTGCAGACCAGCCGCAGCTGCGGCAGCTGCTCCAGCACCTCGCCCGCCAGCGGCACCTTGTTGGTGATCGCCACCGTCGCCCCCTGCAGCCGCTCCAGGCACTGGTCGGGGCGGGTCACGGGCCAGCAGCGCAGGCGGCAATGGACCTCGAGGGGCGCCAGGTCGACGGGACCGAGGCTGAGGGCATCGAGAAAGACCGCCAGGGGGCGGGGGTCGGCAGCGGCCATGGGCTGGGGCTCCCCCGGGGCGGGAGACTGGGGCGACTTCATCGTGAACCGGCCATGGCCCCCGCCCTGCCGTTCAGCCCGGCCCTGGACGAACAGCTGCGGGCCTGGCTGGCGGAGGACATCGGCCGCGGGGATCTGACGGCGGCGGCCCTGCAGGGGCGCCGGGGACGGGCCAGCTGGACCGCCCGCAGCGCGGGGATCTTCTGCGGCGGCCCGCTGGCGGGGCGGCTATTCCAGCTGCTCGACCCAGCCGTGCAGGTGCAGCGACCGGTGGACGACGGCTCCCCTGTGACGGTGGACCAGGAGGTGCTGCGGCTGGAGGGGGACGCGGCGGCCCTGGTGGCCGCTGAACGCACGGCCCTCAACCTGGCCATGCGCCTGTCGGGCATCGCCACGGCCACGGCGGCCCTGGTGCGGCAGCTGGAGGGAAGCGGCGTCCAGCTGGCCGACACCCGCAAGACCACGCCGGGCCTGCGGGGGCTGGAGAAGTACGCCGTGCGCTGCGGCGGCGGCACCAACCACCGGCTGGGCCTCGACGATGCCGCCATGCCCAAGGAGAACCACCTGGCCTGGGCGGGCGGCGTGGGGCCGGCCCTGGCGGCGGTGCGGGCGGGGGCCCCCTGGCCGGCGCGGGTGATCGTCGAAGCCGAGACGGCCGCCGAGGCCGAGGCCGCGATCACCGCCGGCGCCGATGCGGTGCTGCTCGACGGGTTCTCCGCCACGGCCCTGGCGGAGCTGGTGCCGCAGCTGCGGCGGCTGGCCTGGCAACGGGGGGCGCCGGTGGTGCTCGAGGCCAGCGGCATCCGCCCCGAACAGCTGGCCGCCTACGCCGCCACCGGCATCGATCTGATCTCGACCAGCGCCCCGGTGACCCGCAGCCCTTGGCTGGACCTGAGCATGCGCTTCACTGACGGCATCACCACCGATGGCGGCTGAAATGCGCCCAGGGCTGCGCACCATGGCTCGCGCCACGGCCATCGGCGCTGTGCTGACCCTGCTTCAGGGCTGCGGCATCCTGTCGGGCAACACGATTTTTCTGTACTACGTCCGCCCCAACGATGCGGTGGTGGTGACGAAGCGCGACGAGGTGGCGCGGCTGTGGGCGCCGCTGCTGCGCAGCTTTGAGCAGATCGATCCCAGCGCCCGCCTCGAGATGCTGATGTTCAGCGAACGGGAGATCACGCCGGAGCTGCGGCGACGCCAGGCACGGGGCCTCGGCCCCGACCTGATCCTGCTGTCGGCGGTTCAAGCCCAGGAGCTGTACCAGCAGGGACTGGTGCGGCGGCTGACCCTGCCCGCCGAGGTCAAGGACGACCTGCTCCCCGACGTGCTGGGGCGGGTGGAGGTGCCCGGCGGCTACGCCGCCCTGCCGATCGCACGCACTCCGGAACTGGCCTGCTTCAACCGGAGGAGCATGCCCACAGCACCCACCACCCTGGCTCAGCTGCTGACCCAGGCCGCCGCCGGACGCCACGTCGGCCTGAGCCTCACGCCCACCGGGATCTGGTGGACGGCCGGGTCCCTGGGGGCCGATGAGGCCCTGCGACGCCTGGTGCTGCGCCGCCGGAGCGACCCCACGCCGGTGAGTGCCACCGACCGCCGGGCGATCGAACGCTGGCTGCAGTGGCTGGCCCACGCCGCGACCCAGAGCCACGTGAACATGTTCAGCGACGTCCATGAGCTCACCCGCGGCCTGATGGCCCGCCAGCTCGACTGGATTCCCTGTTCCAGCCTGAGCCTGAAACGGCTCAAGGACGCCCTGGGGGATGACCTGGGGGTGGCACCGCTGCCCTCCGGCCCCGGCGGCCCGCCGAGCACGGCCTCACCGGTGCGGGTGCTGGCCTTCGGTCTCAACTCATCAAAGGCCCAGCGTCGCCGGGCCTTTGAGCTGGCGCGACTGAGCCTCAACCCCCTGATCCAGCGCTCCCTCAGCCTCAGCAACCACGAAATCCTGCCGGTGAACCGCCATGCCCCACCGCCGGTGGACAGCTCCGAAGTGCTGAAGGCACTGGTGCAGTCCCAGGCCCAGGTCAACGGTGACGCCCTCGAATCATTGAACTTCAGCACCAGCGAGGTCGAGCGGCTGGGACGCCTCACCGAGAAGCTTCTGACGCCGATGGTCGTCAACCTGCAATCACCGGAGGCGACCACTGACGCGATCATCCGGGAGCTGCCCCAGCCATGATCGACAGCCTCTTCGGGCAGATTCTGGGCTGGCTGGGCTTCCTGCAGCGTCCGGTGGTGCTGCAGCAGCTGCTGCTGGCCAGCCTGATGCTGCTGCTGGCCCGCCGTCTGCCCGTGGGCCGCTGGCGACTGCCGTTTCCACTCAGGGCCCTGCCGCTGCTGCTGCTGAGCTGCGTGCCCCTGGCCCTGGCGGGCCAGCCGACGGGGCTGGTGCTGCTGCTGGTCGAGGTGTGCGTGGCCCGGCTGGGGCTGCTGCTGCTGGAACGGTTCGTGCTGGCGCCGCGGATGCCGGCCGATGCGTTTCAACACCTGCGCTCCCGCCTGCTGCGGCCGGTGTTTCTGGGATTGGTGGTGCTGGGACTGCTGAATGCCGTCGACTCCCTGGGCGACCTGGCGGCCGTGCCCCTGGGGGTGTGGTTCGGCAGCCCCGTGAACCTGGGGACGCTCACCCAGGTGGTGCTGGTGCTGTACCTGCTGGTCGTCGGCTCGGGCCCTCCCTCCGCAGGCCTCAGCTGGCTGGCCGCCCGCTTTCTCGGATTGTCGCTGGGCAGCCGCCGGGCCCTGGAGCTGGTGCTGCGTTACGTGATGGTGAGCATCGGCATTCTCTGGGGGCTCGACCACCTCGGCTTCAACCACACGGGACTGCTGGCAGTGGCCGGTGGCCTGTCGGTGGGCCTGGGTTTCGGCGTGAAGGAGATCTTCTCGAACTTCATCAGCGGCCTCTGGTTGCTGTTCGAGGGCTCGGTGCGTCCCGGCGAAGTGCTGATCATTGATGGCCAGCCCTGTGAGGTGCGGCAGCTGGGATTGCGGGCCACCACCCTCTGGCGCGGCAATGACAATGCCGAGCTGATGATTCCGAACCAGAACTTCTTCACCGCCACCACCACCTCGTTCACCCGCAGCGACCGCACCCGCCGCTGTGCCCTCACCCTGCAGGTGTCCGACCGCCATGGACCGCGGGAGATCATGGAGCTGCTCGAATCGATCGCCGGCGAGCACCCCGGCGTGCTGGCCGCACCACCCCCGAAGGCCTCGCTGCAGGACTATGGACCGGGCACCTTCACGTACCAGCTGGGCTTTTCAGTGGCCGATCCGCTCAAGGGAGGCGGGGTCACCAGCGCGTTGCGGCTGACGGTGTGCGAAGCCTTCGTTGATCGGAACATCAGCTTCTCGCAGCCGACGGGGTGAGTCCGCCAAGGGCCCAGATCAAACATGAACAATGCTTGCGCCGGTCCCTAACCCAAGAGCCGCAGGCCACAATCAGAATGGCAGGACTTTAAACATGGTCCCATTTCTGCGTCTCAGCTCCGCCGGAGCCCTTGGCATCCTGGTTGCCTTCGGGATGGCAAGCACCGCCTCGCCCCTGCATGCCGAGGGGGTGCTGGAGCGGGTGGCGCGCAGTGGGCAGCTGCGGGTCATCGGCCCCACAGACAAACCGCCGCTCCTGAGCCTTGATGGCCAGGGGGTGCCCAGGGGCTACGGCATGGTTGTGAACGACCGAGTCGCTGCTCTGCTCTCACGCATCCTCGGACGCCCGGTGCGGGTGGTGTTCCAACCAGCTGTCGACAGCGCCCAGCTGGACGAGCAGTTGCTCACCGGACGGGCAGAACTGGCCTGCGGTCTTCCCTTTTCCTGGGACAGGGATTCGGCTCTTGATTTCTCAATCCCCATCCTTTTGTCGGGGGTGCGACTAATGGCTCCGGCCGGTCGTTTCAGCGGCGATCCCCAGGCGCTCGCAGGGCGCAACATCGGTGCCGTGAGGGGCTCCCTGGGTGAAAGCATCCTGCGGGGCGTTCAACCGGGTGCCCGTGCAGTTATTTTCGCCAGCCTTGCCGATGCCCTCAACGCCCTCAACGCAGCTCAGGTGGATGGCGTGATGGGGGATTCCCTGCTGCTCAAGGGCATGGCCAGTCGGCTGGGCCTGACGGGGCTGGAACTCACGCCGCGGGTCGCATTTGATCGCTATGCCCTGGCCTGCGCCATGCCCGAGAACACCTCGGCCTTTCGCAATGTGGTGAATCGCGCCATTGCATCCCTGCAACAGGGCTATCTGAACGGTGACCCGGCCAGCGTGGCCGAGGTCGACCGCTGGCTAGGCCCCGGCAGCGCAGTCAACCTGCCAACCGAGACCCTGCAGAACGCCTTTGAAGCCCTGCTGATCGGAGTCGAATCCTTCCGTCCCGTGGAACCAGCCCCCACCCGCTGAGGGATTCCGAGGTCATTCAACGTTCCCCTGCCCCCTGCTGCCATGAGACTGCTGACCAGCTCCCGACTCCTCGGCTTCCTGCTGATCCTGGGCTCCATCCCCTTGGACTTGACAGGAGCCGCGGCCACCGCACTGAGCAGCCAGGCCGCCCCTGCCGCGGTGCCCGGCTCTCTTGAAGCAAGGATGCAACGGATCAGCCTGGCCCTTCGGACTGCCAACCCCCAGGCCGAACAAGGGGTGGATCGTCTGGGGCAGGACGCCGTGAGCTGGTGGCGCAACGGCGGCTTCCGCGATGGTGGCTTCCGCAACGGCGGCTTCCGTGATGGGGGTTTCCGCAACGGTGGCTTCAGAAATGGCGGCTTCCGCAACGGGTTCTGGGTCAACATCTGAGGCCAGTCCCTGTGACGTGCGCAGTTTCCCAAGGGCCGCTGAGGCTTCTGGTCATTCAGCCAACCCCTTATTGCAACCTTGACTGCGACTATTGCTACCTCCCCAATCGCGACGATCGGCGTCAGTTATCTCTGACCACACTGGAGCGTTCTCTGGACAGGGTTCTGGAGAGCCCATTTGTCGGAGAGTCGTTCACCCTGCTTTGGCATGCGGGCGAGCCCCTGACGATGCCCCCGGCATTTTTCGACGCAGCGACAGATGCAATCCGGGCTGCACTGGCTCGCCACGGATTTCCCTTGGACACGGTCAGCCAATCGCTTCAAACCAATGGCATCGGACTGAGCGACCGCTGGTGTGAGTGCTTTATACGAAATGACATTCATGCAGGAATCAGCCTGGACGGACCCGCGTTTCTTCATGACCGCCATCGTCGGACCCGCAATGATCGCCCAAGCCATGCAGCAGTCATGCGCGGCGTGAAGCTCCTGCAGCAGCACGATATCCCCTTCAATGTCATCACAGTCTTAAGTGACACCAGCCTTGATTACGCCGATGCGATCTATGACTTTTTTGCTGAAAATAACATCAGGAGAGTCGGCCTCAACATGGAAGAGACCGAGGGTGCCAACACCCACTCCAGCCTTGATCAGCCAGGCATGGATGAACGCTATCAACGGTTCACTCAACGTTTCTGGGAGCGCTGCGTGCAGGAGCCAGGGCGGGTGCTTGTGCGTGAATTTGAAGGACTGACATCGCTGATCACCGCTGAAGAGAGGCTGTTGGGAACAGACATGAACCAACCGTTCGCGATCGTCAACATTGATGCCGCTGGCAACATCTCAACTTTTGACCCCGAGCTGCTGTCCGTGAAAACAGATCGCTTCGGTGACTTTGTTTTTGGAAATGTATTCGACAACAGCCTCGCATCTATTCTTGACAATCCCAAGTTCCAGACAATCCACCAGGAGATCGCCTGCGGTGTCGAAGCCTGCCGGACGACCTGCGAACATTTCGGCATCTGCGGTGGCGGATCCGGCAGCAACAAGTACTGGGAACACGGCCGCTTTGATGTCAGCGAGACGCAACATTGCCGCTACCGCGTCAAATTACTGGCTGACGTTGTCCTCAACGGCATGGAGTCGGCCCTGGGGCTGACGGCCCACGCTCCCGGGCAGCCTGCTCCAACAACCAGCGAGCCAAGGCCCTGAGGACCCCGGGCTCCAGTCGGTAGTACACCCAGCGCCCCTGCTGACGGGCGCTGATCAGGCCGGCCTCCTTCATCACCCTGAGGTGGAACGAGAGCCGGGGCTGGGCGAGGTCAAGGGCCTCGGTGAGTTCGCAGACGCAGCGCTCGCCCTCCGCCAGCAGCTGCACCACCTGCAGCCGGATCGGATCCGCCAGGGCCCGCAGCAGGTCATGGGCGGGCGGGGCGGAGCAGGGAGCCGTCGGCACGTGACGCGGGACACCAGGACCCATCAACTTTAGTTGATATGTTGATGGCCATTGCTGCGGCACCAGCGGGTCATGAACATCGGCATCAACGGCTTCGGCCGCATCGGTCGCCTGGTCTTCCGGGCCCTGTGGGGGCGGCCCGGCCTGCGGGTCGTGCAC
>CAZWFG010000089.1:0-8502 GCA_964632245.1 uncultured Synechococcus sp. | reverse complement strand
CGCCAGCAGACCAGCCCCACGAAAACTTTGTCTTCCCTGAAGAGGTTCTGCCCCGCGGCAACGCCCTCTGATCTCCAGTCAGCACCTGGTTGGCGGTCAATCTGGCTGCCGGATGGCATTGTTCTCAACCACCTCCCGTCTGCGGGGGGTGGTTTTTTTTGATCCCACCCCCTGCCCTTCACCGACCCGGTCCTCGCCTCGTTACGATCCAGGAGTTCTGCTGACAGTGGGGTGAAGGGGCTGCAGCCGGGCCAGACCCGGTCATTTCCCTTCGCAGGCTCCGCCGGTCAGCGCCATTCCAAGAGGAGGAGGTGCCCGTGCCCGAGAGTTGTTCTTTCAAGGGTCTGCTGATCGCGGAGAACGCCGTCTGATTCAGATCGTCTCACCCTGATCATCCGGTTTCGCGCCAGAGCGGACCCGGCGAGAGCCCCTGCAGTGGTTTCGACCGCTGCAGGGGCATCGTTCTTGGGGCCGACCAGCGGCTCTCAGGGCGCTGTGTTCAGGGGCAGCCGGAGCAGGTAATTGCCCTGCGATCCATCTCCTGGAGTGGCCCCCGCCAGCAACCGGCGCAGTCGCTCCTTGGTCGGCCCATCGGCGAAGGGCGCATAGCTTTCGATCCGCTGCCACAGCCCCACCACATGGGTCGCGCCCTCCAGCTGCCGTTGCCGCAGCAGGGCGGCATCCACAGCCTCCGGTTGCTGCAGCCAGCCCTTGCGATGGCTGAGGTACAGCAGGGTGGGATCTCCCCCGGTCACGCTGACCAGCAGGGCTCCCGCCGGTGTCTCCTGGCGGACCCGCTGGGCCAGGGCCCAGGTGGGATCCGTCGCCGGCCGTTCGCGGGCCCAGTAGTCAACCGAGAGGATGACCAGGCTGGTGGCCAGCAGCAGGCCCAGCCCCAGGGGCAGCAGCCGTCGCAGTGCCGGCCGACCGGCCTCCGCCAGCCGGGTGCAGCCCAGGCCCACCAGCGGGCAGGCGAAGAGCAGCAGCGGCAGCTGGTAATACTCATGGATGTGGCTGCTGGCCGGCGCCAGGGCCCCGGCCAGCAGCACTGCCCCCAGGCCGATGGGCAGGATGCGGGCTTCCGGCGCTGTCGGCATTGCCCGCCAGCCCATCACCAGGGGCACCAGCCCCAGCACCGCCAGCCCTCGCACCACGAACCGCAGCAGCACGTCAAGCCAGTAGCCCGGCCCCAGCAGGTCGGCCCAGCTGTAGCGCGAGGCCTTGGCCCCCCAGAACCCGAAGCTGAGCCCGGTGCTGCGGTACAAGGCATGGGCATGGGCGTACCAGAGCACCGTCGCCGCCACCACCCCCAGCAGCACCAGCCAGGGGCCGGGGCGGCGCAGCACCCGCAGGCCGTGGCGACACCAGCCCAGCCAGAGCAGGGGCAGTCCCAGCCAGAGCAGAGGCAGCACCTTGATCAGGCTGGCGAGCCCCAGGCCCAGCCCCACCAGGGCCAGGTCCCGCGGGCGGCCGTGGTCGTGCCAGGCCACGCCCCGCTCCAGGCAGAGGCTGGCCGCTAGCAGCAGCAGTGCCTCGGGCTGCACGCTGCGGCCGTAGAACACCGCCAGGGGCACGACCGCGAAGGTGAGCCCCCCCCACCAGCCGGCCCGCTGCCCCAGCAGGCGAGTCCCGAGCCGCTGCACCAGCACCAGGGCGCCGATGCTGCACACCAGACTCAGCAGCCGCGCCAGAACCTCATGGACCCCGAACAGGCCATAGAGCTGCGCCACCGCATAGGAATAGAGGGGAAAGTCGGTTTCGGCAAAGCCACTGCCGGCCCCCCCCCAGTCCACCTGTGGCAGCCAGAGGGGGAGGTGGTGCTCATGGAAATTGCGGGCCAGGCCGGCGGTGTCGGCCTGGCGCCAGCTGTGCACACCCAGGATCGGTGCCTGGATCTGCACCAGCCGCAGCCCCGTGGCCAGGGCTGCGGGCAGCCACCAGGGACCCGGCAGGGCACGGTCGGCCCGGGTCATCAGTAGGGAACGTTCCAGACGAAGCGCGACGAGGCCGCGTACTTCCAGACGAAGTCGACCAGGATGCCCGCCAGCAGGGCGACGATGGCCAGGGGACCGTCGTGCAGGCGGGCGAAGACCACCGTCGAGACACCGACATTGGCTGCCATGCCCAGGGACGACACCAGCAGGAACTTGGCCAGGCCCAGGGCGAGCCGTCGTCCCCGCAGGCGTCCCATGCGGAAGGTGAGGGCGTTGTTGATCAGGTAGTTGGAGCTGGCGGCCGTGACCACCGCCACCACCTGGGTGGGCAGAAAGGCCAGGCCCGCGTCCCGCAGCAGCAGGTAGATGGCGAGATGCACCACGGTGCCGCTGAGGCCCACCAGGGCGAAGCTCACGGCCCGCCGCGGCACCAGCCGCAGGGTGGCCGTGTGCACGATCGACACCAGCCAGTCCCAGACGATGGCGTTGTCGAGTTTCGAGGTCCCGGCCACCCGCGGCTGGAAGCGCAGGGGAATCTCCTCCACCGTCAGCCGACCCTTGCTCACTGCCAGCAGCTCGTAGAGGAACTTGAAGCCGGCCACATCCACCTGACGGATGGCCCAGCCGCAACGGCCGGGGCGAAGGGCAAAGAAGCCACTCATGTGGTCGGTCAGATGACTGTAGGCGGGCAGGGTCAGCCGGGCCAGGCGGTTGGCCCGCTCCGAGCCCTGGCGGCGGGCGGCCGACAGTCCGGTGAGCTGCGCATCCGGGTGGAAGCGGCTGCCCACCACCAGGTCGGCGTCGGAGGCCAGCAGCCGCTCCACCGCCTGGACCACCGCCGCCGGTTCGTGCTGCCCGTCGGCATCCATGACCACGGCCACCTCGCCACTGGCGGCCAGCAGCCCCTCGCGGATGGCGCTCGAGAGCCCATGGCGTCCGACCCGCAGGATCAGATGCACCCGCGGATCATCGCGGCTCAGCTGTCGGACGGCTTCGGCGGTGCCGTCGGGCGAGTCGTCGTCCACCACCAGGATCTCGAGGCGGTGGTGCTGGCCCAGCAGCTGCCGCAGGCTGTCGGCCATGGCGCCCACCGACCCGCGCTCGTTGTAAGTGGCCAGCACCACCGTGAGGCTCGGGGCCGGGGACGGGTCGGTCACGGAACGGCTGGGCAGCGCCAGAGGCGCCAGCCATCCTGATCGCTGGCCGCCAGCCGACACCGCCGCCCCGCCGGAGCGGGCACCGGCCCCGGCCCCTGGCTGAGCAGCTGCAGTGTCGTTCCGGCCGGGACGGCGGTGCGGGCGAGGGGCAGCAGACGCCGCCCCGCCCCCCAGCTGAGGCTGGGTCGTTCGGATTGCTGCCACAGGGCCAGGGGGTCGGCCGGGGCCGCCTGCCGAGCCAGGGCCACGGCGGGTCCCACCGGCGTCCGTTCGTTCAATTCCCAGTGCCAGAGGGGGCTCTGCAGCAGCAGCAGCAGCGAGATCCACCAGCCGGCCGCCAGCAGCAGGGCGCCCCGTCGGCGCCAGGCAGCGGCCGGACGGGCCAGGGCGAGGCCCCCCAGCAGCAGTCCCAGGCCCGCCGGTGGCAGCAGCGGCCGGGCAGCGGGCAGCGCGATCGCCGCCGCCAGCAGCAGGCCGCCCAGCAGGGCCCAGAACCAGGGCAGCCGCCGCAGCACCGGGGCGCCGGGCACCCCCGTCAGCTGCGGATCCGCCACCAGGGTGGCCAGCAGGGGGCCGGTCAGCAGGGCAAACGGCAGCCAGAGCGGGTGGGAGTACCAAGGCAGCTGGGTGCGCAGGGGCAGCACCGCGAGGGCCATGGCCAGCTGCAGCCCCAGCGGCCACAGCCCCTGGGGCTCGCGGCGCCGCTGCCAGGCCCAGGCCATGGCGAAGGGCCAGAGGGGCAGCCACGGCCAGCCCCCCTCAAGCACCTTGAGCAGCGGCAGCCGCCAGCCCAGATCGCTGCCTTCCCCCTGGCCCAGCAGCACCCGCGTGGCCCCGTCGCCACCCCACTGCACTAGGCCCGCCGCCCCCCGGCTCCAGAGGTGCAGACCATGCCAGGCCAGACCCGGCAGCAGACCCAGCAGCAGCGCCAGCAGCAGGGGGCGCCAGCGCAGGGTCCCGGGTCGCTCCAGGGCCAGCAGGGCCAGGCCGGCCGCGAGGGTGGGCAGCAGCACCGGCCCCTTGAGCAGCAGCAGGCCACTGCCGGCCAGGCCAGCGAGCAGTGGGGCCTGGATCGGCCGGCGCCGCGCCCGCAGCAGTTGCCACCACAGCAGGCCCTGGGCGCTCACCAGGGCTCCGTCGAGCATCGCCAGGCGGCCGTGGCGCATCAGCGGCAGCAGGGTGAGGGCGACCACGGCCGTGGCGAGGGCCCCGCGGCGGTCGGCGGGATTGAGCTCGCGGCTGATCAGGGCGGCGAGGGGCACCACGGCGCTGGCCGCCAGGGCGGGCACCAGCCGCACCACGGCCGGTGGCGGCGGGCCGTCTGCCCCCAGCCAGGGCACCAGCAGGGGTGCCATCAGCAGATGCAGCCCCGGCGGTTTGTTGAGGTAGGCCTGGCCCCAGTAGGTGGGCAGCAGCAGGGAGGGCAGGCCATCGCCGCGGGCCAGGGCCATGGCGCGCTCGAGGGCGACCCGCGCGACGATGCCTTCGTCCCAGTCGCGCAGGGGCAGCGGCATTCCGGGAGGCAGCAGCAGCAGCAGGGCGGCCAGCCAGAGCAGCAGCAGGGCGGCTGTCCAGGGGCCGGGTTGCCTCATGACCAGCTCAGGGAGTGTCCGCGTTTGGGCACTTCTGTAACAACCTGCACGCTTTTGCAACGGTTAAGGAGTAATTATCGGCGCGGCGCGTTGCGCCTCCCTTCTGTGTGTGAGGACCATGAAACCATTCCACAGGCTGCTCCTGGCCCCTGTGGTGCTGGGTGTGGTGGCGCCGCTGGCGTCCCAGGCTCAGTCCCTCGATATGGGCACTGTCAATCGCTACGTCGATCAGCAGGACGTTGACCGCATGCGGGCCCTGGAGGCCCAGATGGGTCAGGTGACCAGCGTCAGCCAGTTCTCTGACGTGCAGCCCACCGACTGGGCTTACCAGGCGCTTTCCAACCTGGTGACCAAGTACGGCTGTGTCGCCGGCTATCCCAACGGCACCTTCAAGGGCAAGCAGGCCATGACCCGCTACGAAGCGGCGGCCCTGCTCAACGCCTGCCTCGACCGCGTCACCGAGATGACCGAAGAGGTGAAGCGCCTTCTCAAGGAGTTCGAGAAGGAGATGGCGGTGCTGAAGGCCAAGGTCGACGGCCTTGAGGCCAAGACCGAAGAGCTGGCCGCCACCCAGTTCTCCACCACCACCAAGCTCAAGGGCCAGAGCGTCTTCTGGCTCGGCGGCACCAAGTACAACGGCCGCAACAAGGGTGAGAGCCCTTTGGCCAACACCGGCAATGGCCTTGACAACGTCACGTCCTACAGCGACGCCCTGGCGGCCAACAGCAATGCGGCCCTGGCCGGCGGTCAGTTCCGCAACGGCTTCACCTCTGCTCCGGTCACCAACGGCCCCGCCGGTCTGCTGACCCGGGGAGCCACCTGGTCCGGCTTTGGGGGCCCGGTGAGCGACCTCTACACCACCAGTTCTGATGTCGCCGCCAACCTCGGCCTCATCAGCGGCAAGGGTGCCCCCGGCAACAGCCTCGCTCAGGTTGCTGCTGGTGCCGTCAATGCCCCCGGCTTCACCACCGGTCAGCTGGGCGTGGCCAACCTCCGCTACAACGGAGCCACCAAGGGTTCCTTCGGCTTCAAGAACAACACCCTCGCCAACGGTGCCGTTCTTGATTACGGCGTCGTCAATGCCAGGGCCGAGCGCACGGGCTTCTCGACTGCTCCCATCTCCATCGGCGGCTTCGCCATGGACAACAACGACCTGGCCAACCTGGTGAGCCTCGGCAACAAGGCCCGTCTCGCCAAGGGCGCTCCGATGATCCGCTACAGCCGTGACATCGAGGCCAATCCCTACACGGTGGCCTCTGGTGGTTACTTCACCAACACCAACACCTACTTCGATCCCTTCAACCTGGCGATCGCGGAATACGGCTCCCTCAGCGGTGCCCAGGCCAATTCCAAGCCTGTGAAGACCGCCGCCCGCAAGTTCCTCCGCGACCTCTACCGCGGTGATGTGACCCTGGGTGAAGCCGTGAGCTTCAACTACGACGTGCGGCTGGCCCTCGACACCAGCTTCACCGGCAAGGACCTGCTGCGCACCCGTCTGCGCATGGGCAACTTCGGCGGCACCACCTGGGCAGGCAATCCCTACCCCGCCACCGGTGCTGAGGTGGCCTTCGAAGAAGGTCCCGGCGGCTTCAACACCGTCGGTGTCGACCGGATCTTCTATCAGTTCCCGATCGGCAGCAACTTCACCGTCACCGCCGGTCCCCGGGTCCGTCAGGACGACATGCTGGCCGTCTGGCCCAGCCAGTACCCGGCTGACACCATCCTCGACTTCTTCACCTACGCCGGTTCTCCGGGTACCTACACCCTCAACCTGGGTGCTGGTGCCGGTATCTGGTGGAAGGCTGACGGTCTGAGCCTGAGTGCCAACTACGTGGCTGCCAACGGCCGCTTCACCAACAGCGCCATCGGCGGTGTGGCCACCGACAACTCGGCGTCCACCGGTACCGTCCAGCTGGCTTACACCACCGACACCTGGAACCTGACCGCGGCCTATTCCCGCAGCCAGAACGGCGCCTACGGCTACATCCCCGTCGGTACCCCCCTCGCCGGCAACCCCTTCGGTGGTCTGACCAACTACGACGTCAACTCGGTGGCCATCAGCGGCTACTGGGGGCTGATCGACACCCCGTTCATTGGCAAGACCCTCAACTCGGTCTTCCCGAGCGGTTTCCTGCCGTCGATCAGCGCTGGCTGGGGCATCAACAACTACATCGCCACCGACTCGAGCTCCATCTGGGGCGTCAAGACCAACGGTGGTTCCGACACCGCCACCAGCTCGTCCTGGTACGTGGGTCTGATGTGGGGTGATGCCATCATCAAGGGCAACACCTTTGGCACCGCCGTCGGTCAGCCCACCTACATCACCAGCAACAAGGGATTCCTCGGCACCGACGAATCCACCTTCGCCTGGGAGATCTGGTACAAGTTCCAGGTCACCGACAACGTGAGCGTCACGCCCGCGTTCTTCTTCATCGAGAACCCCTCGGGTCTCGGCAGCAACAACGCCGTCGGCGGTGTGCTGAAGACCACCTTCCTGTTCTGATTTTTCTTCAGGACATCAACATCTTGGAGGGGCCAAAAGCCCCTCCTTTTTTGCCTTAACGCAAGACTCACGGGTCCCGAAATGAGGGTGACAGCTTTCGATCTGGCCGTGATGTGTCCCGCCATGCCGGCATGGCCAGCCCCCGTGGGTAATCTCCGAAGGCTGA
This sequence comes from uncultured Synechococcus sp., assembly GCA_964632245.1. Classification (GTDB taxonomy): domain Bacteria; phylum Cyanobacteriota; class Cyanobacteriia; order PCC-6307; family Cyanobiaceae; genus CAIQIA01. The sequence goes on along the minus strand of CAZWFG010000089.1, from coordinate 1,150 downwards.
GGTGTCTGGATGGACCCCGTGTCTGTTCATGGCAAACCAGTTCCCTTCCTCTATTTGGTGTGAGGACCCCATGAAACTGTTCCAGCAGCTGCTGCTGGCGCCTGCGGCCCTCGGCCTCGTCGCCCCCCTGGGCGCCATGGCCGCGGACCTCAACATGGACGGCGTGAACAAGTACGCCGCTTCCAGCGAGCAGGTCACCAGCATCACCCAGTTCTCCGACGTTCAGCCCACCGACTGGGCCTACCAGGCTCTGTCGAACCTGGTCGAGCGTTACGGCTGTGTCGCCGGCTACCCCAACGGCACCTTCAAGGGCAAGCAGGCCATGACCCGCTACGAAGCGGCGGCCCTGCTGAACGCCTGCCTCGATCGCGTGACCGAGATCACCGACGAGCTGCGTCGTCTGATGAAGGAGTTCGAGAAGGAACTCGCCATCGTCAAGGCCCGCGTGGATGGCCTCGAGGCCCGCGTGGGTGAGCTTGAAGCCACCCAGTTCTCCACCACCACCAAGCTGAACGGTGTCGTTCGCTTCGTGATGGGCGATGTCTATCGCGCTGGCGGCTACTCCACCTACGGCCAGGGGTCTGCCCTCCGCAGTGCTGCCGCCCTCTATGGCCACCGCGTGTATGACGGTTCCACCGGAGGCATCCAGAACCGTTCGGTCAACCTGATCAACGATCCCAAGAGCCAGGGTGAGGCTTATTACTACTACCTCGGTGGTGGTAACGCGGCCAACCAGAACGTCATCGGCTCCACCACCCCTGCCGGGACTTCGACCACCTTCAACCCCAACATCTCCAAGCGCCAGGCCCGTCAGCTGGCCTTCAGCAGCACCTGGTCGGCCTTCACGCCTGGCACCTCCAACGGGGCGATCAACGTCAACGGCTTTGCCTCCTCGACTATCCCGTCGGTTGCCACCGCCCCCAACCAAACGGCTGCAAACCAGTACATCAGTGGTGCTGCAACTGCTGCTGTGGGTGAACTGCTGGTGCCTTCGATCCCCAGCAAGTCGACCACGGCCGGTGCCTTCGTGACTCCTTACCAGGCCAACCGCATCCGCGCCTCCCTCTACACCAAGGATGGCTACCAGACATTGGTGCGCCCCTACGGCGGCAGCTCCTCGGTGACGGCCCAGAGCCAGTTCCTCAAGCCC
>CAZWFG010000088.1:0-8508 GCA_964632245.1 uncultured Synechococcus sp. | reverse complement strand
CCGCAGCTCCTCGCGGGTGTTCTCCTCGTCGTGGACCGACACCGGAAAGGGCAGGGTGCCCTTCACGTCATTGAGCACCACCAGCTCGGCGGCCAGCACCTCGAAGTGGCCGGTGGCCAGCCGTTCGTTGATCGATTCGTAGGGCCGCTCCCGCACCCGGCCGGACACCTGCAGCACCGTTTCGTGGCGCAGGTGTTCGGCCACCGCGAAGGCCGCAGCCCCCAGGTCGGGGTCGACCGTGATCTGCACCGTGCCGCTGCGGTCGCGCAGGTCGATGAAGATGACGCCGCCGTGGTCCCGCCGCCGGTCCACCCAGCCGCACAGCTGCACATCGTGGCCGGCATGGTCGGCGCGCAGGTCGCCGCACCCGTGGCTGCGCATGGTGAACCGCTTCTGAATGGCGGATTTTCCCATGGCACTGGAGCGGCTGCGCCTGGCCCATGGGCCCCAGAGGTGCCCTCGGCACTCAAGGTTCCCCAGCTGGCCTCCTGGATTGGGCCATGGAGGAGGCGCTGCCGACCTTCGTCGAAGTCGACGGTGCGGTGCTGCGCAATCGTTTTGACGGGCAGCCGATCGGCACACGACTGGGCGTGGCGGTGGAGGATCCCATGGGTTGCGCTTTTACGCCAGCTTCGCGGCAGCCCCCGATCAGGCCACCACCCTGCAGTTCTGTGGGTACTCGACGGGGAACGTGCCGTGAGCGATCCCGTCAGCGGCTTGCCCATCCGCCCCGGATCTGGCGGTGCTGCCCTTCTCGTTCCTGGTGCCCACCGCAAGACACGGGGGCGGTGTTCTTCGCCTTCCAGGCCGCCAATGACGATGGAGAGAGCCACTTCAATGGCGTCGCGGCCAATGCGTTCGGCATCGAGGATCTGCGGGGGGGCGGGGACCGCGACGACGACGATCAGATCGTGCGCTTCTGGATCGCGGACTGAACAGACCCGGCGGAAGCCATGCGAAGCGGAAGCCAGCCCTCAACCGCCATGTCAGCCTCGGACGATGGCATCTGATTTCTCCCCAGGCACTCTGCGGCTCAGCCCAGGGCTGGTGATCCCGGCGGCAGAGCTGCGCTGGCGCTTCTCGCGGTCGTCGGGCCCCGGGGGCCAACACGTCAACACCACCGACTCGCGCGTCGAGCTGATCTACGACCTGACGGCCAGCGAGACCCTCTCTCCTGTGCTCAAGGCGCGGGCCCAGCGCCGCCTGGAGGGGCAGCTGTTGGAGGGCTGCGTGGTGATCAGCGCCAGCGAGCACCGCAGCCAGTGGCAGAACCGCGTGGCCGCCCAAAGGCGTCTGGTGGCACTGCTGCAGGAGGCACTCAAGCCGCCGCCGCCGCCGCGGCGGGCCACACGGCCGACACGCGGCTCGGTGCAGCGGCGCCTGCAGGCCAAGAAGCAGCTGGGTGAAGTCAAACGGCAACGCGGCAGCCGGATTCAGCCGGAGGAGGACTGATCGGCGGCGCGGGACAGGCGGACAGCCCACGGCTGACGGCCTGGCGGGTTCTGGTAAGACAGCGGAGACCGAGGCGCTCGCGTGGAGAGCTCGCGATGTCCATTCCCATCTCCCGACGTCTGCTGCTGCAGAGCAGCGTTTCCCTGAGCCTGGGCGCCCTGGCCCTGGGCATGCGGGCGCAGGCGGCGGCCGGGGCGTCGACGGCCAGCGAACTGCTGGCGCAACGCCTGAGCGCCTGCCATCCCAGTGGGGATCCGCTGGCGGCACTGCTGGCGGGCAACGGCCGCTTCGCGGCTGCGTGGCAGGCCACCGGCAGCAATCTCGATCCCCGCTTCGCGGCGCTGTGGCGTCACAAGTGCCAGCCCGATCCCGAGGCGCTGGCACAGGGACAGCGGCCCTGGGCGGCGGTGCTCACCTGCGCCGATTCGCGCGTGGCACCGGAGTGGCTGTTCGACCTGGGGCCCGGTGAGCTGTTCGACGTGCGCAGCGCCGGCAACACGGCCTTCCGCGCCGGCATCGCCTCCCTCGAATACGCCGTCGCAGAGCTGGCAGTGCCGCTGATTCTGGTGCTGGGCCACAGCGGCTGTGGCGCGGTGCAGGCGGCCCTGGGGCACGAACCGCTCACACCCCTGCTCGAGGAGCTGGTGGCACCCATCCGCGCCGGGCTGCAGGCCGGTGACGATCTCACCCAGGCCGTGCAGGCCAATGTGCGACGGGTCGTCGACGAGCTTGGGCAACGCAGTGATCTGATCCGGCTGGCCGTCGCCGACGGTCGCCTGCAGATCGTCGGGGCCTATGTCGACATCGGCAGCGGCCAGGTCAGCCTGCTGACTTAAGCGTTTGCGGGAAAAGAGCGGCGGTAGAAGGGGCGCCGCACCACGGTCGCCTCTTCGTGGCGACCCCGGATCTCGACCGCCACGGTGCTGCCCAGGCGGGCCAGGGCCGTGGGCACGTAGGCCAGGGCGATGGGCCGTTCGAGGGTGGGGGACCAGCCGCCACTGGTGACCTCGCCCACCACCGCACCGTCGTGCAGCACCGGATAGCCATGGCGGGCAATGGCCCGCCCCTGCAGCTGCAGCCCCACCAACCGGCGGTCCACACCGGCGGCGGTCTGCCGTTCGAGGGCCTCGCGGCCGATGAAGTCGTGGGGCATCTCAAGGTGCACCAGCCAGCCCAGGCTGGCTTCGAGGGGGCTGGTGGCGGCATCCATGTCGCTGCCATAAAGATGCATCGCCGCATCCAGCCGCAGGCTGTCGCGGGCCCCGAGGCCGCAGGGGGCAACCCCTTCGACCAGCAGCCGCTGCCAGAGGGCCACGCCGGCCTCGCGGGTCAGCAGCAGTTCGAATCCGTCTTCACCCGTGTAACCGGTGCGGGCCGCAAACACCGCAGCCCCATCGATGCGCAGATCGCGATGGCCGAAGCGCGGCAGGCCGGCCAGGCTCTCGCCGCAGAGGCGCTCGAGCAAGGCCGGTGCTTCGGGACCCTGCAGGGCCAGCAGCACCCCATCGCCCTTGAGGTCATCGATGGTGATGCCCTGGGGTTCGAGCTGCTCACGCAGCCAGGCGGTGTCGGTGTCGGCGCAGGCGGCATTGATCACGGTCACCACCTCGGCGCTGCCGTCGACCACACCGCGGTCGTAGATGATCAGGTCATCACGGATGCCGCCAGCTTCGTTGAGCAGCACCGTGTACTGGGCTTCGCCGGGGCCGATGCGCTGCAGATCGCTGGGCACCAGCGACTGCAGGGCGCCCTTGACGTCATCCCCCCGCAGGCGCAGCACCCCCATGTGGGAGATGTCGAACATGCCGACCCGTTCGCGCACGGCCCGGTGTTCGGCGATCACGCCGGCGAACTGCACCGGCATCTCCCAGCCGGCAAACGGGACGAGGCGGCCGCCGGCCTCACGGCAGGCCTCATGCAGGGGAGTGCGACGCACGGGGGGACGGCAGGTCGCGGGATCCTATGGAGATTCGGAACAGAACTGGAGATTCGGTACAGAACGGGTAGGGAATCGATCGAGAACCTGCTGATTCAGTCCCCCACCCTTGGCCTGGCGGTTGGGGCTCCCTACGTTGGGCGCCACCCCCCGGCCTCCGCCATGGCCCCGCGACCCAGCTGTCGCTCCTGCCGCCACTGCCAGCCCGCCGGTTCCCTCGCCTGGTGCCGGCTGCGGCGGCTGGCGCTGCATCCCGAACTCACCGCTGATCTGAGCTGCCATCACTGGACGGCCAGTGCCCCACGGCTGCCGCAGCTGCCCGATGGTGGTGCCTCCACCGCCGACGAGCCCCCCGAAGGCTCGCAGCTGCCGCTCATGGGGCTGGGGCTGCCGCGAGGCTGAGGATCAGGCTGCGCACCACCTTGGCGGCCAGCACGCTGCTCACGTCGCTGGGATCCAGGGCGGGGGCCAGTTCCACCACATCGGCGGCCACCAGCCGCTGCCCCTGCAGGGCTGCCACGACCCGGGCGAAATCGTGCCAGCTGAACCCGCCGGGTTCGGGGGTGCCGGTGCCGGGCAGCACCGCCGGATCGAACCAATCCAGGTCGACCGTCAGGTAGAGGGGACGGTCTCCCAGCGCATCGAGGGCCGCCGGCAGCTGGGCCAGTCCCACCAGCCGCTGCTCGCGGCGCAGCTCGACAAACTCGTCGCGCGTGCCACTGCGGATGTCGAGCTGCAGCAGGGTGCCGCTGGGCAGCACCTCCAGGCAGCGGCGCATGGCGCAGGCGTGGCTGTGGCGGCTGCCCAGCCAGCTGTCGCGCAGGTCGGCGTGGGCATCGAGCTGCAGCAGCACCAGGTCGGGATGGCGGGCCGCCACTGCCGCCACGGCGCCGCTGCTGATCGAGTGTTCACCGCCCAGCATCAACGGGCGCAGGTTCTGGTCGAGCACCGCCTCGGTGGCCCGGCGCACGGCCTCGACCACGGGTTCGGGGGCGCCGTGGGGGCAGTCGACCGCCCCCAGGTCGGCGTAGGCCACGTCGGCCAGGTCGCGGTCGAGCTGCGGGTCGTAGGTCTCGAGCCCTTCGCTCACCGCCCGGATGGCGGCGGGCCCGAAGCGGGTGCCGGGCCGGAACGAGGTGGTGCCGTCGTAGGGCACGCCGAACAAAGCGACGCTGCAGCCCGCCGGGTCGCGGCGGGCGCCCATGAACACGCCGCCGTCATCGAGAAATCCACCGTGCTGGCCCAGCGGGTCGGGGGGTGTCATCGGTCAGTCCTCCAGCTCGCGTTCAATGGCCGCCGGCACCGCCTCGAAGCCGCCGTGCTGCCAACGGGGGCTCCAGATGTCGCAACCGGCGGCGACGGCGGCGGCCCGTTCGGGGCGGGGCTGGCGGTAACGGGGGCCGTCGGTGGCGGCGAAGGTCCAGCTCCACCAGCCGCTGGGATACATCGGCACCCAGCCGTAGAGCGGATCGGCGTGGCCGAACACCTGCCGCAGCAGCCGCACGGTGTCGAGGTGCACCTGGCGGAAGGCTTCGGGGGATTCGCTCTGGGTGCCGAACACACCACCGGGCCGCAGGATGCGGCGGCAGTGCTCGAAGAAGGTGCGGTTGAACAGGCCTTCGGCCGGGCCGGCGGGGTCGGAGCCGTCCACCAGCACCACGTCGTAGCTCGCGTCAGCGGCGGCGGCGGCCCAGGCGATGCCGTCGCCCACGGTGAGCTGCAGCCGTGGATCGCTCCAGGCGCTGCCGCCGATGGTCGGCAGGTGCTCGCGGCAGAGCTCGACGACACGGCCATCGATCTCGACCATGTCGAGGTGGCGCACCTCCCCGTGGCGCAGGCATTCGCGGGCGGTGCCGCCGTCGCCGCCACCAATCACCAGCACCCGATCGACCTGTTCGGCGCTGCAGAGGGCCGGATGCACCAGCGATTCGTGGTAGTGCCGTTCCTGCCGTTCGGCGGTCATCCAGCAGCCGTCGAGCAGCAGCCCCTTGCCGTAGCGGTCGCTGTCGATCACGGTGATGCGCTGGAACGGGCTCATCTCCTCGTGCAGCACCCGGCCGGCGAGGCCGTAACGCATGCCGTCGTGGTCTTCGTTGATCCAGCCGTCGGTGGTGGTCATCCCGGATGCTCCGCTGGCCCCGCGGGTGGGGTCTGTGCTTCTGCAGCATGGAGGCTGCCGGTGGCGGCCTCGTTAAGGGCTGCTTTGGCGGCCTGCCAGTGGCCTTCGAGTTCGCGCAGGGAACGACCCGCCAGGTCGCCGGCCAGGGCAGCCTCGACCCGGGCGAAGCGCTGCAGGAAGCGGCGGTTGGTGCCCGCCAACCCCTCCTCGGGCGACAGGTCGCACCAGCGGGCCACGTTCACCAGGGTGAACAGCACATCCCCCAGTTCGGTTTCGGCATGGGCCCGGTCGCCGGCGGCCACCGCCTCCCTGAGTTCGTCCAGCTCTTCCTCCACCTTGGCCCAGACGCCATGGAGGTCGTCCCATTCGAAGCCGGCGGCGGCGGCACGGCGCGAGATGGCCATGGCGCCGGCCAGGGCCGGCTGACCGCGCACCTCGGCCGCCAGTCGATCGCTGAGGGGACTGGTCGAGGCTGTTGCCGTCCCCCGAGCCGCCCGTTCCTCGGCCTTGATGTCCTCCCAGCTGCGGGCGGGCGCGTCGGGGGTGAACACATGGGGATGGCGGCGCACGAGCTTGGCGGTGATCGCCTCGGCCACCGCCGTCAGGTCGAAGGCGCCACGTTCGCTGGCCAGCTGGGCATGCAGCACCACCTGCAACAGCAGATCTCCGAGTTCATCGCAGAGGTCCCGGTCATCGCCCTGGCGGATGGCGTCGGCCACCTCATGGGCCTCTTCCAGCACATGGGGGATGAGGCTGGTGTGGGTCTGGGCCAGGTCCCACGGGCAGCCGCCGTCGGGGTTGCGCAGGCGGGCCACCACGGCGGCCAGGGCCTGCAGGGCTGCGGCGGGCCCTGGGGTGGGGGGCGGATCGGTCAGCGGCGGCGGCGGCCCAGGGGCAGCGGAAGCGGATCTCCATCCTGGATCAGGTGCAGCCAGGCGCTGGCTTCAAGGCCCAGCAGGGCCGCCAGCGCCACGGGTTGCTGCCGCTGCCAGAGAGCGATGGCGGCAAAGACCAGGACCCGGGGACCAGGCAGCCCCAGCGGTTGCAGCAGACCGCTCAGCAACAGCAGCAGCAGGGCCAGGTAGGCCAGCCGGCCGGCGCTGCCCAGCAGGGGCAGATGCGAGATCCAGCCGCGATGGCGCACCAGCCGCCGGTAGGGCAGCCATAGCAGCGCCAGCGGTCCCCAGCGGCGGCTGGGCCGCGAACGGGTGTCGAGGTCGGGCGACAGCCACAGGCCACCGATCAGAAACGCCAGACCTGCAGCCACGGCGGCGGCAGGTCCCACCAGCGGCCAGCAGAGGAGCGCCAGGGGCAGGGCCAGCCGCTGGGTGGTGCGGTCATGGACGGCTCCACTGGCCATGGGCCCTGCCCGCGCTGGGTCCAGCATCCCGGCCCTCGGGCCGAGGCACAATGGAACCATCGCCCGGTTAGCTCAGCGGTAGAGCGCCTGCTTTACACGCAGGATGTCGCTGGTTCGAAACCGGCACCGGGCATGGCAGCCCCCTCGGGCCAGCACTGGGTTGCATGTCCTTGCTCCGGTTTCAACCCGGCTGGCATCCTTGGCGTCATCAATCCCTCCAGCCGTTGACATCCGCCGCCGAAGGCCAGCTGAGCGATACCGGCAGCAACAGCGACCTCGATGACGAGTTCTTGGGAGCCCTGGCGGCCTTGGGCGGCTCGGCCGGCAACGGACGCCTGCGCGACGTGCTCGAGTGGGACGAGGCTGCGTACGAGAGCGTCAAAGCCCAGCTGCTGAGCCGCGGGCTGATCATGCCCGGCCGGGGCCGTGGGGGTTCTGTGGCTCTCAGGGATGAGCAAAGCGCTTCCGCATCGGCAGCACCTGCAGGCGAGCGTCCCGCCAGGCGCACCCGGGCTGCGCACGGGTCAAGCACCTCCACAGCCAGCAGCTTCGAAACGGCCTTCCGCGCCATCGACGACTGCCTGCGCAAGGAGGCCGGCTGCGGCACCGAGCTCGATTACACCGAGCAGACCTCCTGGCTGCTGTTCCTCAAATACCTCGACGGCCTGGAGGACGACCGCGCCGCCATGGCCGCGCTGGAGGGCCGCAGCCCCAGCCCGATCCTGGAGGAGGCCTACCGCTGGAACAGCTGGGCCGCACCGAAGGATGCCAATGGCCAGCTCGATCACCACGCCGCCCTCACCGGCGACGACCTGCGCGATTTCGTGAATCAGAAGCTGTTCCCTTATCTGGAGCGGTTCAAGGAACGGGCCAGCGGTTCGAACACGATCGAGTACAAGATCGGTGAGATCTTCGGGGAAATCCGCAACAAGATCTCCAGTGGCTACAACCTGCGCGAGATCATCGATCTGATTGATGGCCTGCAGTTCCGCTCCCAGGCCGAGAAGCACGAGCTCTCGATGCTCTATGAGGAGAAGATCAAGCGGATGGGCAACGCCGGCCGCAACGGCGGTGAGTACTACACGCCCCGGCCCTTGATCCGGGCGATGGTGCAGGTGGTGAACCCGCAGATCGGCGAAACGGTGTATGACCCGGCCGTGGGTTCCGCCGGCTTTTTGTGCGAGGCGTTTGAGTACATGCGCAAAGGCGGCGCCAGCGGCCGTGAACTCAGCACGCAGGATCTCGACACGCTGCAGACACGCACGTTCACCGGCAAGGAGAAGAAGAGCCTCGCCTATGTGATCGCGATCATGAACATGATCCTGCATGGCATCGAGGCGCCGAACATCCTCCACGCCAACACGCTCACCGAAAACCTCAGTGACGTGCAGGAAAAGGACCGCTTTGATGTGATCCTGGCCAATCCACCCTTCGGCGGCAGCGAACGCAAGGAGGTGCAGCAGAACTTCCCGATCCGCTCCGGCGAAACGGCCTTTCTGTTTCTGCAGCACTTCATCCGCATGCTGCGGGCCGGCGGCCGCGCCGGCGTGGTGATCAAGAACACGTTTCTGTCGAACTGCGACAACGCCTCGGTGGCCCTGCGCCAGAAATTACTGGAGGAGTGCAACCTGCACACCGTGC
>CAZWFG010000087.1:0-8552 GCA_964632245.1 uncultured Synechococcus sp. | reverse complement strand
GCCGGTGACTGGATTTGAACCTGCGACCTACTGATTACGAATCAGTTGCTCTACCGCTGAGCTACACCGGCACAGGAACAAATTAGCATCGAGCCTCCTGCCGGCCGAGCGCCCTTGCCGTCTCCCGATTCCCTGGATCCAGCCTTGCGTCGTCGATTGCTGCTGGAGGCCCGCACACCCTGGCGAGGGTTACGCCGTGGCCTCTGGTTCGCCCTCCTGGCTTCGGCCGCCATCGGGCTGGCCACCATGCTCCTCAGGCTCAGTGCCGGTGATGTCGTCTCGGGTCAGGACCTCAGCATTCAGCTTGTCGCTCTGCTCGTCTGTGCTGGCCTGATCTGGTGGGACCGCAACCGTTCCCTCGACGGCGAAGCTGGGGACTGACGGTAGCGCCCGTTGGAGCTGCAGTTGCAGGAGCGCCAGCACCACCCCGGCCTGCAGCAGCACCGCCAGCCGGCTGCTGTTGTGCCAGGGAGTGACGACGGCCGCCTGTCCGGCCCGACCATCAAGCCAGACCAGCAGTGGTGCCTGCAGCAGGGCAACTCCCATTCCCAGGATCTGAGCGGGGGCGCCGGCATGGCGCAGCAAGAGACTGAGGGGAGCGGCCACCGCCAGGCCCCACAGCAGGGCGAGCTCCAGCAGCGGCGCCGGGCCCGGATCAGCTCCGGCCAGGATCAGTTGCAGCAGCAAGAGTTCCAGGGGGAGCAGCGCCAGCACCAGCAGCCGCCACGGGGCCACGGCCATGCCTCAGGTGCTGAGGGTGCGGCGCTGGGTCACCATCCGGTAGGCCTCGATGCGATCGCCTTCGCGCCAGTCGGTGAAACGATCGCAGCCGACACCGCACTCGAAACCGGTGTTGACCTCCTTGACGTCGTTTTTCATCCGTTTCAGCGAGTCGAGATCGCCCGTGTAGACCACCTGTTTGCCCCGGTGCAGCCGGAATCTGGCATTCCGCTGCAGGGAGCCACTGGTGACGTAGCAACCGGCCACGGCCCCCTTGCCGATGGTGAACACCGCACGGATCTCCGCTTCCCCGAGGGGCTGCTCGACCAGTTCGGGCTCCAGCAGACCTTCCATCGCCAGCTGGATGTCCTCCAGCAGCTTGTAGATGACGTCGTAGTCGCGCACATCGACGCCTGAGGCCTCGGCAGCCCGGCGGGCACCGGAGGCCAGGGAGGTGTTGAAGCCGACGATCACGGCGCCGGAGGCGGCCGCCAGGTCAACGTCGGTTTCGGTGACCTCGCCCGGGGCCGCCAGCAGCACCCGCACCTGCACTTCTCCCTGTGGCAACTGCTCAAGGGAGCCGAGGATGGCTTCGACGCTGCCCTGGACGTCAGCCTTGAGGATCAGGTTGAGCTCCTTGAGTTCGCCTTCGCTGGCCTGACCCGACATGGAGGTCAGCGAGACCCGGCGGGAGGCCATCTGCTGGGCCAGGCGGCTGGCCCTGGCCTCGGTGACCCGGTCACCCACCACAGCGCGGGCTGATTTCTCGTCACTGAAGACCTCAAATTCATCGCCGGCCGCCGGCACCTCGCTGAAGCCGAGCACCTCCACCGCCGATGAGGGAGGAGCATCCTTCACCCGCCGGCCGGTGTCGTCGACCATGGCCTTGACCTTGCCCAGCACCGGACCGGCGGCCACCACATCGCCCGGGCGCAGGGTGCCGTTCTGAATCAGCAGGGTGGCCACCGGACCCTTGGCCTTGTCGAGATGGGCTTCGATCACGGTGCCCCTGGCCATGCGATCCGGGTTGGCCTGCAGGTCCTCCACTTCGGTCACCAGCAGGATCATGTCCAGCAGTGTGTCGAGTCCGGTACCCCGCAGGGCGCTCACCGGCACCATCACGGTCGTCCCCCCCCATTCCTCGGGGAGCAGGTTCTGATCAGACAGCTCCTGTTTGACCCGATCGATCTGGGCGCCTTCCTTGTCGACCTTGTTGATGGCGACAACGATCGGCACTTCGGCAGCCCTGGCGTGGCTGATGGCCTCCAGGGTCTGGGGGCGCACCCCGTCGTCGGCGGCCACCACCAGCACGGCCACGTCGGTGACCTTGGTGCCCCGCGCCCGCATGGCGGTGAAGGCTTCGTGGCCAGGGGTGTCAAGGAACGTGACCTTGCGGGTTTCCTCGCCATGGGGCACCTCCACCTGATAGGCGCCGATGTGCTGGGTGATGCCCCCCGCCTCGCCGGCGGCCACGCGGGTCTTGCGGATGGCGTCGAGAAGGCTGGTCTTGCCATGGTCCACGTGACCCATCACCGTGACCACCGGCGGTCGGCGGATCAGGTGTTCGAGGTCGCTGGCCTCGATCATCTCGACCGTCTTGCGGGCCGCCTCCTCAACGTCGTCCTGAAGCACCGGCACACCGAACTCGTCGGAAACGGTTTCGATGGTCGGCAGGTCGAGGGTCTGGGTGACGGTGGCGATGATGCCTTTAAAGAACAGCGATTTGATGATTTCGGAACTTTCGACACCGAGCATGTCGGCAAGCTCCTGAACTGTCAGGTTCCCCTCTGGGATGACGAGCATCTCGGGACGCACCTGTTTGGCATCCCGGGCCGCCCGCAGCTCCATGGCCCGGCGCCGCTGGCGTTGACGGGTGGTTTCCTTGCGGCGGCGCCGTTGGGCGATGGGCCTTGGTGATCCGGCCGCGGACTTCGGCTTGCTCGGGCGGGCCAGGCTGGCCTGCAGGACGATCGCCTCCTGTTCCCCAGCGAAACCGCCGGTCTCGGCCGTGAGCGAGTCATCGTTCTCGCCGATGATGTGCACCTTCTGGCGCTGCCGTTGCGGCGACTTGCTGCGCAGGGCGTCAAGGCGTGCCGTGTCGTCCCAGTCGGGTCGGCGGGCCCTGGCCGGGCCTGCCCCCACCGGCGGCCGATGGCCGGGACGGCGGGGCGCCGTGGCGGCGGTCCCTTCGGGTTTGGCGGCGGGCTCGTTGGGGCGACGGGGGGGCTCAACGCCGGGGCGTGCGGGGGGACGGCGAGGACCTTCCGGCGCCACCGGACCCCGGGCTCCAGGCTTCTGCAGTTGCATCAGCTCGCCGGGAGCCACGGGCTTGCGCATGCCACCCGGGGCCCCCGGTCGCACGGGTTGACCGGGCCGCACCGGTGGGGTGGAGGTGTCGCGGCGGATCGGCTTGCCGACCAGCTCCACCCCTGGACTGGGGGGCCGGCCTTCACCCTCGCCCCGGCGCACAGGAGGTTGACCCTGTCGTGGAGCCCCCGCCACCGGTCCGCGCTGGGGCATGGCAGGGCGCTGGGGGGCACCCGGGCGCATCGGCACCGCAGGGCGATTGGGCTGCTGGGGGCGACCGGCGGCGGCAGCCGGTCGCACGGGCTGGGCCGGGCGTTGGGCAGACGGTTGCGGCGGCGGTGCCTTGCGGCTGGGGGGAGTGGTGGGACGGCTGGGGGCCGCTGGCCGTGCCGGGGGTTGGACCGCTGCGGGGCGGCCCACGATGGTGGGCCGAGCAGGTGTCGGGGGGGTCCCCGGTGACTTCGGCGCCGGCGCCGCGCCGGTCGCCGGTCTGACCGGAACAACGGGGGCCGCAGGCCGGGCTGGGGGCCGGTTTGCCGGTTTGGCGGGGGCGGTGGTTCCGGCCGGGGAGGGCGGTGGGGCTGTGGGCGGCCGCACGGGGGTGGCGGGCCGCGCAGGTGGGGGGGTCGGACGGGCCGGCGGCGGGGTCGGTGCTGCCGCGGCCGGCCGCGGGGGCGGGCTGACGGGAGTGGGTGCCGAAGTGGGTGCCGGACTTGGTGCAGCCGCTGGGGCCGCCGGACCCTTGGCCACGGGAGCCTTCGCCGCCGGCGGCTGGGCCACCGGGGGCTGGGCGGCTTTGCGGACCGTCAGGATCTGAGCCGCGGGGGCCGGCTCCGGCGGCCTCGAAGGACTCGCCTGGCCTCCGCGGGCCTTCAGTTCAGCTCGGATGCGGAGGGCTTCGTCATCGCTGATCGAACTGCTGTGGCTGCGCACCGCGATCGACAGCTTCTCAGCCGCCTCCAGCACATCGCGATTGTCGAGACCGAGGTCCCTGGACAGTTCATAGATCCGGACTTTGCCGCCGCTCGTCATGCAGGTCTCCAATGGACGGGGCACGGGGTGCCTCCGTTCCCGTCAGCTGGACGGGACGGTATTCATCTTGCCTGAGAGGTGGGTCCCCCTCGAGCGACAGTCGTTCGACCAGGAGGTCCAGGATGGCGTCGGGGACGGGAACCCGAAGGGCCCGTTGCAACCGTCGACGCCGGCGGGCCTCATCCAGACAGGCCGATCGACGACAGACATAGGCCGAACGACCCATGCCTGAATCCAGTGTGACACTGCCGTCACCCGCTTGGCGGATCAGCCGCCACAGATGCCGCCGATCGTGCAGCTCCCGGCAGGAGACGCAGCGCCGGAGCACCGGCCGTGGCTCAATCCACGTCATAATCCGCCGTTGTCTCCGCAGGCAACGCACCCCCCTCTGATTCCACCTCCGGCTCAGGCTCTCCGTGGGGGACCCCCTCTTCTTCCGGCCACGCCTCTCCCTCCGGCAACGCGTCCTCCTCCAGGGGATAGAGCTCCCGCAGGCGGGCATCCTCCTCGGCCCGGGCCGCCTGCTCCGCCGCCAGCCGCGCCTCCGCTTCGGCCTGCAGCCGCTCTTCTTCCTGGCGAAGGCTGATCAGCTCGGCGACCTTTTCGTCTTCGCTGACCTGGTCGTACTCGCCGGCGTTCTTGATGTCGATCTTCCAGCCGGTGAGCCGGGCCGCCAGACGTACGTTCTGCCCCTCCCGGCCGATGGCCAGGCTCAGCTGGTCCTGCGGGACCAGCACGTGGGCGTGGTGGCCTTCAGGATCCACCAGGCGCACGAGTTCGACTCGCGCCGGACTGAGGGAGTTGGCGATGTACTGACCCGGGTCCGGCGACCACCGGATCACGTCGATCTTCTCTCCACGCAGCTCATTGACCACCTGTTGGATCCGGGATCCCCTGGCACCGATGCAGGCACCGACGGGATCCACTTCCCGTTCGACACTATCCACGGCCACCTTCGTGCGGGGTCCCACAGCCCGGGAGGGCGGATTGGCCTCTCGGGCCACCGCCACGATGCGCACCGACCCCTCCTGAATTTCGGGGACCTCGTTTTCGAACAGGTAGACCACAAGGCCGGCATTGGCCCGGCTCACAAACAGCTGCGGTCCCCGGCGGGCAACCTCGGACACCTCCTTGAGGAACACCTTGAACGTGGCGTTGGCGCGGTAGTTGTCATTCGGCAGCTGATCGCGTCGGGGCAGCTCGGCCTCCACCTCTGGGCGACCGAGACCCGAACTCACGGCCATGATCACCGACTGGCGCTCAAACCGGATCACCCGTGCCGTGAGCACCGGATCCTCCAGATCTGCAAATTCTTCCTGAATCATCCGTCGCTGCTGATCCCGCAGCTTCTGGGCCAGAACCTGTTTGGTCTGGGCCGCCGCCATGCGTCCAAAGTCATCTTTCTCAGGCGTCACGTCAAGCACAACCGTGTCGCCCAGCTGGGCGTCATCGGTCACCTGTTCCACCTCTGCCAGGGAGATCTGATGATCTTCGCTCTCGACTTCCTCGACGATGATCTTGCTCGCCAACACCCGGAAACCTTCTTCATCAAGATCCAGGGCAACGTCAAAGTTGCTGAAATATTCCTCGTCAAAGGGATCCTGACCGTAGCCCAGATAGAGGGTCCGGCGGTAGCGCTCATAGCCCTTCAGCAGTGCCTCTCTGAGGGCCGCCTCAACGACGCTGGCGGGGAGTTTCTTCTCCTCGCTGATGTCCTCGATCAAGGTCGAAAGACCAGGGAGCATCACGAGTGCCATGGGCGTGTCATCCGTAAAGGGAACTGGATTCGGGGCTGCCGGGTCAGCCTTCAGGGGTGATGAGGCGAACCTCGATCACGGTGTCACGGGGGATGCGCAGGATCTTCCCTCGCTGGTTGATCTCCACGACGCTGTCGTCGCGGCCGAGCAGAGATCCTTCGCGCTCCGTCTCGAGGTCACCCTCCCGATAACGCACCCGCACCGGGAAACCCCGGAAGCTGCGGAAATCGCGGTCATCCTCGAGGTCATCATCCAGCCCGGGGCTGGTGATCTCAAGCATGTAGGCCCCGGGGAGCAGATCCTCCCGCTCAAGGGCCTCGCCGATCACCTGACTGAAGGCCGCGCAGTCGTCGAGGTTCACGTCCTCACCGCCCCGGTGGCGCAGGGCGATCACCAGGGCGTTGGGCTGACGGTGCGTATGCAGACAGACGGAGACCACCTCCAGACCCTGGAGTTCGGCCGTGGCAGAGGCCAGGGTCTCGATGGGGGGAAGCAGGGGGTGACTCAAGCGTTCGGGGGGGTGAACCCGGCCCGTTCGTGAGGTCGCCGCGCCCTCCGCAGGGGTGGCGCAGTCGATGGCGGATCGGGTGACCCTTTCCGCCGATGCCCGCCGGGCATGGATTCATCGTATGGGATCGCCGGCCCGGCGGGGTTGTCAACCCTGGGCTGGAGGGAAGGGGCCTGAGGGCAGGGTGATGGCGGGTGCTTCGCCGTAGTAGTCCGAGGGGGCGGGAGCCTGCCGCTGTCCCGCATCGGCATTGATGCAGCCGCCGCGGTCCTGAACGAACTGGCAGACCCGTGCCCAGAGCTTTGTGCGCGTTCCCCCGGGACCGTTGCTGAAGCGCACCTCCTGGAGGGGCCCCAGGCTCGGGTCGATCGTCACCCTGCACAGGGGGCATGTCCGCGGGGCCTCAGCCATCGGCTCAGCTCATGTGGTTGGCAACCTAAACCCGTCTGACCAGGCTGGACATCGACAGACCCGCTGGAGCTGATGGTGTCGACGCTGCTGCAGCTGAGTGATCTTCATCTGCTTGCCGACCCGGAGGCGCTCTACCGCGGCATCCGGCCCGGCAACGCCCTGGCGGTGGCCCTGGGCCCCGGGGCTGCACCAGTCTCCGGGGTCTCCCTGCTCCTGCTCACGGGTGATCTGGTGCAGGACGAGTCGTGGCAGGGATATGCGCGGCTGCGGGACCTGCTGGAGCCGCTGGACATGGCGGTGGCCCTGCTGCCCGGCAATCACGACCGACCGACCTTCCTGCGGGCCTGCCTGGGGCGCCGCGGCACCATCGCACCGGCCCTGGTTCCCTTCGGTGGCTGGTGGCTGCTGCTGCTCGACACGCACTGTCCCGGTTGCATCGAAGGATGGGTCTCCCCACAGCAGCGCCGCTGGGCCACCGCCGCCCTGCGCCAGGTGAGGGGGCCGGTGCTGCTGGCCATGCACCATCCGCCCGAGGATCAGCACGACGGTGGGGGCCTCCTCGACGGCCTTGCCTCTGCCGGTGACCTGCGCCTGGTCTGCTATGGCCATGTGCACCGCCACGAGCAACGGCAGCGGGGAGCGGTCACCCTGCTGGCCTGTCCGTCGACCGCCAGTCAGTTCAGTCCGCGGCAGCCCTGCCCCCTGGGCCGTCCTGACGATCCGGGAGGGCGTCTGCTGCACCTGGGTCCCGGGGAGCACTGGCGGCAGCAGCTGCTGCGCTGGTCTTCGCGACCATTGGAACCTGTCTAGCGTGCATCGAGATGGGTTCCCTGCTGGTGGCGCTGCCGCGGCTGCTTTTCACTGCGCTGGCCCCCCTGCTGGCGAGCGTCACCCTTGCCCTCGGTCTCCTGGGTCCCCTGGTGGTGGGCCCCCTCCCGGCCAGCGCTGCGGCCCATGGTTTCGTGGCCGAAGCGGTGGCTCGGGTGGCTCCGGCGGTCGTGCGGATCGACACCGAGCGGCGCGTTGCGGTGGCCGGCGTCGATCCGGCCTTCGACGACCCCTTTTTGCGCGACCTCTTCGGAGACCTGCCGGGCAGCCGCCGTGAGAGCGGTCAGGGTTCCGGTGTGATCATCGATCGTGGGGGGCTGGTGCTGACCAATGCCCATGTGGTTGACCAGGCCGACCGGGTCCAGGTCACCCTGGCCGATGGCCGTCAGGTGGATGGCACCGTGGTGGGTGTTGATGCCGTCACGGATCTGGCGGTCGTGCGGTTGCCCGCCACCCAGGGGCTGCAGGCCGCCCCCCTCGGCGATTCAGAAGATCTGTTGCCAGGGGACTGGGCCATTGCCCTGGGCAATCCCTACGGGCTCGACAGCACCGTCACCCTGGGCATCGTCAGCAGCCTGCACCGCAACATCAGCACGCTTGGATTCACCGACAAGCGTCTCGAGCTGATCCAGACCGATGCGGCCATCAACCCCGGAAACTCCGGCGGCCCGCTGATCAATGCCGCCGGTGAGGTGATCGGTCTCAACACCCTCGTCAGGGCCGGTCCCGGGGCCGGACTCGGGTTCGCCATCCCGATCAATCTCGCCCGTGGGGTCGCCCGTCAGCTGGCTTCGGGCGCCGCGGTCGTCCACCCCTACCTGGGTCTGCAGCTGGTGCCACTCACCGCCCGCCGTGCCCGGGAGCACAACCAGGATCCGAATGCGCTCCTGCCCCTCCCGGAACGGGATGGCGCCCTTGTCCAGCAGGTGCTGGACCGCAGCCCCGCCGCCAGCGCCGGGCTGCGTCGGGGGGATCTGGTGGTGGCGGCC
>CAZWFG010000086.1:0-8587 GCA_964632245.1 uncultured Synechococcus sp. | reverse complement strand
GCTGAGGTCCTCGGCGTTGATCACGCCGGATTCCTTGAATTCCTGGTAGAGGTCGTTGCCCTCGCGGGTGCGCTCGCCCACGCCAGCGAACACGGACACACCGCCGTGCTCCTTGGCGATGTTGTTGATGAGCTCCTGAATCAGCACGGTCTTGCCGACGCCGGCACCGCCGAACAGGCCCACCTTGCCGCCCTGCCGATAGGGGGCCAGGAGGTCGATCACCTTGATGCCGGTCTCGAACACCTTGGGCTTGGTCTCGAGGTCGGTGAGCCGGGGGGCTTCACGGTGAATCGGAGCGGTGGTGGTGGTGCTCACCGGTCCCTGTTCGTCGACGGGCTCGCCGAGGACATTGAAGATGCGGCCGAGGGTGGCCTCACCCACCGGCACCGAGATGGGTGCGCCGGTGTCAAGGGCTTCCATGCCACGCACCAGGCCATCGGTGGTGCTCATGGCGACGGCCCGCACCCGGTGGTCACCCAGCAGCTGCTGGACCTCGGCGGTCAGGGCGATGGCCTGGCCGGCAGAGTTGGTGGCCTCGATGCGGAGGGCGTTGAAGATGCGCGGCAGCTTGCCGGCGGGGAATTCCACGTCCAGCACAGGGCCGATGACCTGACGGACGATTCCTTTCGTACCGGTGGTGGCGGGGGCTGCAGCGGCCATGGTGAAAAGCGTTGGGGCGAAAGGGCAGGCCTTTCGGGCCGTGAAAACTTACCACCCAACCGGCTCCTCCCCGGGGAGCACCCGCCGGCGGTACGGGGAACCGCCCAACCGTCCCGATTGCGACACGACCCGGCACGGCTGTAAGTTGGCACTCGACGGCCGAGAGTGCCAAAAGCCCTCATCCGGTCCCGTCGACCATCCCAAGCTCTGAGATCGAACCAGACGTCATGGCTGCTGTATCCCTCAGCGTGTCCACCGTTAAACCCCTCGGTGATCGCGTTTTCATCAAGGTGTCCGCTTCCGACGAGCGCACCGCCGGCGGCATCCTGCTGCCCGACACGGCCCAGGAGAAGCCCCAGGTCGGCGAAGTCGTCCAGGTGGGCCCCGGCAAGCGCAACGATGACGGCACCCGCCAGGCTCCCGAGGTGAGCGTCGGCGACAAGGTGCTGTATTCCAAGTACGCCGGCACCGACATCAAGCTCGGCGGTGAGGAATTCGTGCTGCTCAGCGAGAAGGACATCCTCGCCGTCGTCAGCTGACGCTTCCCCTTCCCTGCAGTCCTGCCGCAACGACGGCGGGCCGATCCCCTGTCCTGTCTTTCTGAATTCCTCCCATGGCCAAGCGCATCATCTACAACGAGAACGCCCGTCGTGCCCTCGAGCGCGGCATCGACATCCTCGCGGAGTCGGTGGCTGTCACCCTCGGCCCCAAGGGTCGCAACGTGGTGCTCGAGAAAAAGTTCGGTGCTCCCCAGATCATCAATGACGGCGTCACCATCGCCAAGGAGATCGAACTCGAGGATCACATCGAGAACACCGGCGTCGCCCTGATCCGCCAGGCCGCCTCCAAGACCAACGACGCCGCCGGCGACGGCACCACCACCGCCACGGTGCTGGCCCATGCCATGGTCAAGGCCGGTCTGCGCAACGTGGCCGCCGGTGCCAATGCCATCAGCCTCAAGCGCGGCATCGACAAGGCTTCCGAATTCCTCGTCAAGAAGATCGAGGAGCACGCCAAGCCCATCACCGACAACAAGTCCATCGCCCAGGTGGGTGCCATCTCGGCCGGTAACGACGACGAAGTCGGCCAGATGATCGCCGATGCCATGGACAAGGTCGGCAAGGAGGGTGTGATCTCCCTCGAAGAAGGCAAGTCGATGACCACCGAACTGGAGGTCACCGAGGGCATGCGCTTCGACAAGGGCTACATCTCCCCCTACTTCGCCACCGACACCGAGCGGATGGAGGCGGTTCTTGATGATCCCTACATCCTGCTCACCGACAAGAAGATCGCCCTGGTCCAGGACCTGGTGCCTGTTCTCGAGCAGATCGCCCGCACCGGCAAGCCCCTGCTGATCATCGCCGAGGACATTGAGAAGGAAGCCCTCGCCACCCTCGTGGTGAACCGTCTGCGCGGTGTGCTCAACGTGGCAGCGGTCAAGGCCCCTGGCTTCGGTGATCGTCGCAAGGCGATGCTCGAAGACATGGCTGTGCTCACCAACGGCCAGCTGATCACCGAGGACGCAGGCCTCAAGCTCGAGAACGCCAAGATCGAGATGCTCGGCACCGCCCGCCGCATCACGATCAACAAGGACACCACCACCATCGTTGCCGAAGGCAACGAGGCGGCGGTCAAGGCCCGCTGCGAGCAGATCCGCAAGCAGATCGACGAGACCGAGTCGACCTACGACAAGGAGAAGCTGCAGGAGCGCCTGGCCAAGCTGGCCGGTGGCGTGGCCGTGGTCAAGGTGGGCGCCGCCACCGAGACCGAGATGAAGGACAAGAAGCTGCGCCTCGAAGACGCCATCAACGCCACCAAGGCGGCGGTGGAAGAGGGCATCGTGCCCGGCGGCGGCACCACCCTGGCCCATCTGGCCCCTGCCCTCGAAGAGTGGGCGGCCCAGAACCTGGCCGGTGAAGAGCTGATCGGCGCCCGCATCGTGGCACAGGCCCTCAACGCTCCGCTCAAGCGGATCGCCGAGAATGCCGGTGCCAACGGTTCGGTGGTGGCCGAGAACGTGCGTCAGAAGCCCTTCAACGAAGGCTTCAACGCCGCTTCCGGTGAGTACGTCGACATGCTGGCCGCCGGCATCATCGACCCCGCCAAGGTCACCCGTTCCGGTCTGCAGAACGCGGCCTCGATCGCCGGCATGGTGCTCACCACCGAGTGCATCGTGGTCGACTTGCCCGAGAAGAAGGAAGCCGCCCCTGCTGGCGGTGGTCCTGGCGGCATGGGTGGCGACTTCGACTATTGATCTTGGGCCTCGGGCGAGGCTTCAGTTCAGAGCGATCGGGGAGGGCTTCGGCCCTCCCTTTTTTGTTATGGGTCCCGGTTGGTCACGGTTCTCCGTTGGTTGGGCGGTCCCGTTGTTCGGGGGCGCCGTTGGTCAGGGGTAGCCGTTCGGGACAAAGAACTGTTCGTTGATGGGTGGGCGCACATAGTGCTTGCCGCTTCTGCGAGGGGGCAGCTTCAGGGCCGGTGGGGTCATGTCTTCGTAGGGCACCTTGCTGAGCAGATGGCGGATGCAGTTGAGTCGCGCCCGGCGCTTGTCATCGGCCTGGACTGTGAACCAGGGTGCTTCGGGAATGTTGGTGTGGGCAAACATCTCGTCCTTGGCCTGGGAGAACTCGACCCAGCGGTCGCGGGATTCGAGATCCATCGGGCTCAGCTTCCAGCGCCTGGTGGGGTCGTCGATGCGGGACTGAAAGCGCGCCTCCTGTTCCTCGTCGCTGACCGAGAACCAGTACTTGAGCAGCAGGATGCCGGAGCGCACCAGCATGCGTTCAAATTCGGGACATGACTGCTGAAATTCCTGCAATTGCTGTGCTGTGCAGAACTTCATCACCCGCTCGACACCGGCGCGGTTGTACCAGCTGCGATCGAATAGCACCATCTCGCCAGCGGCAGGGAAATGTTCGACATAGCGCTGGAAGTACCATTGGCTGCGCTGTTGATCGCTGGGGGTCCCCAGGGCCACCACGCGGCAGCCTCTGGGGTTGAGGGGTTCGGTGATGCGTTTGATCGTCCCGCCTTTGCCGGCGGCATCGCGGCCTTCGAACAACACGATCAGCCGAAAGCCCGTGGCCTTGATCCAGTACTGCATCTTGACCAGTTCGATCTGCAGCCGCGCCAGCTCCTTCTCGTAGAGCCTGCGGTCCAGACGGTTGCTGGCGGTACCGTTGTCGCCGGCCAGGTCATCCATCAACCGTGAGGGCCCATCGGCTTCGGCCTCGCCGCGGTGCTTGACCTTGCCGTGCTTCTTGCCCATGGCCCCGCCGTCCTCCTGCCGCATCGGGTCCCCTGACCTTAGGAATGGAAGGCGTCAGAGGTAGAAGCCGACGGAAGTGATCACCCGAGTGCCCTGCTCCCGCAGGGCGCTGCGCAGGAAGTAGGTGGACTGGTTGTGCAACAGGTTTTCCCAGCGGTGGCGGGTCACAAAGACCGGCAGCACCACGGTGCAGAAGCGGTTGGCCCCCTTGCGGTGGGTGCGTTCGAACTCGGCGACGAACTCCAGCACGGGGGCCACCAGGGAGCGGTAGGGCGAGTGCAGCACCACCAGGGGCACATCGGGCAGCTGGCGTTGCCATTGCTGTTCGAATTGATCACTGGCCTGGAGGCCCAGTTCGACATGAACGGCCACCAGTTCGCTGGCGATGCTGTGGGCATAGCGCACCGCCTCGTAGCTGCCTCGGTGCAGCTGGCCCACGAGCACGATCGCCGGTGAACCCGTGCCATTGGCTGGCGCCGGCGGCAGGCTCAGCTGCACGTCGGGCGCCAGCCGCAGCCGTTTGGCCACCAGCCGGTAGTGGTTGTGGATCGTGAGAAAAACCGCCACCAGCAGGGGGATGGCCAGCACGATCAGCCATGCCCCCTCCCGGAATTTGCTGAACAGCAGGATGCCGGTCACCACAAGCGTGGCCAGCGCCCCGACCCCATTCATCACGGCCTTGCCCAGCCAGCCACCGCTGCGCTGGCGCCACCAGTGCACCACCATGCCGGCCTGGGACAGCGTGAAGCTGGTGAACACGCCGACGGCGTAAAGGGGAATGAGCCGGCTGACACTGCCGCCGAAGATCACCAGCAGAGCCGCCGCCGCCAGGGAGAGGGACAGGATGCCGTTGCTGAACACCAGCCGATCGCCCAGGGAGGCGAGCTGTCTGGGCATGTAGCCATCCTGGGCGAGAAAGGCGGCCAGCCGCGGGAAGTCGGCATAGGCGGTGTTGGCCGCCAGCAGCAAAATCAGCAGGGTGCCCAGCTGCAGCAACAGCAGCAGGGGGCCCTGCCCGTAGACCCGTTCACCGATCTGATACAGCAGAGTGGGACCGTCCTCGCGGTAGACGAGCCCGAGGTGGTGGGCCAGCAGGCTGATGCCCAGGAACATGGCCGCCAGCAGGGTCACCATCGTGGCCAGCACCCGCCGGGCGTTGCGCCATTCGACCGGTCGGAACGCCATGACGCTGTCGCTGATGGCCTCGATGCCGGTCATGGCGGCGCACCCTGAGCTGAAGGCGCGCATCAGCAGCACCGGACCAATGGCGGTGAACTGTCCCATGTGGCCATGGCTGTTCACCGACAAGGCCTCCTGCAGCCGCTGTTGCTGTTCTGCCAGCGGAATCGTCGCCAGGTTGCCCTGCAGCAGCTGCACCACTCCGGTCACCAGCAGCAGCCCGATGGAGCCGATGAACAGGAAGGTGGGCAGGCTCATCACCTGGGCGCTGGAGCGCACCCCCCGCAGGTTCGCCCCCATCAGCAGCAGCACCGCCAGCAGGCACAGGGGCACCCGCACCATGTCGAGGGTGGGGAAGGTGGAGGTGAGGGCGGCGATGCCGGCGGCCACGCTCACCGCCACGGTGAGCACATAGTCGAGGGACAGGGAGGCGCCGGCCACCAGGCCGGCCAGCGGCGAGAGGTTGTCGTGGGAGACCCGGTACGAGCCGCCGCCGAAGGGGTAGGCCTTGATGGTCTGGCGGTAGCTGAGCCCCACCACCACCATCAGCAGCACGATCAGACCGGTGATCGGCAGGGTGTAACCAAGGGCGGCGGCGCCGGCCATGCCCAGCACCAGAACGATCTCCTGGGTGGCGTACGCCACGGATGAGAGGGCGTCGGAGCTGAGGATCGCCAGGGCTTCGGGGTTGGTCAGCCGCTCCTCGGCATGGGCGCTGCTGGGAAGCGGGGCTCCGAACAGGCCCCGCTTGAGGCCGATCAGAAGACGGTTGAGGCGGCTCGGCATGGGTTGAAGGGGCTCAGCCCAGCCAGCGGGCGCTGAGCACCACGGCCAGCCCCAGGAACAGGGACAGCAGGGTCCAGGTGATGCGGTTGAGGGTGTTTTCGGCGCTGCGGGCGCTTGTGAACATCGAGCTGCCGCTGGAGGCCAGACCGCCCATGCCGTCACCCTTGGGGCTGTGGAGCAGCACCGAGATGATCAACAGAACTCCGGAGATGGACCAGACCCAGCTCAGGGCGTTGGAGAGCATGACAACAGCGCGATCAGACGACTGTAGGTCTGGAGGGTGAGGCGCTTTTGGTGGTGCCGACCGGGCGCACCAGGCTGCGGCCGCTCATCGCGTCAGGGATCGCCAGCCCCAGGATGTCGAGGATGGTGGGGGCGATGTCGGCCAGCCCGCCACCGTCGCGCAGGTCGGCCACAGCACCGTGACCGGGCAGTTTGCGCTGTTCTCCCTCGATCAGCAGGAACGGCACCGGATTGGTGGTGTGGGCCGTCCACGGGTTGCCGTCGTCCCCCCGCATCACCTCGGCGTTGCCGTGGTCCGCCGTGATCAGCAGGGTGCCGCCCATGCGGCCGGTGGCCTCGAGCAGTCGGCCGACGCAGCGGTCGACCGTGGCGATGGCCTCACGGGTGGCCTCCATGTTGCCGGTGTGGCCCACCATGTCGGGGTTGGCGTAGTTGATCACCACCAGGGAGTAGATCCCCTTCCGGATGGCGGCAACGCAGCCATCGGTGAGGGTCTCGGCCGACATCGCCGGGGCCTGGTCATAGGTCGCCACCTTCGGGGATGGCACCAGATGCCGGTCCTCGCCTGGAAAAGGCTTCTCCATGCCGCCGTTGAGGAAGTAGGTGACGTGGGGGTATTTCTCGGTTTCGGCGGTGCGGAACTGGCGCAGGCCCGCCCGGGCCACCACCTCCCCCAGCAGGTCATCGAGGGATTCGGGTGGAAACGCCACCGCCACCGGCAGGCTGCGCTCAAATTGGGTGAAGGTGACCACGTCGAGCGGGGTCACGGCCTCGCGGGCAAAACCGGCGAAGGAGGGGCTCACCAGGGCGGCCGTGAGCTGCCGCATGCGATCGGGTCGGAAATTGAAGATCACCAGGCCATCCCCTGGCGCCAGCACCACAGCGTCGAAGCGCACCGGCTCGAGGAACTCATCGCTGGTGCCCGCCTGCAGCTGGGCCAGCACGGCGGCCTCCGGCGTCAGCGGGCTGATCTCACCGGCCTCGGTGAGCAGCCGATAGGCCTTCTCGACCCGCTCCCAGCGGTTGTCGCGGTCCATGGCCCAGTAGCGGCCACAGAGGCTGCTGAGGTGACCGGTGCCGGCCGCGGCGATCATCCCGCGCAGTTGCTCGAGGTATTGAAGGGCGCTGCTGGGGGGGGTGTCGCGGCCGTCGGTGATGCCATGGATGGCCACGTCGTCGAAGCCCCGACCCCGGGCCCACTGCAGCAGGCCGCCGAGGTGGTCGATGTGGCTGTGCACGCCGCCGTCAGAGAGCAGACCCAGCAGATGCAGCCGGCCGCCACGGGCCTGCAGGCGGTCAGCCAGGGCGTTGAGGGCTGTGTTCTGCCGCAGGCTGCTGTCTTCAACGGCCTGGCTGATGCGCACCAGCTCCTGGCGGATGATGCGGCCGGAGCCGATGGTGAGGTGGCCGACTTCTGAGTTGCCCATCTGGCCCCGGGGCAGGCCCACGTGGGCGCCGCTGGCCTCGATGAGGGTGTGGGGGTAGGCCGCCCAGAGGGCATCCATGATGGGCGTGTCGGCCTGGAGGATGGCGTTGTGGGTGGCTTCGGGGCGGTGGCCCCAGCCGTCGAGAATGGCCAGCACCACGGGGGCCACGGGCGGCAGGCTGCGACCTCGCAAGCCTGGATCAGCACTGGGTGGTGTGGCAGCTGTCACCCGCTGAATCCCTTGGACTCACCCGAAATTACATCCAGGCCAGCGGTTGCTCAGTTTCTGGCGTCATGGGGTCAGCTTTTGACCACCAGATCAGGTTGGCCCGGCTACGATCGGCCACCCGTCCCGGGACCCATGGGTCGCGCCTCGCTGCCGGATCAGCACTGCGAACGGGTGGTGATCCTCGATGGCCCCGAGCTGCACCGCACCGTGCTGCGCCTGTGCTCGCAGCTGCTCGAGGCGGTGGCTGAACCGCAGGAGCTGCTGCTGCTGGGCATTCCCACCCGTGGGGTGGCCCTCAGCCAGGTGCTGGTGCGGGAGCTGGAACGTCAGACCGGCCACGGGGTGGCCGCTGGGGTGCTCGATCCCACGTTTCACCGTGATGACCTCGACCGGGTGGGCACCCGGGTGCCGGCGGCGGCGACGGCGCTGCCGATCCCCGTGGATGGCCGCACGGTGGTGCTTGTGGATGACGTGGTGTTCACCGGTCGCACCGTGCGGGCCGCCCTCGATGCATTGCACACCTGGGGTCGTCCCGCCTGTGTGCGGCTGCTGGCGATGGTCGACCGCGGCCATCGGGAGCTGCCGATCCAGCCCGACTGGGTGGGGCGGGTGGTGCCCACCAGCCGTCACGAATTCATCCACCTGATGCTCAGGGACGTGGATGGCGTGGACGGAGTGGTGCTGCTGCGGCCCGTGGGGGCCTCAGGCGACTGATTCGAGCTCGTCGCTGCGGAAATGGGCCCGGAAGCGGCCGAAGGCCACCACCACCGGCAGGGTCGGGCTGATCGGCCGGCCT
>CAZWFG010000085.1:0-8793 GCA_964632245.1 uncultured Synechococcus sp. | reverse complement strand
GGAGGGCTGGTGCGTGCGCTGATTGGCGCTGGGCTTCCGCCCCTGGGCATGGCGCACATCACCGGCGGAGGACTGCCCGAAAACCTGCCCCGCTGCCTGCCGGCGGGGCTTGCCGCCCGGGTCGATCCCGGCAGCTGGGAGCGACCCGCCCTGTTCAGCTGGCTGCAGAACGAGGGGGACATCCCGGAGGCCGATCTGTGGCACACCTTCAACCTTGGCGTCGGACTCGTGCTGGTGGTGCCCCAGGAGGGCGTCGACCCCACCCTGGCCGCGGTGGG
The DNA here is from genome assembly GCA_964632245.1 of uncultured Synechococcus sp. GTDB lineage: Bacteria > Cyanobacteriota > Cyanobacteriia > PCC-6307 > Cyanobiaceae > CAIQIA01. The sequence goes on along the minus strand of CAZWFG010000085.1, from coordinate 8,515 downwards.
CAAGGCCGGATTCCAGGGCTGGCACCTCGGGGAGGTGGTCGCAGGTCCTCGGAGCGTGATCGGCCTACCCTTTGGTTCCTGACGAGCACTTTGCCGACGGAGTTGGCATGATGAGTCCTCTCATCCTTACCCGCTGCCGCCGCTGTGTCGCTGAGTGAATCGCGCCTGACCCGTCGCCGTACTTCCGCCGGTCCAACGCCACCGAACCGCCCCGTACGGTTCGGCGAGCCGCGTCCCGTGAGCCGGGGGGGGCCGCGCCCCACTTACCTGACCCTGGTGGACCATGGCAAGGTCTATGTCACCGACCTGCCGCAGCTGTCGGATGGTCAGCTGGACACCGTCGGCCAGGAAGCCGAATCCGTGCTCGACAGCCTCCAGCGGCGGATTACCGAACTTGAGGAGCAGCTGGGCGCGGGCTCGCGCGACGACAGCATGATCCGCGCCTGCACCAAGCGCGATGTCACCGAGCGTTTCCTGAGGGCCATCGCCGACGAACGCCAGCGCCGACAGCTCAATCCCCATCTGCGCACCGCGGCGGCCGAATCCCTGGCCCGTGCCTTCATGGAGGTGGCCCGGCACCGCCTGCCGGGCTCGACCTTCGACTCGCTGCTGCAGGAGGCCCTCAAGGCCTGCGAAACCCGCGAGGAACCCGACAGCGAGGCCGAAACGATCGAGCCCGTGCCGATCCTGCCGGTGGTGGTCAGCCCCGAACTGGGCTGACCACCACGGTCCCTGGGCGTCCGGGGCCTCACTCGCCCCTGGTTCCCAGCAGGTGGGACACCACCAGGGCGTCAAGCACACACACCAGGGCCGTCGCCCTCCAGAACACCGTCAGCAACTGACCCCGCGCGCCCAGCGAGAGGCCCAGGCACACGACGCTGAGAACGATGTCCAGCGCCAGGACCCGACGCAGAAGGGGGCTGGGGAGATGCGGCATCAGGAGCTGGTGAAGGGGTTGGCCGGCATCCGTTGCTTCAGCTTGCCAGCCTCGGCGTCGATGGCCTCCCGCTCCGCCTCCGCCAGGTGCCAACCCAGGGCGTCGGCGATGGCCGCCACCTGCCCAGGCCGCCGCAGCCCCACGAGGGGCAGCGCCCCATGGGCCCGGCTCCAGTTGAGACAGACGGCCGTTGGGGTGGACCCCCGGCTGCGGGCCACCTCCGCCAGCAGGTCCTGCAGGGGCTTGATCCCGGGCAGCAGTCGCCGGAAGAGCACGCCCCGCAGCCCTGCCGGCAAGGGATCCTGCAGGGACCAGCGGCCGGACAGCAGCCCGAGGGCCAGCGGGCTGTAGCCCAGAACATCGATGGCGAGGTCGCGGCAGACGCTGAGCACCCCTCCGGGGGCCAGGGGATCGCGGCAGAGGGGGGAGAGCTGCACCTGCACACTGCAAAGACGGACGCCCCTCTGGCGCAGCCGACCATGCCAGCGGCGCAGGCGGCGGGGTCCCATGTTCGAGACCCCCAGCTCCGCCACCACACCGGCCTCAACCAGATCCGCCAGGCCTTCCAGCAGATCGTGCTCCTGCCAGGGGGCATAACGGGCCGTGCTCCAGTGCAGCTGCACCCGGTCGAGGCGCCCCCGCAGGCGGCAGCGGGAGGCGGCCAGGGGCCGGTCGAAGGCCCGGCGACCAAGCCGCCAGGGATACGGGGCCAGCTTGGTGGCGATGACCAGATCGTCAGGCAGGGGTCCCTCGGCCAACGCGGCCCCCAGCAGGCGCTCGCTGCACCCCCGCAAGGCCCCGGTGCCATAGGAATCGGCCGTGTCGAACAGGCGGACGCCGGCCTGGACGGCCGCCTGCACGGTGGCCGGCAGGCGTTCGTCGTCGCGGGCCGGGTCGTAATCCCAGACCAGCCGATTGCCCCAGGCCCAGGTGCCGACCCCAATGCCCGGCAGTGCTTCGATGGCGGCCATGATGCCCCCAGCAACCTGGCGCTCCATGGAGGATCCCACGCGGCCCGACGGTATGGCCTCGCCCCCCGGGCCGACGGAGGCCGGCAACCATGCCACCGCGGCTGATCCGGTGCTCTGCCGCCACTGCGGTCGCACGGCCAGCAACGGCCGCACCTGCGAGGGCATCTGCGTCAGCGACAGCCAGTACTGATGGCCCCGCTGGCCATGGCGGGTGACAATCGACCGGTCTGCCGCTGCGCGATGGTCCACCTCCGTCCCGTCCTGGCCTCCCTGGCCCTGCTGGCGCCGCTGCTGCTCGATGCCCCGCCCGCCCGGCCGGCTGAGGAGGGCATCGGCCGCTGGCAGGCCACCCCAACCGAGTGCCGCAGCCAGCTGGATGGCCAGCCCGCTGGCCCCTGCCAGCGCCTGGTGATCGACCAGCGCCTCGACGGCCTGCTGGCGATCCGCTTCCTGGCCCGGGGGGCCCAGCCGGACACGGCCAGTCAGATCACCTTCGCGGGCAATGCCGACGGCGGCCTGACCTGCGCCCGCGGAGGCTGCCGCCTCGATGGCCCGCTCACCGTCGTGCTGAGCAGCCTCAGCGAAGTGGAGTTCGATGCCAACGGCGTGGCCCGGGAGCTCCCCAGGGCCTGGCCGGTGGTGGGCGAATGCCGCCTGGAGCGCACCAGCCTCAGCTGCCAGGCCAAGGCACCGGAAGGTCAGCAGTGGCAGGCCGAGGCTCGCTTCTGAGTCCAGGCCCTGGCTCAGGGGGTCGCCACGCCGCGGCCGCTCCAGGTGTCGCCCAGCTGCCAGCGCAGGAGCGGACCGGCCCCCTGGCCCACCAGCCTGAGCCGCTCCCCGGCCCGCACGTAGTCGAAGGCACAGAACCCTGCTCCCGTTCCGCTGCAGGCGAGCAGCGACGGCAGCTGGCGTTTGAGCTCACGGCTGCGGGGGTCGAGGGGCCTGGCGTCCAGGGCTTCGGGTGACAGCTGCCAGCCCTGGCGCAGCAGCTGCTGGTGCAGCGCCGGGATGGGCATCCCCACCTGCAGGGGCGGCGACACGGGGGGAAGGGTCAGCAGCAGCGGCAGCAGGACCATCGCAACAGCGGCGGCGTCTCTCCTTCCGTCATGACGCCGGAATGCCGCCCCTGAGCGAAAAATAACAATGTTGTCGCACTGTGGGTCCCGGAAAGGAACCCGAGAAGGCGGCACCCAGATTCGAACTGGGGATAAAGGATTTGCAGTCCTCTGCCTTACCACTTGGCCATGCCGCCAGGCCGGGAGCCAGACTCCCTGGCTGGATCGTATCAGTCGCCCCATGGCCGACAGGCTGCTGGTCCTCAGCAATGGCCATGGCGAAGACCTGATCGCCCGCCGCATCCTCGAGGCCCTGAGGCAGCGTCGGCCCCAGCTGCCGCTGAGCGTGCTGCCCCTGGTGGGCGAGGGGGACGGCTTTGCGGGCCTGGCAAACCTGCAGCGTCTCGGTCCCGTGGCAAGACTGCCCAGCGGCGGCTTCTCGAACCAGAACCTCGGGGCCCTGCTGAGCGACCTCTCCGCCGGACTGCTGCAACGCACCCTGGCCCAGCGCCAGGCGGTGCGCCGCTGGGCCCGGGAGGGTGGGGCGATCCTGGCCATCGGCGATCTGCTGCCGCTGCTGCTCGCCTGGGACAGTGGGCTGCCTTACGGCTTCGTCGGCACCCCCAAGAGCGACTACACCTGGCGCAGCGGCCCCGGCCACAGCCCCTTCGCCGACCGGGTGCACGGCTGCAAGGGCAGCGAATGGGACCCCTGGGAGTGGGCCCTGATGGGCCACCGGCGCTGCCAGTTATGCGCCTGCCGCGATGGGCTCACGGCCCGCGGCCTGCGGCGCCGTGGGGTCAGGGCCCTGGCACCGGGCAACCCGATGATGGATGGCTTCTCCGCCGACCCGCCCCCGGCCTGGCTGGCCGGGCATCAGCCCCTGCTGCTGCTGCCAGGATCCCGGGATCCTGAGGCCCGCGGCAACCTGCGGCGGCTGCTGGAGGCCCTGTCCGGTTGCCGCCGTCTGGTCGACGGGGCATCCCGGCTGCTGCTGCTGCCCACAGGGCGCCAGCCAGCGGCCATGGACCTGGCGGAACTGCTGCAGGCCGGCGGGTTCAGGCCCCACTCCATCCCCGCCGGCAGTGCTGCCGCTTCCGCCTGGCAAAGCTCCGCCGGTGATCTGCTCCTCCATGGCCCCGGACTGTTCAGCCGCTGGGCCCCCTGGGCCACGGTGGCCCTGGCCTGTGCGGGCACCGCCACCGAGCAGTGCGTGGGGCTGGGGATCCCCGCCCTGTCCCTGCCAGGCCCCGGCCCGCAGTTCCAGAGGGGATTCGCCCGGCGTCAGAGTCGCCTGCTGGGCGGTGCCGTGGCGGTGTGCAGCGACGCCGCCGGGCTGGCGGTCCAGCTGGAGCGGCTGCTGAACGACCCTGACCTGCGCCGTCGCCTGGGGAACCGGGGCCGCCGGCGCATGGGGCCCGCCGGTGGCAGCGGGCGCCTGGCGGACCTGCTTGCGGAACGGCTGCTGACAGACCCCAGCTGAGTCCCGGATCAGGACCGGTGCTCGAAGACCGAGCCGAAGTGCAACCGGTCCAGCTCGGCCATCACCGGAATGCAGGCGAAGCAGCGCTGGGCCAGCGCCAGCCGGTCCTCACGTTCGAGCATCCACGCAAGGCGATCCCGGGCCCGCAGCAGGTAGCGCACGTCATTGGCGGCATAGGCCAGCTGGGTGTCCGAGAGTTCGTCCACCCGCCCCCAGTCGCTGCTCTGGGCCTGCTTGTCAAGCTCCACCCCCACCAGCTCCTGGACCACGTCCTTGAGGCCGTGGCGGGGGCTGTAGGTGCGGGCCAGGCGGCTGGCGACCTTGGTGCAGAAGATCGGCTGCACCTGAATCCCGAGGCCGGCGGCCAGGGCGGCCACATCGAACCGGGCGAAATGGAAGACCTTCTCGATCGACGGGGCCTCCATCAGTTCCCGCAGCCGTGGCGCCTCCGTCTGGCCCCGGGCGATGCGGATGCAGCAGACCCGGTCCTGGTCATCACAGAGCTGCACCAGGCAGAGACGATCGCGGCCATGCACCAGCCCCATGGCTTCGGTGTCGACCGCCAGGGCGGCGGCGGCGCCGTAGCGCACCAGCCATTCGTGGTCGAGGTCGCCATCCAGCACGGCGAAGGCGGAGGGACCGCCGGAGGCGGAAGGGTTCTCGGCAGCCATGGTCGGCAGACACAGACGATCTCCCGACAATCTGCCGGATTGACCAGGTTTCTCACTTGAAAATCAAAACGAGACTGGGTTAGTGCTTGTTCAGAGCGAATCCGCCGCGCCTCCCATGCCCCACCCCCGCGCCCTGGCCAGCCATGGTCTCCATGACATCCGGCGCTTCTTTGACCAGCCCCCGCTCCAGTATCTGGGCCTGGAGCTGGCCGTCTGCTGGATCCTCGACTGTCTGCTGCGGGCCGATTCGTACCCCACGGCCCTGATGAACCTGCTGGCCGAACACCATCCCCGCCTACGCCTCTCGGAAACGGTGCTGCAGCAGGCCATCGCCTTCCTTGACCAGCAGGGGGCGATCGTCAGCTACTCCCAGCGCTGTCCCAGCCGCGGCCGACCCCGCCGCATGCTGCACCTTGAGGATGGCTATCGCGCCGAAGCCCTTGAGCTGATGCCGGCCTGGCACCGCTGGCTCGAGGAGGTCGACGCTGCAGTCGGGGCTCCGGCGACGCCATGATGGCGGGGCCGCCAAGGCCCCATGCCCTCGATCACCACCTCAACCCTGCTGCTCACCCTGCTGCTGGGGATCGGGCTGATCTTCTTCCTCCGGGCCGCCAGCAAGGACCGCACCACCATCGTTGAGCTGCGCAGCTCGCGGCCTCCCCTGGAGGTGCTGGACGGGCTTGCCGGCTGGCTGCAGCGGCGGGGCTGGTCGGCCGTCGGTGGGGACCCCTCCAGCCAGCGGCTGCGGTTCGAAGGCGAGGTGGAGGCCAGCCCGGCCCTGGCCCTGCTGCTGGGGGGGCTGGCCACCCTGGGGGCGGCGGCCCTTGCCCTGGTGCTCTGCCAGCTGCTGCCCCACACCGCCCCCTGGCCCCTGCTGCTGACCCTGCTGGGCCCCCTGGCCTCCGTGCTTTACCGGCGGCGGGCCCGCCGCCGTGAAAGCCTCGAGCTGCGGCTGCTGGACCCCGAGGGCCCTGTGCCCACGACCCTGCGGCTGCGGGCCCATCGGGATGAGCTCATCGCCCTGGAGCAGGAGCTTGGCCGCACCCTGAACCTGCGGTCGGATGGGCGACTGCTGCAGTCCCCCATCTGAGCGACACTGGGGCGCCTCTGATCCCGGCCCGTGGGACGCTTCGCCCCGCTGCTGATCCTGCTGCTGCTCACCGCCGTTCCCGGGCGGGCCCAGGGCCTGCTGGATGTGCTCAACAGCATCGGGACCCCCAGCCGCGGCCGCCCCTCGCTGCCTCCCCTGCCGGCCCAGCGGGGCCGGGGCAAGAACTGGGTCGGCAGCCGCAGCCACGACAGCACCCTGCCGATTCTGGTGATGGCCGGTCACGCCGACTCCCAGCGGATCGAAGGCTCCGGCACCCCGGGGGCCGCCGTGGGCCTCGGGGGCGCCGCCCCGATGCTGCCGGGCATCACCGACGAACTGCACTGGAACCTGCTCACGGCCCGCCGGGTGGTCGAGATCGGCCAGCGGGAGGGCCTCAACATCCGGTTCTACGACCCCGGCCTGCGCACGATCGTCGACGCCACCGATCCACGCACCAACTGGAGCGTCGGCGCCCGCCATGCCGAAGCCGGGGGATACGCCCTCGAGATCCACTACGACGCCTATGGGCCCGATGGCATCGGTCCAGGGGTGATTCCTGGGGTGCTCTACGGCTTCTCACGGTTCGATGAAGCCCTGGCCGCCGAATTCGGGGCCTTTCCATGGGATCACCGGGACATTCTCGGCGGCCCCCGCCTGGGGATCTCGTTGCTCGAGATCGGCAAGCTCGAGGGTCCGCTCGAGAACGCCCTGCGGGATCCCCTGAGACGGGAGGCCACCCTCGATGCCATTGCCCGCCGGGTGGTGCAAGCCCTGCGGCGGGGTTCAGCCGACGGCGCCGTGGGGGGCACAGCGTTCCAGCAATGAGGCATCACCGAGCCAGTCCTGGGGCCGGGTGAACAGATCCGTCAGCAGGGCTTCGCGGCTGCCGGCAGCCGGTGTGTAGGCGTACTCCCAGCGCACCAGGGGCGGTAGCGACATCAGGATCGATTCGGTGCGGCCATTGGTCTGCAGGCCGAAGATCGTGCCGCGATCGAACACCAGATTGAATTCCACGTACCGGCCCCGCCGGTACAGCTGAAACTGCCGTTCCCGCTCCCCCCAGGCCAGCCCCTGGCGACGCTCGATGATGGGCACGTAGCTGGGCAAAAAGGCCGCCCCGCAGGCAGCGGCCAGGGCATGCAGCGACTCCCAGTCGCGGGCGGGACGGAGATCCGCCCCGACACGGGCGGCGGGGCCCTGGGGATCCTGGCCGCGGTAGAGCGCACCGCCGGGCTCCTGGTAGTCGTAGAAGATGCCTCCGACGCCGCGGGTCTCGCCGCGGTGCTTCAAGAAGAAGTACTCATCGCACCAGGGCTTGAAGACCGGGTAGTACACGGGGTCAACGCTGTCGCAGGCCCGTTTGAGGGTGGTGTGGAAATGCTTCGCATCCTCCAGAAACGGGTAATAGGGCGTCAGGTCGGCACCGCCGCCGAACCACCACACCGGCCCGGCCTCGAAGTAGCGGTAGTTGAGGTGCACCGTGGGCAGCCAGGGGCTGCGGGGGTGCAGCACCATCGACGTGCCGGTGGCGAACCAGCGGTGGCCCGCCGCCTCGGGCCGCTGCCCCAGGATCGACGGGGGCAGGTTCTCGCCCTCCACCTCGGAAAAGTTCACCCCTCCCTGCTCAAAGATCCGGCCCTCCTGCAGCACGCGGGAGCGGCCGCCCCCTCCTTCGGGCCGATCCCAGCTGTCCTCACGGAAGCGCCCCTCGCCGTCGAGGGCCTCCAGACCCGTACAGATGCTGTCCTGGAGCCCCATCAGCAGGGCCTTCATGCGTTGGCGGGAGTCAGCCGGCGGCGGGGTGAGGGTCACGGAGTCACGGGGGGATGTTCACACCCTTTCAGGCCCACCCGACCCGGGACAAGGGCCTGTAAGCGGCTGTCATGGCTCCCCTGCCTAGGATCGGGGGATCAGCGGCGGGATGAAGCGGCATGGTCACGGCGGATGCGGCCCGGCAGGCCCTCGCGGATCTGAGGGACGCCGGCAGCGGCCGCAGCCTGCTGGAGCTCGGCTGGCTCGCCAATCTGCGTCTGCAGGGGGACAGGGCCCTGATCGATCTGGCCCTTCCCGGTTTCGCCTCCTCCCAGCGGGATGGCATCGTCGCCGCCGTGCGTGAACGCCTCGAGGCCCTCGAAGGAATCAGCTCGGTGCAGTTCGAACTCAGGGAGGCGCCGGCGGGTCAGGCGGCAGCAGCGGCGGCAGGTCCGAACCTGCAGCCGATCCCCGGGGTGCGCTCGGTCATCGCCGTCAGCAGCGGCAAGGGGGGAGTCGGCAAGAGCACGGTGGCGGTGAATCTGGCCTGCGCCCT
>CAZWFG010000084.1:4785-8901 GCA_964632245.1 uncultured Synechococcus sp. | reverse complement strand
TAGATGTCGCCCCAGCGCTCGACCTGGCTGCCGGGAAGGCGGTAGGGAACGCTGGGGGTGCCGATGGGCATGGTCGTGGGTGTGGGAGAGAGGACGGGGGTAGGACTGGAGCTCGGCGAGGACGGGGGCAGGGGTCAGGCGGCCGGCACCGGCGCCGGCAGCTCCTTGCGGCTCGAAAGCACCCGGTCGATCAGGCCGTAGTCGAGGGCCTGGCTGGGGGTGAAGTAGGTCATGCGGTCGGAATCGCGGCTCAGCTGCTCGACGCTGCGGCCGGTGTTCTCGGCGAAGATTTCGAGCATGGTGTGCTTGTTCTGCAGCACCTCCTTGGCACGGATCTGAATGTCCGTGGCCTGGCCGCGGGCACCGCTGCGGGGCTGATGCAGCACGATCGAGGCGTGGGGCAGGGCGGCCCGCTGACCCTTGGTGCCGGCGCTGAGAATCATCGCGGCGGTGCCCATGGCCTGGCCGATGCAGATGGTGTGCACCGGCGGCTTGACATAGCGGATCGTGTCGCAGATGGCGAAGGCTTCGGTTTCGAAGCCGATGGCATCGCCGGAGTACCAGCTGGTGCCGGTGGAGTTGATGTAGAAGAAGATCGGCTTCTCGGGGTTGTCGAACTCCAGGTACAGCAGCTGGGCGATGATCAGTTCGGTCACATCGATGCCCATCTGCCGTTTGGCATCGTCATCGGAGAACAGGGGCAGACCCAGATACACGATCCGTTCCTTGAGCAGCAAGGACGGCAGGTCCGGCGGCGGTGTGCGGAAGGTGGCTCCGCCCCCCTCGTAGTAGGGAGCCGAGACGGCCCGGGGTGGGAAGGCGTCGGAGGGGGCAGTCATCGTCGGATGCTGAGGAGGGGAGCCTAGCGAGTGTCGGCGGGACGGGCGAACACCATGCGGCCGGCGGGGGTCTGCAGCGCCCCGGTGACGGTCACCGACCGCCGTTCGCCGATGCTGCGGCGGCCGCCCTCCACCACCACCATCGTGCCGTCCTCCAGGTACCCCACGCCCTGGTCGGCCTCCTTGCCTTCGCGCACGATCTTGATCTGCAGCTGATCCCCCGGTTGCACCTCGGCCCGCAGGGCCTGGGTCAGCTCCCCCAGGTGCAGGGTGCGCAGGTTGCGCACCTCGGCCACCTTGGCCAGGTTCCAGTCGGTGGTGAGCAGCAGCCCGTCGGTGTCTTCTGTGAGCCGCAGCAGCCGGTCATCGACGCCATCGCCCTCGTAGCGGGTGCTGTTGACCACCAGCCGGCGGCCGTAGGTCTCCCGCAGCCCCGCCAGCAGCTTCAACCCCCGGCGGCCGCGGCCCCGTTTTTCTGCATTGCCCGAATCGGCCAGCTGTTGCAGCTCATCAATGACGCACTGGGCCACGATCACCTGGCCCTCCAGCACGCCGATGGCCAGCAGGGCCTGGATGCGTCCGTCGATGATGACGCTGGTGTCGAGAATCTTCGGCCTGGCTGGCTGCACCACCCCATCGGCCAGCAGCAGGGTCTCCCCGGCAGTCCCGGGGTTGAACAGCCGCAGCAGGGTGCGCCCGTGCACCTCCGCCAGGTTGTAGCCGCTCACGCCGAAAAACACATTGCTCAGCACCGCCGCCAGCGGTTTGACGAAGCCCACCTCCCAGGGCAGCGGCAGCAGCAGGATCGGCGCCAGCAGCAGGTTCGCCACCAGCAGCCCCAGGATCAGCCCCACGGCCCGGCTGACCAGCAGGTCGGTGGGCATGGTGCGCACCTGACGCATCAGCCTCTGGCGCAGCTGCTGGAACAGAAAGCCGGCCACCAGCCCGAAGAACGCCCCGAAGCCCCCCAGCACCCAGCGCAGCCCCTCCAGGTTGGTCACCTGCAGCAGCCAGCGCTCCGGCAGCAGATCCACCCCCAACCAGCCGGAGGCGGCGCCGGAGACCATGAACAGAATCAGGATCAGCGCGTCCACCATCGTCGCGTCGTCCGTCACCGGTGCGCAGAGTGCCATGAGTGTGCCGCTTCCGCCCTCCCGACGCCTGCCGCGCAGCCTCTATCTCCACATCCCCTTCTGTCGGCGCCGCTGTTTTTACTGCGATTTCCCGGTGGTGCCCCTGGGCGATGGGGCCGACGGCAGCCGTTCGGGATCGATCCGCCACTACCTCGATCTGCTGCACCAGGACCTGGAGGCCACCCCACCCGGGCCGCCCCTGTCGACCGTCTACATCGGCGGGGGCACTCCCTCGCTGCTCACCGTCGCGCAGCTCGAGGCCCTGCTGAACGCCGTGCGCCGCCGCTGGCGCCTGGCCCCGGCCGCCGAGGTCACCCTCGAGATGGATCCCGGCAGCTTCGACGAGGAGCGTTTGCTGGGAGCCCTGGCGGCCGGGGTGAACCGGGTCAGCCTGGGTGGCCAGAGCTTTGATGACGCCGTGCTGGCCGGCCTGGGGCGCAGCCATCGCCGGGCCGAGCTGCTGCAGTCGTGCCGCTGGCTGCGCCGGGCCCGGGCCCAGGGGCGGCTGCACAGCTGGAGTCTGGATCTGATCGTCAACCTGCCTGGCCAGACGGATGACGCCTGGCAGGCGACCCTCGAAGCGGCCCTGGCCGAGCAGCCGCCCCACCTGTCGATCTATGACCTGATCGTCGAGCCCGGCACCGTCTTTGCCCGGGCAGGGGCGCGGGGTGCCCTCGACCTGCCGGACGATGATGCGGCCGCTGACCGGCTGATCGGCACGCACCACCGCCTGGCCGCCGCCGGCTATGGCCACTACGAGATCAGCAGCTGGGCCCTGCCCGGCCATGGGGCCCGCCACAACCGCACCTACTGGACCGGTGCAGGCTGGTGGGCCTGTGGCCTGGGGGCCACGGCCGGGGCCGGTGCCGAGCGGCTCGCCCGACCCCGCACCCGCGAGGCCTATGCCCACTGGTTGCAGCAGTGCGCCGGGGCCCAGGGGGGCGACGGACCGCCTTGGGCCGCTCCACCGGTGGAGGATCTGCTGCTGGTGGGGTTGCGGTGCCGCGAGGGGGTGTCGCTGCGCTGGCTGGCCACGGCCAGGGGGGTCACCCCTGCCGTCCTGCAGGGGGACCTGGAGGACGTGTTGGCGGGCTGGCGACGCCGGGGGCTGGTGGCCTGGGATGGCGGCCGTCTGCGCCTGCTGCCCCCCGAGGGGTTCTGCCTCAGCAATGCCGTGCTGCGGGATCTGCTGGCGTGGTGGCAGGTGCGGCCAGTGGCGTGCGCACCTGGTCCACCCAGCCCCGCAGGGTGTCGCTGAACAGCTGCTCCCCCGGCAGCAGCGCCGGGGCAAAGGGGGGTTGGCGGGGCGTGAGGCCCAGCAGATCGGCGGTCACCCGCACCTGGCCGTCGCAGTCGTCCCCGGCACCGATGCCGATCACCGGCAGCTCCAGCTGGCGCCGCAGGTCGCCGGCCAGTCCTTCGGGAACGTGTTCGAGCACCAGGGCGAAACAGCCGGCGTCCTGCAGCTGCCGGGCCTGGCGTCGCAGCCGATCCTGGGCCACGGGATCGGTGGCCTGGCGGCGGTAGCCCAGCTGCCGCACCGACTGGGGCGTCAGGCCCAGGTGACCCATCACGGGGATGCCGTGGCGCACCAGCCGGTCGACCACCACGAGGGTCTCGGCCTCGGCCCCCTCCAGCTTCACGCCATGGCAGCCGGTCTGCTGCAACAGTCGACCGGCGGCGGCCATGGCGCTGTCGCTGCCGCACTGATAGCTGAGGAACGGCAGATCCACCACCAGCGGGGTGTGCCGCAGGGTTCGCTGCACGGCCATGGCGTGGTGCACCATCGCCTCGAGGGTCACCGGCAGGGTCGTGGCATGGCCCAGGGCCACCATGCCCAGGGAATCGCCCACCAGCACCAGGTCGACCCCGGCGGCTTCGGCCCAGCGGGCACTGGGGGCATCCCAGGCGGTGAGCACGGTGATCGGCAGACCCTCGCGCTTGCGGCGCAGCAGCAGCGGCAGCAGCTCGGCGGGACTGAAGGTCACGATGTCGGAGGACCGTTGCTGTTGCTAGCATCCCAGAGACTCGGACCCACGCGGTTCCGACGCCTAAACCTGGTCAGGACCGGAAGGCAGCAGCCACACGGGATGCTCTGAACAGGCGTGGACTCCGGGTCACCCTATTTCTGTGCAGCACTTCTG
>CAZWFG010000084.1:0-4685 GCA_964632245.1 uncultured Synechococcus sp. | reverse complement strand
CTGGGGGGCCGTTGTCGGTCAGTCGTTGCTGCCGCGGTTCTGGCGGTTCAACAGGAACGAGGGGATCCGCACCCCAGAGTCGTCGGTGACTCCCCCGTCGAGGGGGGTGGTGCTGCCGGGTTCAAGGGCCGTGGTGAGGCGCGGACGGGCAGGGATGGTGACACCGCCGTCGAAACCGGTGGCGATCACGGTCACGTGGATTTCACCCTCCAGCTGTTCATCGACAACGGCGCCGACGATGATGTTGGCTTCAGGGTCAACGACGTCGTAGATCACCTCCGATGCGGTCGTCATGTCCTCAAGGGTCATGTCCCGGCCGCCGCTGATGTTGATCACGCAACCCTTGGCGCCGTCGATGCGGGCCGACTCGAGCAGGGGGCTGCTCATGGCGGCGATGGCGGCTTCCGACGCCCTCGAGCGACCCGAACCGACGCCGATGCCCAGCAGGGCCGTGCCGGCGGAGGCCATCACCGAGCGCACGTCGGCGAAGTCGACGTTCACCAGGCCGGGCTTGGTGATGATGTCCGAAATGCCCTTGACGCCGCTGCGCAGCACGTCGTCGGCGGCCCTGAAGGCCTCCTGCAGGGGAGCGCCCGAGATGGATTCCCGTAGGCGGTCGTTGGGGATCACGATCAGCGTGTCCACATGCTCGGCCAGGCGGGCGATGCCTTCCTCGGCCTGGCGCATGCGCTTGCGGCCCTCGAAGGTGAAGGGTTTGGTGACGATGGCCACGGTGAGGGCGCCGGTCTCCTTGGCGACCTCGGCCACGATCGGTGCTGCACCAGTGCCGGTGCCGCCCCCCATGCCAGCGGTGATGAACACCAGGTCGGTGCCCGAGAGGGCCTCCTGCAGTTCGGTGCGCGACTCTTCGGCCGCCTTCTGGCCGATGGCGGGGTTGCCGCCGGCCCCGAGGCCGCGGGTGAGCTTGATCCCCAGCTGGGTGCGCTGCACCGTCGATGAGCTGAGCAGGGCCTGGGCATCGGTGTTGAGCACCCGGTAGCCCACCCCCATCAGCTCTGAGGCGATCATGCGGTTGACGGCATTGCTGCCACCGCCGCCGACGCCGATCACCTCGATGCGGGCCATCTGGCTGGGCACGATCCCCTGGCCGGCGGCCTGAACCTGATGGTTGGCGCCAGGGCGCTCCCGGTCATGGAGTGATCCCTGGCCTGCCATGGGTTCCATGCCGTCCATCGCCACAGCGGCGCCATCGATGTGCTGAAGCATTATCCAGGTAGGACACCCAAGTCCCTAAGGGTGCTCACAAGGATCGCCGCGGAGTGCTGCAACCGCAACGTGCTTGTGGTGTCAATTCGCTGACCTGCCCTTGCCAGCGGCGCCGCCAGCGTTCAATCCGGCCCCCGGAGGCGCCAGCAGCAGTTCGGGATGGTCAGGATCGTCAAGGTCAATCGCCCGGCTGCCGTTCAGTGCCGCGGTCTGCGGCAGGTCTTTGGCCAGGTGGTCGAGCACCTGCAGTCGCCGCTGCAGGCGATCGTCGAGGGTGCCGAAACGCACGAGGCCCAGGCGGCTGCTCACCAGCCACAGGTCCCCCTCGGGCCGGAAGCGCAGCTCGGTGACGGCGGCCGCGGGGGGCAGCTGGTTCAGCAGCACCTCCAGTCCCGGCTGATGGCGTTCCTGCCAGCCCGTGATCCACAGCGGATTGCTCACCGCCGCCCCACCCATGGCCTGCTGGCGGGCTGTGATCCAGCGGCCGGTGCGGTCGACAAAACCATTCTCGAGGCCGCCCTTTGTGCGGCGCTGGGCCCGGGCCACCGCCAACCGGGGATGCAGCCGGATCGTGAGACCCACCGGGAGCATGTGGCGCTGCACCACCACCCGATCCACGGGCAGCTGGGCGGCCAGCCGACGCCGCAGTTCGGCCGGGTCCAGGTCCAGCAGGGGCTGGGGAAAGCGCAGATCCCCGGCCCTGATCACCTGGTCCCGGCCCAGGCCGACGGTCCCCACCACCGTCACCTGGGCGGGGGACTGGAGCAGCCAGCCATGGCGCAGCAGCACCCAGCCCAGACCGCCGGCGGCGGCCAGCAGGGCCAGCAGCCGCCACACCTGGGCGAGCCGTTCCAACCGTTGCTGGCGCCGCAGCTCCTGACGGCGTTGCAGGCCTTCGCTGGCCGGACGTTGCTTCAGAGGTCGCATCGGGAGCGCTGCATCAGTTCTTCGATCCAGCGACGGGCCCGGTCGGCATCGGTGAAGGGGATGTCTTTCTGCACCCCGTCGCCGATCAGCCGCAGGCGACAGGGGCCGTGGCTCTCTTCGGTGAGGGGTGCATCGCCGGAACCGAGGGCCAGCAGTTCCACCAGTTCGAGTTTCGACACGGCGAAGGACCCCTGGGGCCGCAGCTGCCCGGCCTCGAAGCTGCTCCATTCGAGCTGGCCGTTGACCAGCCGGGCGGCTCCACCACCGTCGAGCTTCGACAGTTCGGCCCCATCGGCCCATTCCAGGAACAGACGCTGGCGACGCCGCTCCAGCCAGCCCAAGGCCGTGAGGACCACGAAGGCCACCAGCAGGGGCAGCCAGAGAAGGGCATGGGACATCAGGCGAGCTCCACCAGACGATGCACGAGGTCGTCCAGCGGAATGCCGCTGGCGGCCCACAGCATGGGGTACATGCTCTGATTCGTGAACCCCGGCAGGGTGTTGATCTCGTTCAGCAGCAACCGGCCGCTCGATTCCTCATAAAAGAAGTCGACCCGGCTTAGCCCCGAAGCGCCCACCGCCCGCACGGCCTCGATGGCGAGGCGCCGCGCTTCGTCCTGCACCGCCGCAGGCACCTCGGCCGGGATGACGGTGCGGCTGAGACCGGCGGTGTACTTGGTTTCGTAGTCATACCAGTCGGCATCGAAGACGATCTCCCCCAGCACCGAGGCCTCGAGCTGCCTGCCGCCCAGCACGGCGCATTCGAGTTCGCGGACCTGCAGACCGCGTTCGACGATGAGCCGCGGATCGTGCCCGGCCGCCAGCTGCAGGCCCGCCAGCAGCTCTTCCCGATCGCCGGCCTTGCTGATGCCCACCGATGAGCCCATGTTGGCGGGTTTGACGAAGCAGGGCAGGCCGAGGTCGCACTCGAGCCGATCCAGCAGGGGCTCGGGGTCGGCCAGGTCCACCGCCTCCACCGCCTGGTAGGGGCCCTGGGGCAGGCCGGCGGCGGCAAACGCCGCCTTCATCGCCAGCTTGTCCATGCCCACGGCCGAGCCCAGCACCCCCGACCCCACGAACGGCACCTGCATCAGGGTGAACAACCCCTGCACGGTGCCGTCCTCCCCGTGGGGGCCGTGCAGCACCGGGAACCACACCTCCACCGCCAGGGCCCCGTCGGGGAGCCCCCGGAAGCCCGGCCGGTCCACCGGCGCCAGGCTGGCGGGATCAGGGGCCACCCCCGATCGCAGCACCTCGCTGGCCACCTCCTCTCCCCACCAGCGGCCGAGGCGGTCGATGTAGAAGCGGCGCAGGCGGTAGCGATCGCTGTTGCGGCCGCTGCTCAGGCCCCGCTCGACCGTGGCGGCCGATCGGATCGAGACATCGTGTTCACCGGAGGCCCCTCCGAACACCAGACCCACCTCGCGGGGTCGGAGGGGCGCGGAGATCTCCTCGTCGCTCATGGGCGGAACCGGACGCGTTTCAAGGTACCAGCGCTGTCAGGGGCTGGCATGGCCGCTGAGCGAGAAGGCCCGAACGGTGTCGATGGTCACCGGCACCAGGTCGCCGGGGCCATGGCCGTCGGCGGGGAAGAAGGTGAGCCGGTTGGTGCGGGTGCGGCCCATCAGCTGGCCTGCATCGCGGGGGTTGGTGCCCTCCACCAGCACCTCCTCCACCCGCCCCAGGTAACGGGCGCTGCGCTCTCGGGCCGTGCGTTCCACCAGGGCATTGAGCTCCTGCAGCCGCTCCACCTTGACCGCGTCATCCAGCTGGTCGGGCCACAGGGCCGCCGGGGTGCCCGGCCGGGGCGAATAGGCCGCCGTGTTGAGCTGATCGAAGCCCACCGCCTCGACCAGGGCCAGGGTGCGGCGGAACTGGGCGTCGGTCTCGCCGGGGAAGCCCACGATCGCGTCGGCACTGATGGCGGCATCAGGCATGCGCTCGCGGATGCGGTCGATGATCCGCCGGTAGCGGTCGATTGTGTAACCCCGCGCCATGGCCTGCAGCACCGTGTCGTCGCCGCTCTGGAAGGGGATGTGGAAGTGTTCGCAGACGTTGGGCAGTTCGGCGCAGGCGTCGATCAGCCGCTCGGTGAAGTAACGCGGATGGCTGGTGGCGAACCGCAGCCGGGCCAGGCCGGGCACGTCGTGCACGTGCCGCAGCAGGTCGGTGAAGGTGTGGCGATGGCGGCCCTCGGCGGTGCTGCCGGGCAGATCGCGGCCGTAGGCATCGATGTTCTGGCCCAGCAGCGTCACCTCGCGGTAACCGCGGTGGGTGAGCGCCTCCATCTCGGCGCGGATCGCTTCGGGCAGGCGTGACTGTTCGCGGCCCCGCACCGCCGGCACGACGCAGTAGGTGCAGCGCTCGTTGCAGCCGTAGATCACGTTCACCCAGGCGCAGACGGCGCTGTCCCGCCGGGCGGTGGTGATGTCTTCCAGCACCGTGTGTTCTTCGGTGGCCACCACCTGCTGGCCGGCCTCCACCCGTTCGAGCAGGGTGGCGAGCCGGTTGGCGTGCTGGGGCCCCATCACC
>CAZWFG010000083.1:1434-8937 GCA_964632245.1 uncultured Synechococcus sp. | reverse complement strand
GTCGGAGTCGAAGAAGAGGTTGCCAGTGGCCGTGTCGAAGATGACCCGCTGAGTTGCGGCGTTGGCCGTGGTGGCACCATTCCCAGAGAGGAACTCAGCAGCTGTGAGCACCGTGCCGGCATTTACAGTGGTAAAGACAGAACGGTCAAGGACAAACCTGTCGGTGTTTCCAACCACCTTCGAGAAGTCCAGGACCCGATCCACGTTGGTGGCTGCATTAAGAACAGTCGAGAAGATGAACTGGTCGTCGCCCAGGCCGCCGGTGAGGACGTCGTTGCCATCACCACCATTGATCGAGTCGTTTCCGGCTCCACCGTTGATGGTGTCGTTGCCCGCCAGGCCATTGATGACATCAGCGGCGGCGGTGCCGACCAGGTTGTCATTGGCGGCAGTGCCGTTGATGACATTGGTGACCGGAGTCGGGGGGACAACGGGGGGAATACCGACCAGGGTGAAGTCGGTGTTGGTGAGGGCCGGAATCACCGCAGCAGCACCGACTGCCGGGACGCTGGCGGCGGTGGCGAAGCGCACGGGGGCGGCAGGACCGGTGCCGTCGGAATCGTAGAAGAGGTCGCCGGTGGCCGTGTCGAAGATGACCCGCTGAGTTGCGGCGTTGGCCGTGGTGGCACCACCTCCAGAACGAAACTCAGCCGCGGTGAGCACCGTACCGCCGTTCACAGTGGTGAAGACCGAGCGGTCGAGAACAAACGTGTCGGTGTCACCAACCACCTTCGAGAAGTCGAGCACACGATCAACGTTTGTGGCCCCGAGGGCGGTATCAAAGATGAATCGATCGTTGCCCAATCCTCCCGTCACAGTGTCGCTTCCCACACCACCCGCGACGGTGTCATTGCCATCGCTGCCGATGATGGAGTCATTGCCGACCATCCCCCGGATCCAGAAGTCCATCGGCACGGGAAGACCGGTGACCGGATTGAGGATGGGGATACCGGCGGCATCAACCTGGGCAGGACCCGCTCCACCCTTGGCAGGGTTTTTGCCGAGAATCACATCTGAGAAGGCTGAGCCGATCACGGCCTCCACTGACAGGAAGGAATCAGGCACGTTGATGCCCACCGGCACGGCGGCCGCACCACCATTAGAGAGATCAACCGAGACACCGACTCGCGCAGCGCCGGTGCCAGGGCCCACACCAATGCTGCGGGAGTAATCAACGGTGTCGAAACCAAGGCCCCCTAGGAAGACATTGTTGAAACCGATCTCAGAGGGGTCATTGGCGAACAGATCGTTGCCGTCAAGACCGTTAAGCAAGTTGTTGCCGAGTCCGCCATCGATGGTGTCATTACCGGCACCACCATTGATCAGGTCGACACCACCGCCGCCGTAGAGGCGGTCGTTACCGTCGCCCCCGTCGATGATGTCGGCACCACCCGTGGGATCAAGGTTGCCCAGGGCATCAACGGCACCATTATCGCCATAGATGATGTCGTCTCCAGCCTGGCCATTGAGGGCATCATCACCAAAGCCACCGAAGATGGTGTCGATGCCGTCGCCACCGAAGACCTGGTCAATGCCTCCGCCGGCCTGGATGCGGTCGTTACCACCATCACCCCAGATGAAATCATCACCATCGTTGTCTGTGATTACATCATCCCCCAGCCCGCCGTGGAGGAAGTCGTTGCCAAGGCCCCCTTCAACGGTGTCGTTGCCACCATCTGCCCAGACGGTGTCGTTGCCACCGCCGGCGTTGATGCGGTTGGGCAGGTCAGTGCCGCCGATCACCTCGCTGGCATTGCCGATGCCGTTGGGGCTGGCCACACCACGGGCATCGGTGTACGCACCCTGGTTGCCATAGAAGGTGCCGGCGTAGAAGCCCGCCTGGTTGCTAGCCCGCAGGGCAGTGAGGGTCGCGAAGGTGGGCGGTGCCGGAACGGCTCCCATCTCAACGGTGCTGTCGGGGGTGGAGAAGATGTCGGAATAGAGGTGCTTGACGCCGGTGTTGCGCATCACCACATCGGCGAACGTCTGGGCGTCAATTTCCAGCAGAATATTGGAGCCGGCCAGGCGGTCGAGGTAGTAGAAGCGATCGCCGTTCTGCAGCTTCAGCAGCTGCGTGGCAAAAATGGCATCAAAGGTGCTTCCCAGCTGACCGTTGATCACCTTGGCTTCAGCCAGACCACCCACCCAGAGGTCAATATTCCAGAAGTCCTGGTTGCCCCCACCCATGAACAGGGGATCATTCATGGCCAGGTTTGCGGCTGCCAAGAGAGCATCGCGGTAGGCCGTCACCGCGGGCGCTGTTGCCGTGGCTTTGGTGTCGGCCAGCTGAAGGGTCTGCCAGTCTGCCAGGGTGTAGGCCAGGTAGGGCTGAGCCAGGCCCACGGTCAGGGTGCGACCGTAGGTGTTCAGGATCGCTTCAGGCGCATAGGCCATGATCAGATCCTTGAGGGTGTCGGCCGGGTGCAGCAGGTTGAGGCCCACCTCATCCCAGCTGGCATAGGGAGCCAGGTCGGGGCTGCCGGTCTGGGCATAAAGGCTGGCCCGCACATCGTTCCAGCTGGGCTGGCCGCTGTCGCGTCCGGCGACGATGTTCAGGGCCGCGAGGTCGAGCTTGGCGCCCACCAGGGTGTTGCGCAGGGTGTCGTTCACCCACTCATCGATGGCGTTGCCCGCAGACTTGCTGGTGCCCGCCGCCACCTGGGCGGCAGTGGTGCTGGTGTACGCCAGGGGAGCCAGGAAGGCCTGCAGCAGAGGCACGTTGGCCTTGGTGGCGGTGGGGATGCCGTTGGGCGCCACCAGCAGCTGCTCGACCGAGTCGGTCATCATCGAGTGGCCAAGCCGGTAGATGGCATTGGCAAACTCAGACGAAATGCGGGCGTCGATGGTGATGTCGTAGCCGGCAAATGCGTTGATGTTGGGGCTCAGCTTGCGGGCGAACTCAGCAAACACCAGGTGCTGATACTCAGCCTCTGTGATCAGCTTGGCCTGCTGGAACATCTCCTCGCCGGTCCAGGTGGTGGTGCCACCGGCACCGTTGCTGCCGGTGTAGGTGCCCGTGGCGGCGTTGTAGACGAAGCCGAAATCAGAGACCAGCTTGGCGACGTTGCGATTGTGTTCCTTGTGGAAGACATCGTGGATCGTGGTAAGGCCGATGTTCTCGTTGGCCCGACCATCACCGGCGATGAAATGATTATTGAGGGGCTGGAAAGTGCCGAAACCGTTGAGGCTGAAGAAACTGGTCATCGCCAGGTCGTACCCCAAGGGGTTGTCGCCGGCGGGAGTCAAGGTCGGCAGTCCAGGAGGGGTACCGGGGGCACCGGCCTCAGGGGCGAGGGCGAACGCCGCCTGATCATCCAAAAAGGCATGGCCTGTGGTCAGCAGGCGCAGACCGGCAGCCGCCAGGGTGGTGCGGTTGGTGTCCTGCACCCGCACCTGGGTGCCGGCGGCATTAACGGCGATGAAGGCGGCTTGGCCGGCCACCAGATTGGGGGTGTTGTCGGCGTTCAGCCACACCCGGGGGATGTCGTTGACGTTGTAGTCGTGCAGGGTGAGGCCCAGGAGCAGGGCGTTGGCCTTGATGTCAGCCCAGGTGGCCAGGTCGCCGAGGGGGGTGAGCTCGGTGGGAGGAGCGATGTTGGCGTTGGCATAGGGGGCCGACGAGGTGCCGGCCTTGCTCACCAGATTTCCAGTGGCCACAGGGGTGCCGCCGGCCAGCACGATGTATTCGCGCAGGTACACGGTGTGGTCGGCCACGGAGCCGTAGTCCTGGCTCAGATCCACAAAGGGCGACACCGTGTTGATGCTCTCGCCGCCCGAGCCCGCCACCGTGTTGGTGCGCGGCCGCGTCATGTAGTTCGCGCTGCCGGGGGCGTAGAGCTGGTCACTGGGCAGCAGGGGGATGTAGACCATGCCATCGGCCCCCTTCTTGACGAAGTCAAGGCCGTGGTCAAAGAACTGACCGAAGAAGCCGAAGAAGCTGCTGTTGGGCAGCGGGTTCACCAGGCCGGTGAGGGGGTTGAGGCGGCCACCGGGGGTGAGGGTGGGATCATCCAGCACCTGCAGGGCCGTGAGACCGGTCTGGTTGTTGACCAGGTTGCTGATGATGCGCGGGCGGGCGTCATAAATGGTGGTGCCGCGCACCGAGTAGTCGATGACGTTGGCGGTGTTGATCACCGGATCCCGGCCGCGCACCCCACCCAGAACAGGAGGCACAAGACTGAACCCACCGGCGATGCTGGTGGTGCCGGTGGTGCGGGACCAGTTGACGGCCCCCTGGTTGCCCCAGCCCCGCAGGACCACACCAGCGGCACTCGTCTGGGTCCAGAGGGGCAGGTTTACAGCCCCTGTGGCGGCCTGCTGCGCTGCGGCCTGGGCCAGGGTGCGACTGAAGGTGAAAGCGTTGTAGGTGTCGCGGGTGAAGAGCTGGTCAGCCGCCCCCCAGGTGGGGTTGTTGATGTTGTTGCCGATGCCCTTGACGTCGCGGATGCCGGTGGGATCGATCGGCAGCAGAGGGACGTTGCCGGGCAGGCGCAGCTGGGTCAACAGGAAAACAATGTCCTGCTGGGTGAGGTTCAGACCGAGAAGAAGCGACATCGGGGCTACAGACGGGTGAGCAGGACGTGAGAGAGCACACCCGCTCCTGGAGGGTGCCCTTAGCTCTCACAACTTAGCTCTCAGGCTCAGCTCATGCCAACAGAAGATTTATGTCACAGCATGAAGCAGGCCTTAAGAAAGAATGGCGCACGGGCCTTGATCAGTGCCCGGTCGTGTCACCAGGGGGCGTGGCGCCTGAGATGGCTGCTTTGCCTGCCCAGCCAGATCTCAGGCGACGAAAGCGTCGGGCCAGGCGCCAGGCCAGGGGTAGAGCCATCAACGGCATCGGACCAGGCACCGGCTGCGGACCCACCAGCACCTCAACCTGATCGCGACCGCGAACGGTCGTCCAGTCATAAACGAGGCGACCCGGCAGCAGCTCCATCGCCGCCAGGCTGGTGCGGTCCCACTGCAGCTCGAACTGCAGCGGCTGGCCGCTGCCATAACCCGCCGGCAGGTAAGCCGCCCCCGCCAGCAAAGCCAGGCCCAGGGGATCACCACTGCTGCGGTTGGCCGGCCGGAACGATCGGCCCCCGAAGGCTCCGGGGCCACTGATCGGCAGGCCGAAGTAGGCGTCCATCTCGCTGGCGATCCCCCGCTGGAAGCCAGCCACAAACAGGGCGCTGCTGCCGGAGACGCCCGTGGTGGGGCTGACCCGCAGGGGCACGGGAGCAGGCCAGGTGCCGATGTCAAGGCTGCCGGCTCCCGTCATCACCACCCCGCCGCCCACATCCTCAAAATGAACAACCAACCGGGCCAGTGCCGGAGAATCGACGGCCGCGACAACCAGGGCGACAGCCAGAGCCCGCATCATTTTGAAACCCCCGAGGGGCCCCGGCAGCGGCGGTTTTGTGATAACAAAACGAAAAACTGACGACAGTTTATCGTCACGGTCCGTCCTCAGGGAGCCCTCTCCGGCAATGGATTCCGGCGCTGCTGACTCCTCCGCCGGACCCCGCGCGCGGGCCTTTTTGCTGCTGCCGCTGGTGCTGATCCTGGCTGCCGGAGGATGGTGGTGGGTCCATCGGGGGGTGCAGGAGACCGATGACGCGCAGGTGCAGGCCGACCTCACCGACATCGCCAGCCGCATCCCTGGCACCATCGCGACGGTCTCCAT
The DNA here is from genome assembly GCA_964632245.1 of uncultured Synechococcus sp. Lineage (GTDB taxonomy): Bacteria > Cyanobacteriota > Cyanobacteriia > PCC-6307 > Cyanobiaceae > CAIQIA01. The sequence goes on along the minus strand of CAZWFG010000083.1, from coordinate 3,266 downwards.
CCATGACAACCAAACCGTGCACCGGGGGCAGCTGCTGCTCACCCTTGACCGTCGTGATGCCGAAGCCGCTGTGCATCAGGCCGAGGCCGACCTGCAGGTGGCCCGCAGCGAAGCCGCAGCCCAACGGTCCCAGGCTGATTCGAGCCTGAACGCCGCCCATGCCGCCGGTGGCGAAGCCCAGGCCGGCCATCTCGCGGCCCGGGCAGAGCTGGAGCGGGCCGAAACCGACCTGCAGCGCATGGAGCGGCTGGTGGCCCAGGGAGCTGTGGCGGTGCAGGAGGCCGATGCCGCCCGTGCCACCTACCAGAAGGCCCTGGCCGCCGATCGGCAGAGTGCGGCCCAGCACGATGCGGCCCTGGCCAGGGAAAGCCTGGTGCGGGTCGAAGGCCAGCGGGCCGTTGCCGCCAGGGCCCGGGTGGACCAGGCTGCCGCCACCCTCGCCCGGGCCAGGATCAACCTGGGAGACACCCGCATCGTGGCCCCCGCCGACGGCCGCATCGGCAGCCGCTCGGCCGAACCGGGCCGGCAGGTGCAGCCCGGCCAACCCCTGATGGTGCTGGTGTCTCCCCACCCCTGGGTCGAAGCCCATTTCAACGAGACACAACTGGGCGCCCTCCGCCCCGGTCAGCCGGTGACGCTGCATGTGGATGCCTTCCCCGGCAGGGTCTTCCACGGCCGCCTGCAGAGCCTGGCCCCCGCCTCGGGCGCCCGCTTCTCCCTGCTGCCCCCCGACAACGCCACGGGCAATTTCACCAAGGTGGTGCAGCGGGTCACAGCCCGCATCTCCATCGACGATGCCAGGGACTTTGACCGGCTGGTGCCCGGTCTGTCGGCGACGGTTCAGGTGCACCCACGGTGAAGGAACGGCTCACCGTCCGCCAATGGCTGATCATCCTCACCGCTTCGGCCGGGGCGATGCTCGAGGTGGTCGACGTGAGCATCACCAACGTCGCGCTGCTGCACATTCAGGCCAGCCTGGGCGCCACCCTGGCCGAGGTGGGCTGGGTGGTGACCGGTTACGCGATGGCCAGCGTCGTGGTGATCCCGCTCAGCGGCTGGCTCACCGCCCGGCTGGGGCAGCGTCGCTATTTTCTGATCTCGCTGCTGGGCTTCACCGCTGCTTCCCTGCTGTGCGGCCTCGCCCCGACACTGCCGCTGCTGGTGAGCGCACGGCTGCTGCAGGGGGGACTGGGGGGCGGGCTGATGCCGATGGCCCAGGCGATTCTGTTCCGGTCGGTGCCCCGCAGCCTGCAGGGCATGGCCCAGGGGGTGTTCGGGCTGGTGGTGCTGGTGGGGCCGGCCCTGGGGCCCACCCTGGGCGGCGTGCTCACCGATGGCCTGGGCTGGCGCTGGGTGTTCTTCATCAACCTGCCCCTCGGTCTGCTGACCGCCCTGCTGGCCCTCGCCACATTTCCCGCCGAGGAGCATCCCAATGGCGATGGGCCACGGCCACGGATCGACGGGGTGGGCATCACCCTGCTGGTGGTGAGCCTGGCGAGCGTTCAGGTGGTGCTGGAGCAGGGGCGACAACTCGACTGGTTCGCCGCCCCGTTGATCCGCCAGCTGACCGTGCTGGCGCTGGTGACCCTGCCGGCCTTCGTGGTCTGGGAGCTGCGGCGGCCCGACCCGGCGGTGGACCTGCGGGTGCTGCGCCATCCAGCCCTGGTGGCCGGTTGCCTGTTCTCGTTCGTGCTCGGCATCGGCCTGTACGGCACGGTGTTCGTGGTGCCCCTGTTCGCCCAGTCACAGCTGCACGAGACCGCCACCCAGACGGGGTTGCTCATGTTGCCCGGCGCCCTGGCGTCGGGCTTCACGATGGTGCTGCTGGGGCG
>CAZWFG010000083.1:0-1334 GCA_964632245.1 uncultured Synechococcus sp. | reverse complement strand
GCCACCGGCGAACCATCGTTGTTCTGGCCGCTGATGGCCAGGGGAATGACCACCGTGATGATGTTTCTGCCCCTGAGCCTGGTGACCCTCGGGGGTCTGCCGAAGCAAGATCTGGGGGCCGCCAGCGGTCTGTACAACCTCTCGCGCCAGCTGGGGGGAAGCTTCGGCATCGCAGGCCTCACGGTGGTGCTCGATCAGCGGCTGGCCCTGCACCGCGACCATCTGCTGCAGCATCTGCAGCGCACCGATCCGCAGCTCCAGGAACGGCTGGTTGAGCTTCAGCGGCAGTTCAGCCCTGACCAATCCCTGGCGGTGCTGGCCGACCTGGTGCAGCAACAGGCCGCCCTGCTGGCCTTTGGCGATGTGTTCCGCAGCGTGGCGGTGCTGTTCCTGCTGGCCTTGCCCCTGCTGCTGCTGATGCCGGCGCCTCAGGCCTCGCCCCAGAGCCGCAGCAGGTTGGCGTAACAGCGGCTGAGCAGATCAAAGACCTCGCTCTTGCCCTCCTGCTGGAACAGGCGACGGCGGGCGGTGTCGAGCTCGAACAGCAGTTCGCGGCGGTCGGCCTCGCGGATGCGGCTCTGGAACCAGCCGACAGCGACGAGCCGCTCACCGGAACGGACAGGGTCGACACGGTGCAGCAGGGTGCTGGGGTACACGAGGGCCTCGCCGGCAGCAAGGCGGAACGGCTCATCACCCCAGGGGTGCTCCAGCACCAGTTCGCCTCCCACGTAGGTGTCCGGATCGCTGAGAAACACCGTCACCGACAGGTCGGCACGGCCACCGGCAAGAAAGGCGTTGTCGACATGGCGTCCGTAGCCCTCTCCGGGTCCGCAGCGGCTGAAGCGCACGGTGTGCAGCCGCAGGGGCAAGGCCGCGGCCTGCAGCAGGGGATGGGCCAGCAGGATGGAGTCCAGCTCTGCCGCCAGCCGCTGCTGCAGCGGGCTGGCGGGGTCGAGCTGGCGATTGTTCTTGACCGTGCGGGCGTGCCAGCCGGCCGTGACGGCCCCGTCCTGCCACATCGCGCCAGGGTCCAGGAGGGCCTGGCGCAGGGCCTCGACCTGCGATGGCGACAGCAGAGGCTGCAACAGAAAGCGCATCGGGATGGGGGCTTGATGGACTGAACCCGGACGGACCTGCAGAATGGCAGCATCGGTTCAGCACCGTTTCAGCCCATGCAGCGTTCCAGCATCGCCCTTTTCCTCGCCACCGCCGGTCTGCTGGCCGCCGGCACCGGCTGCAGCAAGCAACCCGAGGCCCCCATGGCCCCCGAGAAACCAAGCCTCACGGCCCCGGCCACCCCTGGCCACGGTGGCGCTCCGACCGGTGAGAAGAAG
>CAZWFG010000082.1:0-9055 GCA_964632245.1 uncultured Synechococcus sp. | reverse complement strand
GACACCTTCCGTCGCCGCGCCCTCACGGTGCGGGCCATTCGTCGCTGGCTCGAAGACAGGGGATTCCTGGAGATTGAGACCCCGGTGCTGCAGGCCGAAGCCGGCGGCGCCGACGCCCGTCCGTTCATCACCCACCACAACACCCTCGACCTGCCCCTCTATCTGCGGATCGCCACCGAACTGCACCTCAAACGGCTGGTGGTCGGCGGGTTCGAGCGGGTCTTCGAACTGGGACGCATCTTTCGCAACGAGGGCATCAGCACCCGCCACAACCCTGAATTCACCTCGGTGGAGGTGTACCAGGCCTATGCCGATTACCACGACATGCTGGCCCTCACTGAACAGCTGATCGCGGCCGTCACCGCCGAGGTCTGCGGCGACACCCGGCTCTCCTACCAGGGCGTGGCCATCGACCTGACCCCTCCCTGGCGTCAGGCCACCATGCACGAGCTGGTGCTCGAAGCCACCGGTCTTGATTTCGAGGGCTTCAGCGACCGAGGGGCCGCAGCGGCGGCCATGGCGGCGGCAGGTCTGGAGGTGCCGGCAGCGGCCGACACGGTGGGGCGGTTGCTCAATGAAGCCTTCGAACAGCGGGTGGAGGCAGGGCTGATCCAACCCACCTTCGTGCTCGATTACCCCATCGAGATTTCCCCCCTGGCCCGTCCGCACCGCAGCCGACCCGGCCTGGTGGAACGCTTCGAGCTGTTCATCGCCGGACGTGAGACCGCCAACGCCTTCAGCGAGCTGATCGACCCGGTGGACCAGCGCCAGCGGCTCGAACAGCAGCAGTGCCGCCGTCTGGCCGGAGATCTGGAGGCCCAGGGCGTGGATGAAGACTTTCTCCAGGCCCTCGAAGTGGGCATGCCTCCCACCGGCGGCCTGGGCATCGGCATCGACCGGTTGGTGATGCTGCTCACCGACAGTGCCAGCATTCGCGACGTGATCGCCTTCCCCTTGCTGAGGCCGGAGGGTCACGGTGGATAATGGTCGTAACGATCAGAATTCCCGACCCATGAGCGGCGAGCGTGTCGGATTCCGCTTCACCCACGCCGATGCGGTGGTGAAGCGCAACCCCCAGGGGCGCTCCCGCCGGGGCTGGGTCATGGAGCCCGTGGAACAGACCACGAGCCGTGGCACCAAGATGCCGGCCTATCGCATCCGCTGGCGGGACAGTGAGCGCCCTGAAATCGTGCTTCAGCACATGCTCATCGCAGATCCCGATCCCACTCCGCCCCCCGAGGGGGTGAGCCTGGTGCCTCCCGCCCCGAAGGCATGAGCCGTCAGGCCTGACCGCGCCAGCGGTAGACCACCAGTCCCACCCATTCCCGCAACACCGAGGTCGACAACGCCAGGGAGCCGGCATCGGGGATCAGATCCAGCAGCAGGCTGCCCACCGTGACACCGCCGCGGCCCGCAGGGGGTTCGAGCAGAAAATCAGTGGCGACGGGCCACACGCTCACGGCTGGATGCTGATGCGAAAGTCTGTGCCGGAAGGTGGCGGTCGCCCGCGGCAGATGCAGGGCACTGGTCACCAGCAGCACGGACCGCCAGCGATGGCGGCGGGCCATCAGCGCGAACTGGGTGGCCTCCTCGGCTGTGGTGCGGGGGGTGTCAAGGCTCAGGATCGCCGCAGCAGGCACCCCCAGCTCCTCCGCCAACCGGCGGGCATTGACGGCCTCGGGGGGGCGGGGGTCGGCGGCGGTGAAGCTGACCCGACCACCACTGACCACCAGCAACGGCGCCCGCCGCTGCCGCAACAGCCGCACCCCCCCCAGCAGCCGGTCGCCGGACTCATTGACCTCGACCCCCAGGCGTGGGGGACCGGCCGGCCGCAGGCCGCCCCCCAGCACCAGCACCACATCGGCGCGGGGCAGGGGAACGGGGGTGAGGGCGACCGCCCGATCCTCGAGACTCCGCACCAGCGGACGGCTGACGAGCGGCACAGACGGCAGCACCAGCAGGATCAGGCCCGCGGTCGCCACCGGAGTGGACCAGCGACGGCGACGAGCCGCCAGGGCCAGCAGCTGCAGCAGCAGCGACGCCCCCAGGGGGAACAGGAGCGAGGGCAGCAGCTTCGACAGCAGGAACCCCACGGGCGGCAGCCTCAGGGGGCCTGACGGCGGCGCAGCTCCTGCAGTTCCTGGTCAGCCTCGAAGGCTGCCCAGTCCTGCTCCAGCTGATCACCGCCGCTGGCGGGAACCGGTTCGGTGGGGGCCTCCCGGCGGTTGATCTCGGCCCGCAGGCGGGCGTCCTCCTCCCCCAGGGCCGCCAGGGCCTGCCAGCCCTCGCGGCCCTGGCCCATCAGCCGTCCCAGATGCTCCTCTGCCCGATCCGCCAGGTCGGTGGCCGCGACGCTGCGGGCCCGGTCAACCCGTTCCCGCCACTGGCGGATCTCGCCGGAGAGGTGCAGGAGCCGCTGGCGCTCCAGGTCGGCGGCGGCGGCGATCTCCAGCAGGCGCCGCTGCCGCCGCCGCTGGGCCTCGGCCTGCTCCTCCCGTTCCAGCAGCTCCCGCTGGCCCGGATGATCATCGAGAAACCCCTCCAGCTGCCGCTCCAGCTCGCGGGTGAGATCATCGAACCAGGCGCTGCTCATGGGGTCTGCTCACCGGGGGCGCGGGTGATCAGGGGCGCCTCGATCTCCTCCTGCAGGGGGGTGATGGCCCCCTCCCGGGACCGCAGCAGCAGCTGGGTCAGCCGGGCGACGCCCCCTTCGCCCAGATCGTCGGTGCCGATGGCATCAAAGGCGCGGCGGTAGAGGGTTTCCAGTTCTCCGATCAGTGATTCACGCACCCGCCGCACCAGCGCCCGCTGTTCCTCTCGCCCCATGCTGTGCCGACCCTCAGACTGCCGATGTGCTGCAGTCTGGCGCCGCTGCGGCCGGTTGCAGGCGATGCACAGAGAAGCCATCAGCGTCATCGCACCGGCGGTCGATCCCCCGCCAGCCCGCCCGGGCCGCCAACGCCAGAAACGCCTTCGGCGTGTACTTGTAGCTGTATTCGGTGATCAGGGGCTCGCCGTCGGCGAAGACCACCTCCAGGTCGGCCAGCCGCAACCGCTGCGGTCCCACGCTCACCAGAGCCATCGCCACCCGGCTGTGGTCGTCCTCCCAGGTGGCGCGATACCGGAAACCGCCGGGGTCGACCTCGGCCCCCAGCTCCCGCCGCAGGCGCTGCAGAAGGTTGCGCGCAAAGGCGGCCGACACCCCGGCCCCATCGTCATAGGCCGCCTCGAGGGCGGCACGATCACGGGGCTGATCAATGCCGATCAGCAACTGCCCCTGCGCCCCCAGCAGCGGCCGCAACGCCGCCAGGAAGCGGCAGGCCTCGGCAGGGTCGAAGTTGCCCAGGGAACTGCCGGGGAAGAACCCCAGCCGCGGCCGCGTCGCCCAGTCGGCGGGCAGGGGCAGGTCGGGCAGATCGCCGTAGTCGGCGCAGAGCCCCAGCATCGGCACCGTCGGATGGGCGGCCTGGAGCCGCTGGCCGACCTCCTGCAGCGCCGAGGCACTGATGTCGACCGCCAGGTAGGCCGGGGAGGCCAGGGCCTGCAGCAGGGGGCTGACCTTCTCGACACTGCCGGCACCGAACTCGACCACAAGGGTGCCGGGGGGACAGCCGGCGCAGAGGGCGGCGGCATGGCGACGCAACAGACCCAGTTCGGTGGCGGTGAGGGTGTACTCGGGCTGACGGCAGATCTCGGCGAACAGCTCCGACCCGCGCCGGTCGTAAAGCAGCCAGGCCGGCAGCTGCCGCGGCCGGCGCGCCAGTCCGTCCCGCACGGCGGCCAGCACATCAGGGGCCGGCGGATGACGGTCGATGACCGTGAAGCCCGCCGCCGAAACGGATCCCGCCCTCCCCCCGGCGCCCATCTCAACCATCGGCCGCCAGGCGCAGGCCACCGACCAGCCAGCGGCAGGCCGGGGCAAAGAAATTTCGGTAGGTGATCCGACCGTGGTCGGCAGGCGTGAGCACAGAACTGCCCCGCAGCACCATCTGGGAACTCATGAACTTGCCGTTGTATTCACCCACGGCGCCGGCCGCGGGCGCAAAGCCGGGATAGGGCCGGTAGGGCGACGCCGTCCACTGCCAGACAGCGCCGAACGCCTGGCCGAGGTCGGGGATGCAACGCAGGGCCTGCTCCCATTCCGCCTCGGTGGGCAGCCGGGCCCCGGCCCAGCGGGCGACGGCGTCGGCTTCGTACCAGCTCAGATGACGGACCGGCGCCTCGGGCCGACGGGGCCGCAGACCCCGCAGGCTGAACTCCATCCCGTCGGGATGCCAGTGCAGCGGAGCCGTCCAGCCCTGGTGCTGCACCACGGCCCAGCCATCCGCCATCCAGAACTCAGGACGCCGGTAGCCGCCCGCCGCCACGAAGTCCTCCATCTCGGCATTGGTCACCAGCCGGCCGGCCAGGCGGTAGGGCTCAAGCCAGACCCGGTGGCGGGGACCTTCGTTGTCGAAGGCGAAACCGTCATCGGTGCCGTGGCCGATCTCGACCAGACCCCCCGGCAGCGCGTGCCAACCGTCCCCTGCCGCCACCGGCGGTTCGGGAGCGTCGGGGCTGTAGACGGGCAGCAGCGGATTGCGGCTGAAGCCGTCCAGCAGGTCCATCAGCAGCAGCTCCTGGTGCTGCTGCTCGTGCTGCAGTCCGAGCTCGACCAGGGCGGTGACGGCGGGGTCAGGGTCGATGGCGAGCAGCTCCTCGAGGGCCTGATCGACCCGGCGGCGCCAGGCCATGATCTCCCGCAACGGCGGACGGGTCAGCAGCCCCCGCTGGGGCCGGGGATGGCGGCTGCCGACCGCCTCGTAATAGCTGTTGAACAGGTGCTGCCAGAGGTCGGGGGCGGGCGTCCATCCGTCCCGATGGGGCCGCAGCACGAAGGTGTCAAAGAACCAGGTGGTGTGCGCCAGATGCCACTTGGGGGGACTGGCATCGGCCATGCCCTGCAGCACCAGATCCTCGGGTTCCAGCGGCGCGATCAGGGCTTCGCTGTGGCTGCGGATCCGTCGCAGGCGATCGACAGTCGCAGGCGATGGGGCCATCCCTCGACGGTCAGGTGCCGGGACCTTAGCCTGCCTGGGCTTGGACAGCAGGCGATGGGCATCACGCGGGGGTTCGTGGGAGCGGTGGGGCACACCCCGCTGATCCGGCTGGACCATCTGAGCGAAGCCACCGGCTGCGAAATTCTCGGCAAGGCCGAATTCATGAATCCCGGGGGCTCGGTGAAGGACCGGGCGGCCCTCGGGATCCTTTTGGCCGCCGAGGCATCAGGGGCCCTCCAACCCGGCGGCACGGTGGTCGAAGGCACCGCCGGCAACACGGGCATCGGCCTGGCCCACCTGTGCAACGCCCGTGGTTACCGCTGCGTGATCGTCATCCCCGACACCCAGTCGGCCGAAAAGATCGGACTGCTGCGCAGCCTGGGGGCCGAGGTGCGCACGGTGCCCGCCGTGCCCTACCGCGATCCTGAGAACTACGTGCACCTCTCCGGCCGCATCGCCGCCGGCATCCCGGGGGCGATCTGGGCCAATCAGTTCGACAACCTGGCGAACCGCCAGGCCCACCACGACACGACGGGTCCGGAGATCTGGGAGCAGTGCGCCGGTCAGCTTGACGCCTGGGTGGCGGCGACGGGCACCGGTGGCACCTATGCCGGGGTGGCCCTGTACCTCAAGAGCTGCTCCCGCACCATCCGCTGCGTGCTCGCCGACCCCCACGGCAGCGCCCTGTTCAGCTGGGCCACCGGTGGCGGCCTGAACAGCGAGGGGTCATCGATCACCGAGGGGATCGGCAACAGCCGGGTGACCGCCAACCTTGAAGGGGCCCCGATCGACGATGCCGTGCGTGTCGACGACCAGGCGGCGATCGATGTGCTCTACGACCTGCTCTGGCACGAAGGACTGTTCATGGGCGGTTCGGTCGGCATCAACGTCGCCGCAGCCGTCGAGACGGCACGGCGGCTCGGCCCCGGACACCGCATCGTCACGGTCCTCTGCGACGGCGGTGACCGTTACCGATCCCGCCTCTGGGACCGCAGCTGGCTCGAAAGCCGCGGCCTGCGGCAGCCGGTGCGCGGCGACCGACCTAGCCTCGCCTGAACCGAGGGCAGATCCCCAGCGTGGCCGCCGCCGACGTCACTCCAGGTCATGTGCTGGCGGGCCGCTACCGCCTCGATGAGCGCCTCAGCCAGGCCGCAGCCTCTGCCCTCTGGCGCGGCACCGACACCCTGGCCGGGGATCTGCCCGTGGCCCTGCGGGTGTGGTGGGACCTCGACGGCGAGGAACAGAACGAGCTGAGGCGGGGTCTGGAGCGGCTGCAGGCCGTCTACCACCCGCAGATTCCCCGGCTGGGGGCGGTGCTTGCTGACGGTGACGGCCTCTGGCAGGTGCGGGAATGGGTCGGCGGTCGCAGTTACCGCGACCTGCTGCAGGTCCGGCGCGAGCGGCAGCTGGTGTTCGGAGCGGGGGAGGTGCTGCTGCTGCTGCGCCAGCTGCTGCCGGCCCTGGCGGCCCTGCACGGCCAGGATCTGGTCCATGGCGACATCACCCCCGCCAACCTGGTGCGGCGGGACCGGGATGGCCTGCCGGTGCTGATCGACTTCGGCCAGCCGGCCCCCCTGGGGCGGGATCCCCTGGCCAGCGGCACCGCCGGCTATGCACCGCCGGAGCAGCTGCGGGATTCGCCACAGCCCTGGATGGATCTGCACGGGCTTGGGGTCACGGCCCTGGTGCTGCTCAGCGGCGACGAGCCCCAGGACCTGCTGGATCCGGTGTCGATGGACTGGCGCTGGCCGGCCGGCCTGGATGCCGAGCCCGGTCTGCGGGCCGTGATCGAACGGTTGCTGCAGCGGGAACCCGGGCGGCGCTACCGCCATGCCGCCCAACCCCTCGAAGACCTGGCCCGGCTGCCGGTGCCGGACAGCACCGGTCCGGTGGGCCGGTCAGACCGCACCGAAGTGCTCGTCCCTCCGACCCCCGAGCCGCAGGCGGCCGCCCAGGAACCTGAACCGGCGGCGACTCCAGCCGCCCCGGAACCGGAACCGCCGCCGCCCCCACGACCTGCGCCACCGCGGGCAGCGGCGCCCACGACCCTGCGGGTCTCGCACCGGCAGCAGCGCCGCCAGCAGCGGGAAGAAGCGGCGGAGGGGCGCTTCTGGCCCGTGGTTCTTGCCCTGCTGCTCACGGGCCTGGTCGGGTCGGCCCTGGGCTGGCTGCTGCTGGGACGCGGTCGCGTCGGCCCCGCCGAGAACGGACTGCCCGGTGGCGGCGTCAGCCTGCCCCCGGCGGAGGTGGATCAGCGGCAGCAACTGGTCAATCGGCTGGCCGCCCTGCAGGTGAATCGCGACTGGTTCCTGACCCTCGTCAACCGCAGCCTGGCGTCCCAGTTCCCCGAACGGGGGGGACGACCCCCCACCGACAGCCTGGAAGACGCCCCCGTGCGCAAGGTCTGGAACGACATCGCCCAGGACTGGCTGGTGCGGGTGGAGCAGTTGCCGGTGAGCCTGAGGGAACGGCTGGGCAGCTTCCGCAGCGAGGACTGGGACCAGCGCCGCAGCCTGCTGGGCAGCCAGGGCCTGAGCCCGGCGGTGCTCGATCAGCTCGTGGGGGCGAGCACCCGCAGCCTGCTGCCCGCAGGTCTGGCCAACGGGCAACCCCAGGAGCCCTACCGGCAGATCTGGATTGCCGCGGCCCTGCGGGCCCTCGAAGGCCTGCGGGTCGAGAGCCTCGAACCCGTGACCGGGGTGGCACGCACGGCCAGCGCGTCCCTGGAGGGCAACCGGGCCCAGGTGTTCGCCATCCGGGTGCCGGCCGACCACAAGCTGGTGCTGGGGCTGAGCGGTTCGCCGCTGATGCAGATGACCGTCTTCGCGGCCGATGGCCAGGTGCTCGACGGGGCCGGCCCGCTGCGGGTGGTGAGCCTCGAGAAGGTCACCAGTTCGCCGGTGCAGGTGCTGGTGCGCAACGATGGACCCACCGCCGGCCTGCTGAGCCTGTCGGCCCGGGTGGACCCCCCGCCGGCACCGCGGCCAGCCCAGCCCGACACCACGCCAGGGGCGCCGGCCACCCCGGCCCCCACGGCCCCGCCATCGACGGGAGAGCCTTCGGCACCCGCCGTCCCGACACCGACACCGACCCCTCAGGCCCCGCCGGTGACGCCACCTCCACCCACCCCTGCGGCGCCGCCGGAGAGTTCAGAGCCGCTTCAGCGCTGAGCGCAGGTCCTTCTCGTCCTGGCGGCGCCGTTCCTCCTGGCGCTTGTCGTGCAGCTTGCGACCGCGGGCCAATCCGATGCTGAGCTTGATGTTCGACCCCTTGAGGTGCAGATCGAGCGGGATGAGGGTGAGGCCCTTCTGCTCCAGCTGCCCCCGCAGGCGGTCGATCTCCCGCCGGTGGGCCAGCAGGGTGCGCACCCGCAGGGGGTCATGGTTGTAGTACCCGCTCGCCTGCTCGTGGGGGGCGATGTGCACGTTATGCAGCTGCAGCTGCCCGTCACGCACCAGGCAGAAGCCGTCGCGCAGGTTGGCCTTGCCGGCGCGGATGGCCTTGACCTCGGTCCCCACCAGGGCAATGCCCGTCTCGAGGGTCTCGAGGATGTCGTACTGGTGCCGGGCCAGCCGGTTGTCGGCCAGCAGCCGGCGGGCCTCCAGCCGTTGCTTCGCCTGCGCAGTGCCCTTTGCTCCTCCCTTTGCCGCCACCCGCCGCCACCCCACGTTTGCCCATCATCCCCAAGGCCCGTAGCCTCTGGCCCATGGCCATCCAGTCATCCTCGGATCCGGGTCAACGGCGCCCCGCCACCGCCGGCCCTCCCCGGCTGGTGGGGGGCGACCCCCTGCCGGCGGAACGCGACGGCGGGCGCGACGAGGGTTTGCGGCCGCGACGCCTGGCCGATTACGTGGGTCAGGCGGAACTGAAGCAGGTGCTGGGCCTGGCGCTGGCGGCCTGCCGCCAGCGCGGCGAGGCCCTGGACCATGTGCTGCTCTATGGCCCCCCCGGCCTGGGCAAGACCACCATGGCCCTGGTGCTGGCGGAGGAGCTGGGGGTGCGCTGCCGCATCACCA
>CAZWFG010000081.1:0-9115 GCA_964632245.1 uncultured Synechococcus sp. | reverse complement strand
AGCGGGTGACCGGACTCGAACCGGCGACGTTCAGCTTGGGAAGCTGACATTCTACCACTGAATTACACCCGCATGGTTTGACCATAGCAAGGCCCCCGCATGTTGAGGGGGCCCCCACTCCATGTCTCAGCCCTGCTGCAACACAGCAGCGGCCGCCGCCACGCCGGCCCCCGGTTGCGCGGGCGACCGGCCCAGCTCCACCAGTGCCCCTTCGATGGCTGCAACAGCCACCAGCACATCGCGGTCGGCCACAAAACCCAGGTGGCCGATGCGGAACACCTTGCCCTTGAGATGGTCCTGACCGCCCGCCAGCAGGATGTCGTAGCGGTTCTTGACCACCTTGCGCAGGGCCTCGGCATCCAGACCATCGGGAGCCACGGCCGTGATGGCCGGGCTGCTGCACGCCGCCGGGGCGTAAAGGGGAAGGCCGATGGCCTCCATGGCCGCCCGGGTGGCGCGGCGATGGCGATCGTGGCGGGCGAACACCGCCTCCAGACCCTCCGCCTGCATCATCTCCAGGGCCACCTCGAGGGCGAAGTAGAGGTTCACCGCCGGCGTGAAGGGATTGCTGTTGTCGTCAGCCGCCTTTTTGTATTTCGCCAGGTCGAGGTAGAACTTGGGCAGATCCGACCGCTTGCTGGCAGCCCAGGCCCGTTCACCCATGGCCACGAACGCCAGCCCCGGCGGAATCATGTAGCCCTTCTGGCTGCCCGAACCCACCACATCCAGACCCCAGTCATCCACAGGCACCGAGGTGGCCCCCAGGCTGGTGACGGCATCCACCACGATCAGCGCCTCGCCATGGGCCTTGACGTGACGGTTGATCGTCTCCAGGTCGTTGATCACCCCGGTCGAGGTTTCGGAATGGGTGAGGATCACCGCCTTGATCGCCTTCTCCCGGTCGGCCTCCAGGGCTTCGCGGAAGGCCTCCGGATCCAGCGGCTGCCCCCAGTCGGCGCGGATGACCTGCACGTCAAGGCCATAGGCCTTGGCCACCTTGACCCAACGCTCACCGAACTTGCCGTTGTCGCCGCACAGCACCCGGTCGCCGCGGCTGAGCACATTGATGATCCCCGCTTCCATGGCGGCCGTGCCGCTGCCGGCCAGGGTCAGCACCGAACCGCGGGTCTGATGCAGCCACTGCAGCTGCTCGGTGGTGCGGGCAACGATCTTCTGAAAGTCGGCACTGCGATGGCCGATGGGATGGCGACCCAGCGCCACCAGGGCCGACTCGGGCACCGGCGTCGGGCCGGGGATCATCAGCTGCAACTTGTCCTTCATGCCCGCGATCGGGTCGCCCCCGGCTGGTGGATCATTCACCTTAAAAGTCCATCCGACGCTTCCCCCCTTGACCAACGCCGACGTGGGTGGAGCCAGCGGCCACACCCTGCCCGTCTGGGTGGCGGCCGCCGCGGTGGCCGCCGTACGCCAACTGCTGGGTGAACCCTTCCGGCCTGACGAAAGCCTGGAACTGCTGGAACCACCAGGCCGCAGGTCGCTGCCGGTGGAACAGGCGGCGCCGCTGGGGGACGGCCAGGCCCTGGCCATCAGCCGCTGTGATCCCGGCCCCGGCCTCGACCTCACCCGGGGACTGCCGGTGTGGGTGCGAGCCGCCTGGGGCGAAGCCGACGACGGCAGCGGCGAACGCATCCGCCTGCACCCCGGCGCCGGGGTGGGCCGGCAGGCGGTCGACGGTGCGATCTGCGTCTCGGCCTACGCCCGCCAGCTGCTGGCCGCCAACCTGCTGCCGCTGCTGCCCGCCGATCGGGGCCTCGATCTGCGGCTGATCCTGCCCACCGGGGAGGCCCTGGCCCAGCGCACGAGCCTGGCGGCGTTCGGGGTCGTCGAGGGTCTGGCCCTCATCGGCACAGGCGCGAAGGTGCAGGCCAGCGCCTCCCCGGACCGGCTGGCCGAGGCCCTGGAGGAGCTGCGAGCCCGGGCGGCAGCCCCCGGGGGCTGCCGTCAGCTGGTGCTGGTGGTGGGCGAGAACGGCCTCGACCTGGCGCCGCAGTTCGGCCTGGCCCCTGACCTGCTGCTCAAGAGCGGCAACTGGATCGGACCGCTGCTGGCGGCAGCAGGCGAAGCCGGGGTCGAGCAGCTGCTGCTCTGGGGCTACCACGGCAAGCTGCTCAAACTGGCCGGTGGCATCTTTCACACCCACCACCACCTGGCCGACGGGCGGGCCGAGGTGCTCACCGCCCTGGCCGCCCTCGAGGGTCTGCCCCAGGGGGCCCTCGAGCGGCTGTTCGCCGCCCCGACCGTGGATGCAGCCCTGAACGACCTGGCCCGCGCCGAACCGGCCCTGGAGCGACGGCTGCGCCGGCGCATCGTGGCCGCCATCGAAACCCGCAGCGCCGATTACGTGCGCCGCTGCAGCGGCCGGCGGCTGGCCCCCGGCGTGGCCCTGTTCGACCGCTCACGGCAGCTGTGGGCCGTGGGGCCGCAGGGGGCGGCCTGGTTCCCCGGGGTCGACCCGTAGGGTGAACCCATTGCGTCGCCGCCGATGTCCGTCACGCCGTCAGCCACGCCGGGGGCCGGAGGACGTCGGCCCGCCATCGTCATCCTCGACTTCGGCTCGCAGTATTCGGAACTGATCGCCCGGCGGGTGCGCGAGACCGAGGTGTACTCGCTGGTGCTGGGCCACACCACCACACCGGAGGAGATCCGGGCCATCGGCCCCAGGGGGTTGATCCTCAGCGGCGGTCCGGCCTCGGTCTATGAACCGGGGGCACCGGTCTGCGATCCCGGCATCTGGGAGCTGGGGCTGCCGATTCTCGGGGTCTGCTACGGCATGCAGCTGATGGTGCAGCAGCTGGGGGGACGGGTCGAGGCCGCCGGCCGGGGGGAATACGGCAAGGCCCCGTTGTGGGTGGACGACCCCACCGATCTGCTCACCAACGTCGAACACGGCTCAACGATGTGGATGAGCCACGGCGATTCGGTGATGGAACTGCCCCCCGGCTTCAGCCGGCTGGCCCACACCGACAACACCCCATCGGCGGCAGTGGCAGACCATCAGCGCCATCTGTATGGCGTCCAGTTTCACCCTGAGGTGGTCCATTCCACAGGCGGAATGGCGATGCTGCGCAACTTCGTCTATCACATCTGCGCCTGCGAACCCGACTGGACCACGGCGGCCTTCATTGAGGAGGCCATCGCCGATGTGCGGCAGCAGGTGGGTGATCGACGGGTGCTGCTCGCCCTCTCTGGTGGCGTCGATTCATCGACACTGGCGTTTCTGCTGCACCAGGCCATCGGCGATCGCCTGACGTGCATGTTCATCGACCAGGGCTTCATGCGCAAAGGCGAGCCCGAGTTCCTGATGGAGTTCTTTGATCAGCGCTTTCACATTCATGTTGAATACATCAATGCCCGCGAACGCTTCCTGGCCAAGCTGACGGGCGTGACGGATCCCGAAGAGAAACGCAAGATCATCGGCGCCGAGTTCATCCGAGTGTTCGAAGAAGAAAGTCGCCGACTCGGCCCCTTCGACTACCTTGCCCAGGGGACATTGTATCCCGATGTGATCGAAAGTGCCGGCACTAACGTCGACCCCAAAACCGGCGAACGGGTGGCCGTCAAGATCAAGAGCCACCACAATGTGGGTGGACTGCCGAAAGATCTGCAATTCAAACTTGTCGAACCACTGCGGCGACTGTTCAAGGATGAGGTGCGCAAGGTCGGCCGCAACCTGGGCCTCCCGGACGAAATCGTGCGTCGGCATCCCTTCCCCGGACCAGGGCTGGCGATACGAATTCTCGGTGAAGTCACCGAAGAGAAACTCGACATTCTCCGGGATGCCGACCTGATCGTGCGGGAAGAAGTCCGCGATGCCGGCTTGTATCACGACATCTGGCAGGCGTTTGCGGTGCTGCTGCCTGTGCGCAGCGTGGGGGTGATGGGCGACAAACGCACCTACGCCTACCCGATCGTGCTGAGATGCGTGGGCAGTGAAGACGGCATGACCGCCGACTGGTCGCGCCTGCCCTATCCGCTGATGGAGCGGATCTCGAACCGGATCGTCAACGAGGTGTCGGGCGTCAACCGTGTGGTGTACGACATCACCAGCAAGCCCCCCGGCACGATCGAGTGGGAGTAGATCGGCCTAGACTCCCGCCCATGAACATCCGTCGGATCCTCGACCTCGCCCGGTCCGGTGCGCTGCTGCCCTATGCCTTTGGCCGTTTTGCCACGGTCAGGCGACTCTATTCGCGTCTCAACGGTCTCCGCTATCCCCTCGACAGGGGCCTGGCCAAGACCGCCATCCACGATCCGATCTTTCCAGAGATTGATGTGAACCAGGCGGTTCAGGAGCTGCGGCGCGATGCCGTCGCCTTCCGCTTTGATCTGCCGGCAGCCGTCGTCAGCGACATCCTCGCCTTTGCCCGCGAAGGCCTCTGCAAATCCAGCGGTTTCCAGGGACATCGCCCCTTCCAGGAGATCGCATCAGGCGAGACGGCAGAGGGTCAGCGACTGGCGATGGCCGAGGTCATCCAACCGCTCGACTGTGCCGCCATCCGCCGGGTTGTCGACAGCCAGGCCCTGCGACAGACCTGCATGCGCTACCTCGGCTATCAACCACCCAAGGCCGACATCCGCTTGTTCTGGAGCTTTGTCTCCAACCTCACAGAAGATGAACGGCGGCGGCAGTTTCAGACCATCGATTACCACGTTGATATTCACGATTTCAACTTTTGTTATGCACACTTTTACCTCACTGACACCGATGCCCGCTCCGGTGCGCATGTGATGGTGCGGGGCTCCCACACCCGCAAGCCCCTCACCTGGTTGATCGGCTCAGCCCGCAAGAGCGATGCCCAGATCGCCAGCCGCTATGCATCCCAGGATGTGCTCACGATCGAAGGCCCCGCCGGCACTGGCTTTCTCGAGGACACCTCGTGCTACCACAAGGCCCTGCCACCGCTGGAACGCCAGCGCCTGCTGCTGCAGATCCGCTATCACTGACCGGCCGATCAGGCCCGGCGATGGACCGCGAGAACCGTGTGGCCGGGGATGAAAAAGTCTTCCGGAATGGGTGTTTCTGCAGGCAATGAACGCAGCAGGCTGACCACAGCCCGCCGCTGCAGTTTCTCCAGCAGCCCCAGCGGCCGAGACGACGGGCGCAACAATGTGCGCGACACAAAGGCATGGATCAGCCGTTGCGCATGCCCCTGCTCAACAGGCAGATGCACCAGATCGTGCAGTTCGAAACCGAAGGATTCCGGATAGCGCTTGAGACACGCATCCGTCCAGCGACTGACGTGATGGGGCGGGGCATTCAGACAGTCATCATGTTGACATCCCAGGTACGAGTCCTCGGCTGGAACGGCGGTGATCAGCAGGCCTCCAGCCCGCAGAACACGGTGGGCGGCCATGAAGTAATCGGCCGGTGCCGGCAGATGCTCCAGCACCTGAAATGAACAGACCCGGTCATACGATTCAGGATGCTCCTGGGCATAAGCAACAAAATCCTCACGCAACACATTCAACCCCCGGCCCTGGGCAGCGGCCACGGCATGCTCGCTGAGCTCCAGCCCCGTGTAGTGCGCCTGCCGCACCCAGGCCGAGAAATAACCTTCGCCACAACCCACCTCCAGCAGCTCATCGCCGCCGAGATAACGGGCGGCAACATCATATTCGCGCTTTTCAGTGGCGTAATACCAGGGGTTATGCGCCGACAATTGACGATAAAATTCGCCATCGCCAAGGATGAGCGGACGCCACATCCGCAGACCAGTCTCATCCTCGATCAGCGAGACCTCTTTTGTGTCACCCACCAAACGACGAATGTCTGCCCCGAGAGCGTCATAACGGCGAACCAGGTCGGCGACCTGCAGGGTGCAGAGGGTGCGCATGACGACAACAGAACAGTGGGTCCCACAAGGGGAACGAGAGCTTCGAAAAGCTCTCAGAATCGCTGTATAGTACCTCCAGCAAGCCAGGGTCGGCCAGGTCCTGCACCATCTGCACCCTCCTCACCCGGCGCCATGATCGTCTACACATTCTGCGTTGACATCGGCAAATTCTCGCCGCAGCAGCTGACCGATGCCGCCATCATTTTTGTCAATGCCCTGGCCGCCACTCGGACCCGCGTCCAGGAGCTGATCATCTACACAAACTACGACTTAACGCTCCCCAGGGTCTCTTTCCCGGTCAGCATCCGCCCCTACGAGCCTCTGCAGGTGGGCGTTCACCAGAGCGATGGTTGGGCGAATCTGAATCTCAACAAGTTCACCTACAACACCCTGCTTCGCGAGGAATTCGGTGTTTCACCGGTCTGGATCGACCTCGACACGATCGCCCTCAACAATCTCGACCACCTCGACGCTCTGCCCAATTTCTTCGTCTGCAAAGGAGGCGATGCCGACGGCAACGTCCGGTCTGTGATCAAAGACACCCACGACTACGACGTGCCCGCCTGCGACTACCTCAACGGCAGCGTCTTCAAACTGGACGCCACCATCCAGGCTGCGGCCAGCCGCTGTGTCGAAGAGCATCGAGAAAATCTGGTATTCGCAGAGCAGGGGGCCCTCAACTTCGTGTATCACTTTTTACCCCGCGACTTTCCAATGCATGTGCTGGGGAAGGATGTGGATCTGAACAGCATCAATTCCTATTCCGCCTGGGAAAACCGTTCAGGCACCCACCCCTCCCACCAGAACTCCCGCAACCTCTTCCGCGACTGGCGTGGCCGGCTGCGATCGAGGCTCCACCCCGACAAGCGCCTGCAGTTCCTGACCCTCACCTTCGCCACCCACGCGGCGTTCCTGGCCATGAAGCCGCGGGACAACCTCTTCGCCTGGACCCTGCACGATCTGCTGCTGCGCCAGCAGCGCCCCCGCTGGCGCACGCGGCTGTGGCTCACCTGGGAACTGTGGACCCTGCGTCGCCGCTCCCTGATTCAGGACTGGCGGGCCCGCCGGCGTTCCCGCTGAAGCCAGCTGATCCAGTCGGCCGAGATCTCCTTGGGGCAGGCCGCTTCGCACTCCAGGTTGCTGCTGCAGCTGCCGAACCCCTCGGCCACCATCCGCTCCTGCATCGCCAGGGTGCGCCGACCGCGCTCGGGCTGGCCCTGGGGCAGCTGGGCCAGGTGGGCCAGCTTGGCCCCCACGAACAACGAAGCCGAGGCATTGCGGCAGCTGGCCACACAGGCACCGCAACCGATGCAGGTGGCCGTGGCGAAGGCCGATGACGCCTGCTCCTGTCCCACCAGCAGAGCATTGGCGTCGGGCGCCTGTCCCGCATTCACCGAGCAATAGCCCCCGGCGGCGATCAGCCGGTCGAACGCCGAGCGGTCGACCACCAGGTCCTGAATCAGCGGGAACGCCCGCGCCCGCCAGGGCTCAAGGGTGAGGGTGGTCCCATCCTCGAAGCTGCGCAGGTACAACTGGCACACCGTGGTGGCCGGCCGCGGACCATGGGCCTGGCCGTTCACCAGAAAGCCGCAGCTGCCGCAGATGCCTTCGCGGCAATCGTGGTCGAAATGGACCGGACGCTCACCGGCCTCGATCAGCCGCTCGTTGAGCACATCGAGGGCCTCCAGCAACGACAGATCGGCCGACACGCCCTCGAGCCGGTGGCTCTCAAAAGCCCCGGCGGCGCCGGGCGCGTCCTGGCGCCAGATGCGCAGATTCAGGGTCAGCAGTCGGCTCATCGGTAGCTGCGGGTGCTGGGCTGCAGGTCGGTGAACTGCAGGGGTTCCTGGTGCCGGATCGGTTCGGCGCCATCGCCGCCATGCTCCCAGGCGGCAATGTGGGCGAAGCCCACGTCATCACGGCGGGCTTCCCCCTCGGGGGTCTGGTGTTCCTCGCGGAAGTGGGCCCCGCACGATTCCTCCCGCGCCAGGGCATCCCGCAGCATCAGCTGCGCCAGACCGAAGAAATCGGCCACCCGCAGGGCCTTCTCCAGCTCGGGGTTGGGGCCGTTCCCCTCCCCCGGCACCCGCACCTCGGCCAGAAACTGCTGCTCAAGCCCGGCCACCGCCGCCAGCCCCGCCCTCAGGCCATCGGCATGGCGGCTGATGCCGCAGTGGTCGATCATCAGCCGGCCCAGCCGGCGATGGAACCCATCCACCGCCAGCCCGCCACCACAGCCCAGCAGCCCATCGATGCGTGATCGCACCCGCTCCAGGGCGTCGCGGCAGGCCGGATGGTCGGGGCTGAGGGCCGGCGCCCCATGGCCCGCCAGCCAGGCCGGCACCGTGGCCGGCGCGATGAAATAACCATCGGCCAGCCCCTGCATCAACGCACTGGCCCCCAGCCGGTTGGCCCCGTGCTCGGAGAAGTTGGCCTCACCGAGCACGAACAATCCGGGGATGGAACTCATCAGCCGGTAATCGACCCACAGCCCCCCCATCGTGTAGTGGGGAGCCGGGTAGATGCGCAGGGGGGTGGCATAGGGGTCGTCGCCGCTGATGCGCTCATACATGTCGAGCAGATTCCCGTAACGGGCCGCGATGCGCTCGCGCCCCTCGCGGGCGATGGCATCCCGCAGATCGAGATACACCGACTGCTGGCCGGGGCCGACCCCATGGCCGGCCTGGCAGAGCTCGCGGGCCCGCCGGGACGCCACATCCCGGGGCACCATGTTCCCGTAGGCCGGATACTGCCGTTCCAGAAAATAATCCCGCTCGTGTTCCGGAATCTGCGCAGGCGGACGTCCATCACCGGCCAGCGCCGGCAGCCACACCCGGCCGTCGTTGCGCAGGCTCTCGCTCATCAGCGTCAGCTTGCTCTGGTGCGGATCGCCGCTGGGGATGCAGGTGGGATGGATCTGGGTGAAGCACGGGTTGGCGAACAGGGCCCCACGCCGGTGGGCCTGCCAGATGGCACTGGCGTTCGACTTGAGGGCGTTGGTCGATAGGAAATAGACATTGCTGTAACCGCCGCTCGCCAGCAGCACCGCCTGGGCCAGGTGCACCTCCAGGGCACCGCTCAGCAGGTTGCGACACACCACACCGCGGGCGACGCCGTCGATGGTGATCAGATCGAGCATGTCGCGCCTGCAGAGCAGGCGCACCCGCCCGGCCTCGACCGGACGCATCAGCGCCTGATAGGCGCCGAGCAGCAGTTGCTGGCCGGTCTGGCCGCGGGCGTAGAAGGTGCGGCTCACCTGG
>CAZWFG010000080.1:0-9120 GCA_964632245.1 uncultured Synechococcus sp. | reverse complement strand
GCTCTTCCGATCTCCGTGCAGCACGGCCTGCTCAGCCAGGGCCCCCAGCGCCTCTGGTACGGCGGTCCGATGTTCCGCTACGAGCGTCCCCAGGGGGGCCGCCAGCGCCAGTTCCACCAGATCGGCCTCGAATTCCTCGGGTTCGCCGACCCCCGCAGCGACGTGGAGGCCATCGCCATCGCCTGGGACCTGCTCGCCGCCCTGGGTCTGCAGGAGCTGACGCTCGAGATCAACAGCCTCGGCACCGGCGATGACCGCCGCCGCTACCGCGAACGGCTGGTGGCCTGGCTGGAGCAGCACCGGGCAGCCCTCGACCCCGATTCGCAGCAGCGGCTGCAGACCAATCCCCTGCGCATCCTCGACAGCAAGAACAGCGACACCCAGCGGCTGCTGGCCGATGCGCCGCAGCTGGCCGACAGCCTCGACCCCGCCAGCCGCGACCGCTTTGAGCAGGTGCATGCCGGGCTGCGGCAGCTGCAGATTCCCGCCGTCACCAACCCACGGCTGGTGCGCGGCCTCGACTACTACGGCCACACCGCCTTCGAGATCACCAGCGGTGCCCTGGGGGCCCAGGCCACCGTCTGCGGTGGCGGCCGCTACGACGGGCTGGTGGAACAGCTGGGGGGGCCGGCCACCGCCTGCATCGGCTGGGCCCTGGGGCTCGAGCGGCTGCTGATCCTGCAGGAAAAAAGCGGCACGGTGGCGCCAACGGCGGCACCCGACGCCTACCTGGTGAGCCAGGGGGAGACCGCCGGACCGCTGGCGGTGGCCCTGGCCCGCGACCTGCGGCGGCAGGGGCTGGCGGTGGAGCTGGACCTGAGCGGTGCCGGCTTCGGCAAGCAGCTCAAGCGGGCCGACCGCAGCGGTGCCCGCTGGGCGGTGCTGCTGGGGGACCGGGAGGCCGATGCCGGCACGGTGCGGCTCAAGGACCTGCGCCAGGCCGGGGATGGCGGCAGCGGGGCGACGGTGGCCCTGGCCGACCTGGCGCAGCGGCTGCAGGCGGACGGTGGCTGAGGGCCCCACACCGCTGCTGCTGGTGGCCGACACGGCGGCGCCGGAGGCCCTGGGCAGCAAGCTGCTGGCGGCGGCGCGGCAGCTGGGGCTCGACCCGCCGGTGATCTACAGCTCCCCGGCCCCCCACTGGTCCCCGTCGATGCGGCG
Source organism: uncultured Synechococcus sp. (assembly GCA_964632245.1). GTDB lineage: Bacteria > Cyanobacteriota > Cyanobacteriia > PCC-6307 > Cyanobiaceae > CAIQIA01. The sequence continues at coordinate 7,959 of CAZWFG010000080.1, read as the reverse complement.
GCGGCGGGGCAAGGTCTTCTACCGGCTGGCCGACCGCCGCAGCTGGGAATGGTGGGGCTTCCAGCGGCAGCTGCTGGCACTGGTGCAGGCCACGGCGCCGCGGCTGGTGCTGGTGACCGGCATCCTGCCGCTGCAGGCGCCGGTGTTCGCGGCCGTGCGGCAGGGGGGCGGCCGGGTGGTGAACCTGCTCACCGATGACCCCTGGAATCCGATCCACCGCCGCCGCTGCTTTCTGGCCGACCTGCGCCGCTACGACCACATCTTCAGCACCAAGGAGGCCCTGGGGGCACGGCTGGAGGCCGCCGGCTGCCCCTCCACCAGCTGGCTGCCCTTCGCCCACCATCCCCCCCTGCACCATCCGCCCCTGCCGGTGACGGCGGCCGACCGCGACCGCTGGGGCTGCGACCTGGTGTTCGTGGGCACCGGTGCGACCGAACGTCTGCCGTGGCTGGCGGCGGCCGCCGCGGCGGCCGGCGACGGAGCCGACTGCCGCCTGCACGGCAACGACTGGCGGGGCCTCGCCACCCCGGGCTGGCGCCAGGGCGCCGAGGTGCTGGGCGCCGACTACAGCCGCGCCATCTACCACGCCCGCATCGTGCTGGGACTGCTGCGCCAGGCCAACGGCGACACCTGCACCGACCGGTCGTACGAGATCGGTGCCATCGGCGGCTGTGGCCTGTATCAAGACAGCCGCGTGCACCGGGCGCTGCTGCCCGGCTACCCCGATGTGGGCTTCTTCCGGGATCCGGCCGAACTGGAGCGGCACACCCGGGTGCTGCTGGGCGACGGCGCCCTGCGCCAGCGGCTGCGGGAGCTGGGGGCCCGGGCCCTGCGGCAGCACCGCCACAGCTATGCCGCGCGGCTGGAGGCGATCCTGGCCTGGGCCGACGGCGGGGGCTGAATGGACGGTGCGATCACAGGTGCGATCACAATCGTGCTGCCGGTCTACGGCCGTTCGGCCCTGCTGCAACAGGCCCTCGATTCGGTGCTGGCGCAGGACAACGACGGCTGGGAGCTGCTGATCGCCGACGACCATTCGCCGGCGGAGACCGTGGCCCAGCTGGACGCCTGGCACGACGGACCGGCGGCCGGGCGGGCGGTGAGGCGCCGCCGCAGCCCCCGCAACCGCGGCCTGTTCGCCAACCTCAACGCCGCCCTGGCGGAGGTCACGACCCCCTGGGTGCTGCTGCTCTGCAGCGACGACCTGCTGCACCCCAACGCCGTCGCCGAGCTGCGGCGGCTGCGGCAGGCCTGGCCGGCGGCGGCGCTGATGCTGTCGACCTTCGACTCGATCGGCGCCGACGGCAGCCCGCGGCCGGCGGAATCGGCCCACTACCACGATCTGGTGAGCCGCAGCACCAGCCTGCTGCCGCCGGAACGGTTCGTGCCGCAGCTGCTGCAGCTGGGCAGCCTCAACGGCAACCTGACGGGCATGGCCTTCACGCTGGACCTGTGGCGACAGGTGGGGCCGTTCCGGGAGGACTGGCGCCACGCCGCCGACTGGGAGTGGCTGGCGCGGGCGGCGGCCGCCGCACCGGTGCTGCTGAACCGCACCCCCATCGCCGCCGTGCGCACCCACGACGGGCAGCTGTCGGATGCCAACCGCCGCAGCGGCCATGAGCTGCCCGAGGTGGCGGCGGTGGTGGCGGCGCTGCGGCGCCATCCGCTGCTGGCGGCCGAACCGCGGCGGCACCGTTGGGCGGCGCAGCTGATGCAGTTTCAGCTGTGGAACCTGGGCAAGCGGCTGCTGGCGGGCGACCGGCAGGCCGTGGGTCGCGACCTGGCGGCCATCGACCGGGCGGCGGGGCTGGCCCGCACGACCCTGGTGCTGCTCGCCTGGCTGCCGGAACGCTGGCGGCGCTACCGCCGCGGCGGATCGGCCAGGCTCACCAGGGTGAGCCCCAGCACGCTCAGCAGCTCGTAGGAGCCCACCCCCAGCGGCAGGCTGGTCCAGAGGATCGCCAGCGCCAGCAGGGCCACAAGCACCGCATCGACCTGACCGCGGCGGCCCCAGCGCCAGGCCGCCACCGCCAGGGCCAGCAGCCACAGCAGGGCCAGGCCATGGGCGACAAAGCCGCCGCAGCGCAGGGCATCAAGGGGCAGGTTGTGCCACCACTGGTCCTGCACCGTCAGCCCGGCCGGCACCTCGGCCAGCCAGCGGCGATCACCCGTGGCGTAGGCCTGCAGCAGCCGGGCGAAGCCCACCCGGTGGGTCTCGGCCCGGCCGGCCGTGAACACATCCCCGAACCGCTGCAGCAGGGTCGAGCGGGCCAGGGCCACCAGGGCGGCAGTGAGCGGCACCACCGCCGGCAGCAACTGGCGCGGATGGCGGCAGGCCTGGCGCCACCAGGCCAGCAGCGGCGCCCGTTGCTCCCACAGCAGACCGAGCAGCACCACCGCCACCACCAGCAGGGCCGAACGGTTGCGGGCCTGCACGGCATAGCCAAGGGCCAGGGCCAGGGCCGGCGGCAGCCAGCGGCGGTCGAGGCGCCACACGAGCAGCAGCACAGCGCAGGCCACATAGCCCGGCTCGGTGCTGCCGGCATCGAGCCGACCGCTGAAGACGTTGAACAGCTTCCCGTAACTGCCCTGGAACGGCTGGGTGAGCAGCGACCCCACCAAGGTGGCGCCGCTGTAAAGCGCCAGGCCGGCGGCCAGACCCCGCAGCAGATCGCGGCCGCGGCCGGCGGGATCGGTGCGCAGCAGCACCGGCGCGAACAGCATCCACACCAGCGCCTTGCCCACCTCCGGCAAGGTCAGCCCCGTCAGGGAGCGGGGCACTTCGGGGTCGGGGAAGGCCCAGTAGAGCAGCATCAGAATGCCGAGGCCGATCACCACGGCATCACGGCCGTCGACGCCGCCGGGCCGCAGCCGGTGCCGGTCGGCCAGCTGCCAGAGGCTCCAGCCCCCCATCCCCAGCACGGTCCATTCGTTGAAGCCGCCGGCCCCGATCAGCAACCCCCAGAAGGCCGAGGCCGGCAGCCGGGGCGAGGCGTCTGGACTGGCGGAGGTCACGAAGCTTTCCCTGGCGGTGCAGCTGGGCAGCCGGGCCCTGGGGTTCGTGGCGAACTTACTGCTGGTGCGCTGGTTCAGTCCAGAGCTGGTGGGGGCGTTCGCGCTGGTGACCGGCACCGCCCAGATGCTCTCGACCCTGGCCCGCCTCGGCACCGACTACAGCTTCCAGGTGGAGGCGGGCCGGCTGGCGGCGGCCGAGCGGCCGGCGCTGCAGCGCACCTTTCTGCTGTTCAACCTGCTCACCAGCCTGCTGGCCTCGGCCCTGGCCCTGCCGGGCCTGCAGCAGGCCCTGGGGCCCACCGCCGGCCCGGCGCCCCTCGGCCTGGTGCTGCTGGCCTACCTGGTGCTCGAGTCGTACGTCGATGTGCTGTGGGAGCCGGTGCTGGCCGGGCGGCACTACCGGCGGGTGTTTCTGCGCCATCTGCAGGTGGCGGCCTGGCGCGGCGGGCTGACCCTGGGGCTGGGGCTGTGGCTGGGCTGGCCGGGGCTGCTGCTGGGGCTGCTGCTGGCCACAGTGGTGAACGTCGCCCAGGCCCTGGCGGCCCTGGCCGGCAGCGGTGGCGGTTCCTTGCGGGGCGACCTGCTGCGGGTGCTGCTGCGGGAGGGCCTGCCGGTGTACGGGGTGCCGCTGGCCCAGCAGCTGGTGTTCTGGCTGCTGCTGCTGCAGCTGGGGGCCGCCGGCGGCCTCGCCCGGGTGGGCCTGGTCAAGGTGGCGCAGCTGGTGGTGCAGGTGGTGGGGCTGCTGCCAGGGGCGCTGGCGCCGATTCTGCGCGTCGAATGCGCCCTTGACGGCGAAGGCCGGCGGCCGGCGCTGCAGCGGGGCCTGGGGCTGGTGATGGGGTCGGGGCTGCTGGTGTTCGCCGGCTACAGCCTGGTGGACACCTGGCTGCTGCCGGCCCTCTTCGGTCCGGCCTACGCCGCTGCCCGGCAGCCGGCGCGGGCGCTGGTGCTGGCGGCGGTGTGCAGCGGCACCAGCCAGCTGTTTCTGCAGCAGGCCCTGCGGGGCCGCGAGCTGCGGCTGGTGAGTGCCCTGCAGGTGCTGCCGGTGCTGCTGCTGGCCCCCCTGGGCTGGGGCTGGCTGCTGCCGCGGCAGGGGGCGGCGGGCTATGCCGTGCTGCAGCTGCTGGTGGCCCTGATGACCCTGATCGCCCTGACCCTGCAGGACCGCCGCGGGCTGCTGCGGTCGCCGGCCCTGCGGCTGCCGTGGCTGGCGCTGCTGCCGGCCCTGCCGCTGGCGCTGGTCGGCGCCGGTCTGCCGGCCGGCCCTGCCGCGCTGCTGGCCCTGGCCAGCGGTGGTCTGGCGGCCCTTGCCCTGGCGCAGGGGAGACGGCCATGAGCCGCGACCGGCCCCTGCGGCTGTTGTTTCTCACCGACGACCGGGAGGACTACCTGGCCGATGGGGTGCTGCACGGCCTGCACGGCCTCGACGGGGTGGAGGTGGTGGACGTGCCGCGCAAGGAGTGCCTGTATGCCGGCGGTCGCCGCTGCCGGGTGGCGCCGGAGCTGGGGGTGCGCGGCGGGGGCTTCACCCTCTACGGGCTGCTGCACGAACCGGCCCCCGGCATCGACCGCAGCCAGATCTGGCGACGGCTCGAGGCCGGCTGGTTTGATGCGGTGCTGGTGGGCAACGTGTGGCGCCAGTGGGGGCAGCTGCTGCAGTGGCAGGCGCTGCTGGCGGGGCGGCCGCTGCTGCTGCTCGACGGTGACGACGACGAACGGCTGTACCCCAGCAGCGGCACCCGCTACCGCCAGTTCGGTCCCCTGAGCGGCCTGCGACCGCTGCTGGCGGCGCCCGGCTGCCACTACTTCAAGCGGGAGCTGACCGGGCGCAGCCGTGCCTGGGGCCGGCGGCTGCAGCTGCATCCGCTGGCCTTTGCGGTGCCGGAGGCCACGATCGTGGCGGCGGTGCCGGCCAAGACCCAGCGGTTTCCGGCCCATGTGGTCGATGCCGAGCTGCAGGCGCTGATCGGCGGCAGCACCGGCTACGCCTTCGCCGACGAGGCCGCCTACCGGGCCGACCTGGGGGCCGCCCGCTTCGGCATCACGGGCCGGCGGGCGGGCTGGGACTGCCTGCGCCACTACGAGATCGCCGCCAGCGGCACGGTGGTCTGCTTCCGCGACCTCGACCGCAAGCCGCCCCGCTGCGCCCCCCACGGCCTGGTGGATGGCGTCAACGCCCTGGGCTACCGCGATGCCGCCGGCCTGCTGCGGCGCCTCGACGCCCTGGCCCCGGCCGAGGAGCGGCGGTTGCAGCAGGAGGCCCTGGCCTGGGTGCGGCGGCAGACGACCCGTCAGCGGGCCCTTGAGGTGCTGGCGGCGGCGGGGCTGGGCTGACCGCTGTCGCGGCGGCGCAGCACGTAATGGGGCCGCTGCTTCACCTCCAGGTAGATGCGGCCCACGTATTCCCCGATCAGGCCGATGCCGATCATCTGCATGCCGCCGAGGAAGGTGAGGATCGCCACGATCGAGGCGTAGCCGGGCACATCGATGCCGCCCATCAGCGCCCGCAACACGATCACGACGGTGTAGGTGACCGACAGCAGCGCCACGGCGCCGCCGAGGTAGGTCCAGATGCGCAGCGGCGCCGTCGAGAAGCTGAACAGGCCGTCGAGGGCGTAGTTCCACAGCTTCCAGAAGCCGAAGGCGCTACGGCCGGCCTCACGGGCGGGCCGGTCATAGGGCAGGTCGATCTGGCGGAAACCGGCCCAGGCCACGAAGCCCTTGCTGAACCGCACCCGTTCGCGGCACGCCAGGATCGCGTCGATCACCGCCCGGTCGATGAGGCGGAAATCGCTGGCATCGAGGCGGATGTCGAGGTGGCTGGTGGCGCGGAACACCCGGTAGAACCAATGGGCGGTGAGGCGCTTGGCCCAGCCGTCACCCCGGCGCTCGCGGCGCACGCCGTTCACCACCTGCGCACCATCGCGCCAGGCCTCGACCATCGCCGGGATCAGCTCCGGCGGATCCTGCAGGTCGGCATCGAGCAGCACCGCCGCCGCGCCGCTGGCATGGTCGAGGCCCGCCAGCAGGGCCGCCTCCTTGCCGAAATTGCGCGATAGCTCAAGCAGCTGCCAGCTCCCAAGGGCCGCCAAGGCCGGGACCTGCTGCCGCAGGGCCTCGGCGGTGCCGTCGCGGCTGCCGTCATCGACCAGCACCAGCTCGAGGGGCAGATCGGCGGGCAGGTCGCGGCGCAGGCCGGCGAGGGCCTGCAGCAGCGGCGCCAGGCTGTCGCGTTCGTTGAAGCAGGGAATCACCAGGGACAGGACCATCGCCGGTCGGAGGAGGGGGGATCAGGGGGCCCAGCGGGTGCGCCAGAGGGTGAGCTCCCCGAGGCGGCCGATGGCGGTGCTGCCGGTGGCCTCGGCCAGCCGACGCCGCTGCTCCAGCCTCGGTGCCCGCCAGCCCCCGTAGCCCGGGATCGCCGCCTCGACGTCATTGAGGGGCAGGCGTTCGACCAGGTAGGGCAGCTGCAGGGCATTGATGCGGGCGGCTTCGGCCTGCACCCAGGCCCGTCGCCCCTGCGGGGTGGCCTGGCGCCAGTCCCACTTCTCGCGGAAGTCACCGGCCCCGATGGTCTGGTTCGGGTAGCTGGCGGCCAGGGCATTGGCCAGTTCCTGCACGTCCACCAGGCCGGCGATGCGGTGGCGCAGGTCATCGCCGGTGAAGCAGCGGCGGTCGGCCGGCCTGGCGCCGGGCAGGGCTTCGGCCCGCAGCACCCGCACCCCCGCCGGTGCCGGCGTTGTGGCCCCGAGGCAGAGCACCGCGGGCGGGGCCGGCGCCAGCAGCCGTCGGCTGTCGTAGAGGGCCGTGCGTTCAAAGCCCCGCTGCACCCAGGCGTAGCTGAGCCACACGGCGGTGAGCCAGGCCAGCAGCAGCGCCCCGGGCCACGAGCGGCGCGATGGCGGCAGGGGCAGATCAACGGCGCTGAGCAGCAGACCGGCGGGCAGCAGAAACAGGCGGTGGGTGAGACCGCGACCCAGGCTGAGGCCCACCAGGGCACTGGCCAGCAGCAGCAGCAGGGCCGTGGCGTGGCGCAGGCGGTGGTCGCCGGGCCGCCGCAGACGGTTGGCGCTCCAGGCCAGGGCCAGCCAGAAGGCCAGCACCAGGGGCAGCAGCAGCAGCACCCCGGTCTGGCGCTGGCCGATGGCCTCGATGGGGTTGATCTGCAGCGGCAGCAGCAGCAGCCGCGGCGCCGCCGCCTGGCTGCTGGCCTGGGACTGCAGCACGGCGCCATAGGTGGCCGCAATGCCGGGGTAGAGGCCACCAGCCAGGCCGGCGACACGGTCGAGCAGCAGGGCCAGGGCTCCGGCCGCAAGCCCGAACGGCAACACACGCCACAGGCGCAGGCGCAGCCCACCCTCGGCCAGCAGCACCACCGCCATCCAGAGGCCACTCAGCAGCAGGCCGGGGCCGCTGTTGTTGAGCTTGAGGGTGAGGCCGGCGCTGAGGCTGAGGCCCGACACCACAGCCACGGGCACCGTCCAGCGGCCGCCGGCGAGGGCCAGGGCCAGGGCGGGGGCCAGGGCAACAGAAAAGCTGAGGTGATCGCCGATCCAGCCCCCCAGCGGCGGCTTGAACCAGAGGCCGGTGGCCAGGGCCGCCAGCAGGGCCTGGCGCCGGTCGGCACCGAGACACCGGAACAGAGCCCACACCACCAGGGTGGCGGCGACATTGAGCAGCACCCCCACCACCGTGATGGCGGCCTCGGGCTGCCCCAGCAGGCGGCCCAGCCCCCCCAGCAGCAGGTCCATGCCAGGCCAGACGTTCATCCACGGCCCGCCACGTTCCATCACGAAACGAGCGCCATAGAGGGCATAGCTCACGTCCCAGTTGGGAAAGAGCAGCCGGCCCACCAGCTCGACCGCCACCGCCCAGAGGGCCAGCAACCAGGGGTCGGGGCCCATGGCGCCCTCACGAGGATCGGGCGGAACCGTAGCGGGGGGA
>CAZWFG010000079.1:0-9199 GCA_964632245.1 uncultured Synechococcus sp. | reverse complement strand
ATCGACGGGGTCGAGCTGCGCACGTACCAGAGCGCCGAACGGCCCGAGCCCCCCGGTGGCCCCACCGTCACGGTGCGGGGCACCCTGGTGGCCCTGGCGGCCAACGCCATCGAGAACGCCAGGCTGCTGCTGGCCTCCGGGCTGCCCAACCGCAACGACCGCATCGGCCGGCAGCTGATGGACCACCCCTTCCTGCTGGCCTGGGCGCTGATGCCCGAGATCACCGGCAGCATGCGGGGGCCGTTGGTCACCTCCGGCATCGGCGAGTTCCGCACGGGGCCGTTCCGCAGCCGGCAGGCAGCCTTCGTCGCCGATATCCACAACGACGGCTGGGGCTGGGCGGGCCATCCGCCCGAACGGGTGCTCGACGGGCTGGTGCACAACCAGGGTCTGCGCGGCACGGCCCTGCGCGAGGCCGTGGGCCGGCAGATCGCGTCGCAGCTGCTGCTGGCCTTCATGTGCGAAATCCCACCGCTGTGGGACAACCGCGTCACCCTCTCCCCCGACCGGCGGGATGCCCTCGGCCATCAGCGGCCCCAGATCAGCTACCGCATCCCCGACTACAGCCTGCAGTCGATGGCCGAGGCCCGCGCCCTGTCACGGCGCCTGTTTGCCGCCATGGGCGCCGAAGACCACACCCACTACCCCAGCGACGACCCGGCCTACGTCGCCTACGGCGATGACGGCGGCTTCTTCTACCGCGGCGGCAACCACTTCTCGGGCACCCACGCCATGGGCGCCAGCCCCGCCGACTCGGTCTGCAACAGCGACCTGCAGGCCTGGGAGCACCCCAACCTCTACCTGCTCGGGGCCGGCAGCATGCCGACCATCGGCACCTCCAACACCAGCCTCACCATCGCGGCCCTGTCGTATCGCGCGGCCGACGCCATGCACCGCAGCCTCACCCCCCGCCCATGACCAGCCCCATCCAGAGCCGTGACGATCTGCTGGCCTACCTGGTGATCGCGATGCAGATCGAGCACGCCACCATTCCGCCGTACCTGACGGCGCTGTATTCGATCCGCCCCGGCAGCAACAGCGAAGCCGTCGAGGTGATCCGTTCGGTGGCGGTCGAGGAGATGCTGCATCTCACCCTCGTCGCCAATGTGTACAACGCCGTGGGCGGCAGCATGCGCCGCACGCTCACCGCCCCCGGCTTCATGCCCACCTATCCCACCTATCTGCCGACGGGGGAGACCGAGTTTGAGGTGGGGTTGCGGGGCTTCAGCCCCGACACGATCGAGACCTTCATGAAAATCGAGCGCATGCTCGACGGATACGAAAATGCCCCATTGACCCTGCCCCGCAGTGAACGCTGCCTGGGGCTGCTGCCCGGTGCCGGCGAGAACAACATCAGCTTCTACAGCATCGGCCAGTTCTATGCGGCCGTGATCCGTGGGCTGCACCACCTCAAGGAGCAGCTGGGGGAAGCGAAGCTGTTCCGCGGCGATCCCAAGCTGCAGATCACCCCCGAGTACTACTACAACGGTGCCGGCGCCGTGCATGCCGTCAAGGACCTCACCAGCGCCATCGCCGCCCTGCGGATCATCCAGGAGCAGGGGGAAGGGTCCCCCCGGGGCCAGCGCATCTACGCCGGGTCCAACACCGAAAGCCGCCCGCTGGCCCATTACTTCCGCTTCCAGCAGCTGCGGCTGGGGCGTTACTACCAGACCCTCCTCGCTGACGACGACAGCGATGCGCCCGACCAGCCCACCGGCGCAGACCTCAACATCACCGAACTCGACTGGTCGGCCGTGTATCCGATCAAGGCCGACCTGCGCCTCGCCGACCTGCCCCCCGGCAGCGCGGTGCGCGAGCGGGCCGTGGCCTTCCAGAAGGAGTACAGCCGCTTTCTGCTGGAGCTCGAGCGGGCCTTCGACGGGGCCCGCGAGCAGCTGATTCCGGCCGTGGGCGGCATGTTCCGCCTGCGCACCCTGGCGGAAGAGCTCGTGCGCATGCCGATCCCCGGCCAGCCCGGGGTGCACGCCGCCCCCCTCTACACCCTCGACTGATCCCGATGACGACCGATCCCACGCCACTGGAGGCGTTCCTCGCCGTTTCGGCCGACCTCACCGGGTTCGACACGGGCGCACTGGTGGCCACCGGCCTGGCCGACCGCTACCACGACCTGGTGCGGGCCGAGCTCGGCGACACCGCCATCGACGATCCGTCCGTTGCAGCGGATCTGATCCGCCTCTGGTATCTGGGCCTCTGGCGCGGCGCCGTCGTCGATCCCGAGTCCTACCGCGAGGGGTTGCTGTGGCGGGCGGCGGGGACCAACCCGCCGGGGTCGCGGCCCCCCGGCTATGGCACCTGGGCCCTCGAGCCGCCCCTGCGGCAGGCCCTGGCGACGGTGCTGCTGCTGCTGGCGTTGCTGCTCGGTGGCGCTGGCGGGGCCCTGGCCGCCGACGACGGGGCCCTCGCGCAGCTGGCCCAGGCGAACCGCTGCAGCCATTGCGACCTCACCGGCGCCGATCTGGCGGGCCGTGATCTCTACGGCGCCGCCATCAGCGCCAGCGACCTGAGCGGTGCCGACCTCAGCGGCAGCCTGCTCAACGATGCCCGCCTGGTCGCCTCGACGCTGGTGGAGGCCGATCTGCACGACGCCTACCTGACGGGTGCCGACCTGAGCGGTGCGGTGCTGAGCCGGGCCGACCTGCGGGCCGCCCACCTGGCCAGCGCCATCCTGCGCGGCACGGTGCTGCGGGAGGCCCGGCTCGACGGTGCCGACCTCACCAGTGCCGACCTGCGGGCCGCCCAGCTGGCCGGTGCCCACCTCGCCGAGGCCCACCTCGCCGGCAGCAGCCTGCTGCGGGCCGATCTGCGCGACGCCGACCTGCAGAACGCCGACCTGCGCCATGCCGACCTGCGCGAGGCCCAGCTGGAGGGGGCCCTGCTGTGCGGTGCCGATCTGCAGCAGGCCCTGCTGCCCGACGGTCGCCGCGCCGACGGTCCCCCCCAGACCTGTTGACCCCAGCCCCACGCCACCCCCCCACTGTCTGATCGCCATGCCGCTGCCACCGTTGCGCACCTTCGTTCTGTCGTTGCTGCTGGGCGCGCTGCTGCTGCTCGGGCCCGCGGCGACCTGGGCCCTCGACGCGCCGCTGTTCGCGCCGGGCCAGGTGCGGCTGGGCATCACCCCCACCGGCTGGAGCAACAGCGACGATCCGTCGATCGACCTGGTGCCGCCCATCGGCTACCGCCAGATCCTCAGCGAGATGGCCCTGGCCGGCTATGAGGGCACCCAGATGTCGGGCAAGTTCCCCGCCGACCTGGCCACCCTCAAGGCCGAGCTGGCGCTGCGGCAGCTCACGATCTCGGAGCCCTGGGTGGGCACCTTCTTCTCGATCGGTGATGCCGCCGACAGCCTCGCCGCCTTTGAGACGCAGGTGGCCTTCATGAAGGCCCTGGGGGAGACGACGATCGTGGTGGCCGAACTCGGCGGGGCGGTGCATCAGCAGCCGGTGGCGCCGCTGCCCAACCGGCCGGTGTTCAGCGACGCCCAGTGGCAACTGGTGCTGCAGGGCCTCAATGACCTGGGCCACCGGGCCACGGCGGCGGGCATGACCCTGGCGTATCACCCGCACGTGGGCACCGGCATCGAAACACTGGACGACATCCAGCGGCTGATGGACGGCACCGACCCCGACGCCGTGCACCTGCTGCTCGACACCGGCCACCTCGTCTACGCCGGCGTCGATCCGCTGCAGGTCGCCCGCACCTACGCCGACCGCATCGGCCATGTGCACCTCAAGAACATCCGGCCGCGGGTGCTGCAGCAGGTGGTCAAGCAGGGGGACAGCTTCCTCGCCGCGATCCGCCAGGGGGTGTTCACCGTGCCTGGAGATCCCGACGGCAGCATCGCCTTCGAGCCCATCTTCCGCACCCTCGCCGAGGCCAACTACCACGGCTGGCTGGTGGTGGAGGCCGAGCAGGATCCCAACAAGGCCAACCCCCTGCAGGTGGCGCAGCAGGCGCGCCGATACCTGCGCGACACCACCGGGCTCTGACATGACACCGACCTCTGACGACCAGGCGATCCGGGAGCTCTTCGAGCAGCGCTATCCGGCGGCGGTGGCGGCCGGCGATCGCCAGGCCTACGGCGACCTCTACACCGCCGATGCCCTCTGGATCCGCCCCAACGCCGTGCCCCGGCGTGGTCGGGCCGCCATCGGCGAGGGGCTGGCCGAGATGCTGGCGGGCCACCGCATCCAGGCCGTCTTCACCGCAGACGAAATCGAACGCCACGGCTCCACCGCCACGGTGCTCGGACGGTCGAACGCGGAGATCACCGCCGATGCCGACGGCCAGGTGCAGCACGTGAGCTTCTACGCCCTCTGGATCGTGCGCGAACAGCAGGGCCAGTGGCGCATCCACCGTCAGATCTGGACCCCGACCCGCTGAGTGAGGCCCGCCATGCCAACCCGTTCTGAGCCCCCCCGTTCTGAGCCGCCGTATTACCTCAGCTTCTTTCTGTTCACCACCGACCCGCAGCCGGGCGATCCTCAGGCCCGCGAGCGGTTGTTGGGGCAGATCGAGGCGCTGGTGGCCCAGGGCTACGGCGGCTTCGAGCTGCCGATTCCACCACCGCCACCCGGCGTCGACCCGGAGGACCAGGTGGAGGCCTACCGGCAGCTGCGCTCGGCCGTGGATGACCGCGGCCTGGCCGCCGTGGCCTTCACCACCAATGTGGCCGCCACGGCGCGGTTCGATCCGACCCATCCCGACCCGGCGGTGCGGCAGGCGGCCCTGGCGTACCTGAGCTCGCGGGTCGCCATCACCGCGGCCCTGCGGGGCACGGTGATGATGGGGCCGATCGTGTTCCCCTATGGCCAGCGGCCCGGCTGGGGGGGCGAAACGCTGTGGAGCGACGGGCTGCAGGCGGGCCTGGCGGAGGGCTATGCCCGGGCCGCCGGAGTGCTGGCCGAGCTGGCCCGCCGGGCCGCGGCCGTGGGGGTGCGGCTGGCGATCGAACCGATCACCCACTGGGAGACAGCAGCGCCCAACACCCTTGAGCAGCTGCTGGCCTTCCTCGACCTGGTGCCCGACCCGCAGCTGGGGGTGGTGATCGACAGCGCCCATGAGGTGCTCGATGGCGCCGGCCCCGAGGTGTTCGCCACCCAGGTGGCCGCCCTGGCGGCGGCGGGGCGGTTGCATTACGTGCAGCTGTCGGCACCGGACCGGGGCCGCCTCGACCGGTGCTGGTTGCCGTGGGAGCCGTTTCTGGCGGCGGTGCTGCCGCATTACGACGGTCCGCTGGCGATCGAGATGTTCAATGCCCTGCCGGTGTTCCAGCCGCTGCTGCGCCTGACCCGCGCCAAGTACTGGATCGAGGGGGTCGATGGGGCCAGCGAGGCGCCGTCGGCGCTGGCGATGGCCGAGGCCTCGCTGGGGCAGGCCCGTCGGCAGGTGGCAGCGGCCCTGGCCCGTCTCGCGGCCCTGGCCCTCTGCCTGCTGCTGCTGCTGGGGGACGCCGGGCCGGCGGCGGCGGCCGGCGGCAGCTGGCAGGCGGCGCCCCTGCCGCCGGAGGCCGACCGGATGCAGGCGGTGCACAGCGTGCTGCTGCCCAACGGCAAGGTGCTGCTGGTGAACGGCAGCAGCTTCCGCACCGAGCACGACGGGGCGTTCGTCGAGGCTCTCGACCTGGCCCATCCCGGCTGGACCGACAACAGCGGCCTCTGGGATCCGGCCACCGGCACCCTGCAGCGCATCGGGTCGCCGGAGCCGATGCTGTTTGACCCCACCATCGGCGCGACGGGGGCGATGACCCCCAACGACCTGTTCTGCTCGGGCCATCTGCAGCTGCCCGATGGCAATGTGCTATTCGCCGGCGGCACCGGCAGCTACTACCCCGGGGGCGCCTTCACCGGTTCGAAGTGGCTCAACCTCTACGACTGGAAACACAACACCTGGCGCACGGTGGGGCGCATGGCCGGGGGACGCTGGTACCCGACGCTGCTGCAGCTGGCCAGCGGCCGGGTGGCGATCATCGGCGGGCTCGACTTCGACGAACCCAACCAGCTCAACACCAGCCTCGAGATCTACGACCCGGCCAGCGGGGCCCTGCAGGCCATCGATCTCACGACCATCGAGGGCAGCCCGTTCAACACACGGGTGGTGGGGGATGACGTCTACGACACCATCGACCTCTACCCACGCATCTTCCCCCTGGCCGATGGCCGCTTTCTGATCACCGGTGATGAGGCCGGCATCGAGGGGGTGCTGGTGCCCCACCGCAGCCGCAACACCTACCTGATGACCATCGACGAGGGCAGCGAGGGCGTGCCGGCCAGCGTGCACTTTGCGGCCGGACCCCTGCGGCACGAGACCAACCGGGCCTATGGCACCGCCGTGCAGGTGCCCGGCGCCGAAGACGTGCTGCTGATCGGCGGCATTGTGGGATCCAACAGCATCTCGTTCGGCCGCGAGGGTCGCATCGACCGGGCGCGCTTTCCCGGGGTGAGCGTGTCGCGCACCCTGCAGCGGTGGAGCCCCGGTCCCGACGGCGGCCAGTGGACCTCGACCGCCGACGTTCTGCCGACCCCACGGGCGAATCTGCAGGCGGTGATCCTGCCGACCCGTCAGCTGCTGGTGCTCAACGGCGGTGTGTTTCCCGAGTACCAGCCCCAGCGGGAACCGCTGCTGCTGACCCCCGACACCACAGCCCCCGGCGGCTACCGGGTGGAGCCGCAACCGCCGGCGACCCTGCCGCGCCTGTACCACAACGGGGCGCTGCTGTTGCCCGACGGGCGGGTGCTGAGCACCGGCGGCAACGCCAACCGCGCCAGCCACACCGAAACCGGCCTGCGGGTCGATGTGCTGGGGGATCCGCAGACCCTGTTCCGCTTCCCGACCCTGCGCAATGGCGCCGGCGACGTGGAACCCTTTGATGTCGACACCTACTACGCCGACCCCCAGCACTACGTCGCCGAGGGGGGCAGCGAACCGTTCGTGCCGGCCGAGATCTGGCGCAGCGAAGTCTTCAGTCCGCCCTATCTGGCCCAGGAGGGGCCACGCCCGGCGATCCGCCGGGCTCCCGCACAGCTCCGCTATGGCCAACGGTTCAACGTCGAGCTGAACGGTGGCGACAGCGCCACCACGGCGGTGCTGGTGAAGCTGGGGTCGGTCACCCATTCGTTCGACTTCGGCCAGCGGCTGGCGCCCCTGGAGCCGGACCCGACTGCCACACCCGTGGCCGGCCGCCTGGCCCTGCAGGCCCCGACCAATCCGCACCTGGCACCGCCGGGGTACTACATGCTGTTCTGCCTCAACGGCCAGGGGGTGCCCTCGCCGGCACGGATGGTGCAGCTGGGCGGTGCGGGGGCGTCGGTCACCTGAGGCCTGCCGCCTTGGCGGACGACGCCTCCACAACCTTGCGGTACAGGTCGAGCAGCTTGTGGATCGGGTCGGCCCCACCGGCCAGCAGGGCACCGGTGAACACGATGTCGCAGGCGTTGAACCACCAGAGATGCCTGTCGGTGGTGGGGTCGCCCATGAGGGCGTTGGGGTCGACGAACGGGCTCAGGGCCCGCACACCGATGGCCGCCAGGGCCATGCCCAGACCCCAGCCGATCGGAATCGTCCAGCGCAGGGTGCCGGCCCGGAAGGCATTCAGGTTCTGCTCGGCTGTCTTCAGGTCGTTGGAGGTGGGCTCTGCCGGAGCGCTCTCGCTTCTGAGCCGCTGCACTTCGGAGACGAGTTGAATGGATTCCTGAGACCGCCACACGCTCATTACCACTTCCACCGTGCGTTCAATCAGCAGCGCAAAGAACACCAGCGGTGACAGTCGGGCAAACAAATCACCGATGGTGGTGATCTGAATGCAGGGGTAGCCCTGCCAGCGGGCACCCAGGAAGGCCAGACCAAGCCCCAGCAACAGCGGCAGTGCAGCCAACACCGTCTGAAGCCACGGCGGGTTCGTTGATTGGGACGCGGACATGGATCAGAACGCCTTGATCAGGGTGCCCACCGTCACGTGCGGCCAGCTCATGCCGCGGAAATCGATGAGGGAGGTCTGGGAGTACTGCATCTGCAGGAAGGTGTCGCCGCAGGCATCGGTGACACATTCGATCGCGAACACCGAATCGAAGTGAATCGTGTTGGCGTTGGTGGTGATGAAGGGGATGTTGCCGATCGACTGGGCATCGGCCGTGTGGGTGATCAGCCGGGTGATCCAGTCGAGGGTCTTGCCTTCGCGGTTCACCTGCCGGTCGAGGGTGTCGCGCAGCATCTGGTTGGGGTCATTGATCAGGGTCTGGGTGATTTCGGGCGGCAGCGGCTGCGAACGCACCACCGAGGGAATCGTGAGGTCGTATTCCTCGAAGGGGTTGGGGCTGCCCGCCGCTGGCGGGGTGCCACCGATCGGGAAGGGGATGACATTGGCCGGCGGGATGGTGGGGATGCGGTCGTACTCGGCCTCCTGCACGAAACCGACGGTGCAGAAGGCATTGCCGTGGGGAATGGTGCCCAGCCGGGCGATGCTCGGACCGGCCTGGGGGGCTGTCGTGGCCGGGATGTTGAGCCACATGCCGGGTTCGATGTGCAGGGCACCACCGCTCACGGCATCGGTGACGCGGTGCATGTAGGTGACGCCATAGATGGCCATGTCGTCCTGCTCGCTGCCGCGGTTGAACACCGGCGAGCCGATGGTGGTGAGTTCAAGGGTTTCGTGCAGCATGTTGAGCTGCAGAAAGAACCCATGGGGTGCCTCGGGGCCGAAATGGGGCCGGGCGATGAGGCTGAAGCCCGTGCCTTCCCAGAAGCCGGGCAGGTTCTGCAGCGCCCCCAGTTTTTCGCACAGGGCGTGCTGGGGCATCACGGCACGCTGACGGGCGATCGGCGCCGTGGAATCGAGGGGGGTGGATGTCATGATCGGATGGGCACCAAGGCGGCTGACGTGGCGAGCCGGCACCTGCCTGCAAGCTAGACAGCGCCCATCAAGGTGGCAATGGATCAGGCCAGCGGGGAGATGTTCTGGGCGCTGGATGAAATGCTCTGGGCATGGGTGAACCTGCGGATTCCGGCCACCACCGGAGGTCTTTTCTGAGAATCATCCCGCTACTTTTTATCTACCGGTGGATGGGATTAGCGCGGCGGATCGCTACGGTTGCCGGTCACAGGTCGCGCTGATGCTGTGGAGCTGGTGCCCCATCGCTTCTACCTCTCCAGCCCGTTCCTGGGGCTGCAGAAGGAACGGGAG
>CAZWFG010000078.1:0-9388 GCA_964632245.1 uncultured Synechococcus sp. | reverse complement strand
GGCGTTGATTTCGCCGTGGATCCCTGCGAAGGAACCAACCTTTGCGCCAACGCCCAGGACGGCTCCATGGCGGTGCTCGCCGCCTCTGACCGTGGTGGGTTGTTCAACGCCCCAGACTTCTACATGAACAAGCTGGCCGCTCCCCCGGCCGCCAAGGGCAAGGTCGACATCCGCAAGAGCCCCACGGAAAACCTGCGAATCCTTGCCGACTGCCTCGGCGTCGGCATCGATGAATTGGTCGTGGTGTGCATGGACCGCGGTCGCCACAAGGGCCTGATCGCCGAGATCCGTGGCGCCGGTGCCCGGGTCAAGACCATCAGCGACGGTGATGTCAGTGCCGCCATCGCCTGTGGCTTCGAGGGGACCGGCACCCACTGTCTGATGGGCATCGGCGCGGCACCCGAGGGTGTGATCTCGGCTGCCGCCCTGCGGTGCCTCGGTGGTCACTTCCAGGGGCAGCTCGTCTATGACCCCGCCGTCGCGCAGACCAAGGAATGGGAAGGGCTGACCCGCGAGGGCAATCTGGCCCGGCTGGCGGAGATGGGGATCAGCGATCCCGACAAGGTCTACGAGGCCAACGAACTCGCCAGCGGTGAGCATGTGGTCTTCGCGGCCACCGGCATCACCGACGGCCTGCTCTTCCGGGGGGTGAAATTCGAGACCGACTGCGTCCGCACCAGCAGCCTGGTGATTTCGTCCCTCGACAGCACCGCCCGTTTCACCGACACTGTTCACATCAAACCCGGAGCTCAGCGCGTCGCCCTGCGCTGACCACAGCCCAGCCGGAGGCAGCCTCCCGCTGCCTCCGGATCCCGGCCCCCACCCATCGGACGCATGCATCTAGCCGTCGTCGGGCTCAGCCATCGAACGGCTCCCGTGGAGATCCGGGAACGGTTGAGCATCCCTGAACACACCCTGGCCAGTTCCCTCCAGAGCCTTCGCGCCGACGATCAGGTCCTGGAGGCCTCCATCCTCAGCACCTGCAACCGGCTGGAGATCTACAGCCTGCTGCGCACCCCCTCCGAAGGGGTCGAAGCGATCCGCCAGTTCCTGTCGATCCACAGTGGCCTGCCGGGGGACGATCTCAATCCCCATCTGTTTGCCCTGCACCACGAGGAGGCCATCCAGCACCTGCTGCGCGTGAGCGCCGGCCTGGACAGCCTTGTGCTCGGCGAAGGCCAGATCCTGAGCCAGGTCAAGAAAATGGTTCGCCTCGGGCAGGATCACCGCTCGATCGGGCCGATCCTCAACAGGCTGCTCACCCAGGCCGTGAGCACCGGCAAGCGTGTGCGCAGCGAAACTCGCCTCGGCAGCGGCGCCGTCTCGATCAGCTCGGCGGCCGTTGAACTGGCACAGCTCAAGGTGGGCCAGGAACAGGGCTTCGATGAGCTGCTGCTCCTGTGTGATGAGCGCATCACCGTGGTGGGCGCCGGCCGGATGGCCCGGCTGCTGATCCAGCATCTCCAGGCCAAGGGGGCCCGACGGCTGGTGCTGATCAACCGCACGGTCGCCCGGGCCGAAGAACTGGCCCGCAGCTTCCCCGACCTGCCCATCCGCTGCCTGGGTCTTGATCAGCTCGACCTGCAACTGAGGGAGGCCACGCTGCTGTTCACCAGCACCGGCGCTGACGAACCGATCATCACCCGCCAGCGGCTGGACGGACTTCAACGTCACCAGCGGCTGATGCTCGTGGACATCGGCGTCCCCCGCAACATCAGTTCCGACGCCGCCCAGGCGCGCCTGGTGAGCTGTTACGACGTGGACGACCTCCAGGAGGTGGTCGACCGCAACCAGGCAGCCCGGCGCGAGATCGCCGAACAGGCCGAGGCCCTCCTGGCGGAGGACCAGAGGGCCTTCCTCGACTGGTGGGAAGGCCTTGAGGCGGTACCGACGATCAACCGGTTGCGCCGGCATCTTGACTCCCTCAGGGAGCAGGAGCTGGTGAAGGCCCTCAGCCGCATGGGGCCTGATTTCTCCGAGCGGGAGCGGAAGGTGGTGGAGGCCCTGAGCAAGGGGATCATCAACAAGGTGCTGCACGGGCCCACCACCGCCCTCAGGGCTCCCCAGACTCGGGCCCAGCGGCTTGGAACGATGGAAGCCCTGGAACGGCTCTTCGACCTGCAGGGGGCCTTGGACGACGAGACTGGCTCCGCCGGCCCAGGGGGGGAGTGAACTCCGGAGGGGCGGGGATGCTGAGAACCTCGTGGATGGCTTGCGGTCTTGGAGGGTGGTCCTGCAGAGTGTCGGCGTTGATGGGGTTGCATGAAACGAGTCCTGGCGATCATCCTGGGGGGCGGGGCCGGCACACGCCTCTTCCCCCTCACCAAGATGCGGGCCAAACCGGCGGTCCCCCTGGCCGGTAAATATCGTCTGATTGACATTCCAGTCAGCAACTGCATCAACAGCGGGATCAACAAGATCTATGTGCTGACGCAGTTCAACAGTGCATCCCTCAACAGGCACCTCAGCCAGACCTACAACCTCTCCTCTGCCTTTGGTCAAGGCTTTGTTGAGGTGCTGGCAGCGCAGCAGACCCCAGACAGCCCCTCCTGGTTCGAGGGAACGGCTGATGCCGTTCGCAAATACGAATGGCTGTTCCAGGAATGGGACGTCGACCAGGTGGTGATTCTCTCCGGAGACCAGCTGTACCGGATGGACTACCGGCTCTTCGTGGATGAACACATCCAGAGTGGCGCCGACCTCACGGTGGCGGCTCTGCCCGTCGACGAGGCGCAGGCCGAGGGCTTCGGTCTGATGCGCACCGATGCCCAGGGCTGGATCCGCGAATTCCGCGAAAAGCCTAAGGGAGCTGACCTGCTGGCGATGCGCGTTGACACCCAGGCCCTCGGTCTGAGTGCTGACGAATCGCTCAAGCGGCCGTATCTGGCATCCATGGGCATTTACGTGTTCCGTCGGGACGTGCTGTTCAACCTGCTTGCCCAGAACCCGACTGCCACCGATTTCGGCAAGGAGATCATTCCTCAGGCGCTTGGGACCGGCCTGGCTCTGCGGTCGTACCTCTTCGATGACTACTGGGAGGACATCGGGACGATCCGCGCCTTCTACGAGGCCAATCTCGCCCTTACGGCTCAGCCGACTCCTCCTTTTTCGTTCTACGACAAACAATTCCCGATCTACACCCGTCCCCGCTACCTGCCCCCTTCAAAGTTGCAGGATGCCCAGGTCACGGAATCGATCATCGGCGAAGGGTCCCTGCTGAAGGCTTGCAGCATTCACCATTGTGTGCTGGGGATCCGCAGTCGCGTCGGCGATGACGTGGTGTTGAAGGACAGCCTGGTGATGGGGGCTGATTTCTACGAATCCAATGAAGAGCGGGCGATCCTGAGCGAGCGTGGTGGCATCCCCGTCGGCGTCGGCCAGGGCACCACGGTGCAGCGGGCCATCCTTGACAAGAACGTGCGGATTGGCCGCAACGTCTCGATCATCAACAAGGACCGTGTCGACGAAGCGGACCGACCCGACCAAGGGTTCTATATCCGCAACGGCATCGTGGTGTGCGTCAAGGGGGCGACCATCCCTGACAACACGGTGATCTGAGCAGCAGGAGGCGACGGACAGGGGCGAGACGGAAAGGAATCCTGCATCTGCAGCCGTCGCGTCCCGGTCTTGGCACACTGCCGTTGAACCGTCTCCACCTCAGGCACGGCCATGGCCAAAGGGCATTTCGGACTGATCGGCCTCGGTGTGATGGGCGAGAACCTCGTCCTCAACGCTGAACGCAACGGCTTTTCCAGCGTCGTCTACAACCGCACACCACAGAAGACCGACGAGTTCCTTGCTGGTCGGGGCTCCGGCAAGCAGATCGAAGGCGCCTACTCGCTTCAGGAGTTCGTCGACAAGCTCGAGAGGCCCCGCCGGATCCTGATGATGATCAAGGCCGGTCAGGCCATCGATGACACCATTGCCAGCATCTCGCCTTACCTGGAGCAGGGGGATCTGCTGATCGACGGCGGCAACTCCCTCTACAGCGACACCGAGCGGCGGGTCGCCGAACTTGAAAGCCGCAGCTTCGGCTACATCGGCATGGGTGTCTCAGGTGGTGCCAAAGGCGCCCTTGAAGGCCCGAGCATGATGCCCGGTGGCACCCGCCAGGCTTACGAGGACATCCGCAGCTTGGTGGAACGGATGGCCGCCAAGGTCGATGACGGCCCCTGCGTCACCTACATCGGACCCGGTGGTTCCGGCCACTTCGTCAAGACCGTCCACAACGGCATCGAGTACGGCGTCGAGCAGATCCTTGCCGAGGCCTACGACATGATGAAGCGGGGTGCCGGCATCGAGCCCGCCACCATGGCTGATGTGCTCGGCCAGTGGAATGCCATGGAGGAGCTCTCCTCGTACCTGGTCGAGATCACCGAGGTCTGTCTGCGCACCCGGGATCCCGAGTCGGGAGGTCCGCTCACCGAACTGATCCTCGACGTCGCCGGCCAGAAAGGCACCGGTCTCTGGACCGTGATCAGCGCCCTGGAGATGGGTGTGGCCGTGCCCACCATCTACGAATCCGTCAATGCAAGGGTGCTCAGCTCCCTGCAGGCCGAGCGGGTCAAGGCCGAATCCATTCTGCATGGCCCGGGCCCGATGACCCTGGATCTTGGCAGCCCCAGCGACGGCATGGCCCCCCTGAAGGACGCCTGCATCCTGAGCATCATGGCCAGCTATGCCCAGGGCATCGCCTTGCTGCAGGAGGCCTCACGGATCCACCACTACGACCTGAACATCGCGGCCATTGCCCAGATCTGGAAAGGCGGTTGCATCATCCGTGCCCGTCTGCTCCAGCGCATTCAGGACGCTTACAGGCAGAACGGGACCCTGCCCAACCTGCTGCTGGATCCCTGGTTCGCCGAACAGGTGAACCGTCGCCTGCCTGGGCTGCGCCAGTCGGTGAGCGAAGCCGTTCGGGCTGGCATCCCGGTGCCCTGTTTCGCCGCCTCGCTCCATTACATCGACAGCTACCGCACGGGTCGTCTGCCCCAGAACCTGGTGCAGGCGATGCGTGACTGCTTCGGCTCCCACACGTACCAGCGCATTGACCGCGAGGGCGCATTCCACACCGAGTGGCTCTCATGAGCCCCGCCAGGCTGATCAGGTTGCCCGACCGCCGGGCCCTGGCCCAACGGGCCGCTGAACTGGTGGCCCAGGTCATCGACCTCACCCTCGCCGAACGGGATCGGGTGCAGATCGCCCTGGCCGGTGGTTCCACGCCCGAACAGGCCTACACCCTCCTGGGGCAGCAGCATCTGCCCTGGGAGCGGGTGGACCTCCTGCTGGGCGACGAACGCTGGGTGCCGGCCGACGATCCCCAGAGCAACGCGCTGATGGTGCGTCGCAGCCTGATGGCCGCTGAACCGGGACGCCACGCGGCCTTCCATCCGGTGCCCACTGACCTTGACTCCGTCGAGGACGGGGTGGCGGCCTATGGCCGGACCCTCGAGCAGCTCTGTCCGGGACGCCCTCCGCAGCTCGATCTGGTGCTGCTGGGTCTCGGGGATGACGGCCACACCGCATCCCTGTTCCCCGGAACGGCTGCAACCCTGGTCGTGGATCGCTGGGTCACCGTCGGCGAAGGCAAGGGGCTGCCACGGCTCACCTTCACGGCACCGGTGTTGTCGGCAGCCCGCCAGGTGATCTTCCTGGTCAGTGGTGCTGGCAAACGCCAGGCCCTCGCCCGGTTGCTCGATCCGTCGGAGGATCCGGTGCGGACCCCTGCCCGGCTGGTGCAGCCCACGGGTCCTCTGCTGGTGCTGGCGGACGCTGAGGCCTGCGGCGATGCCGCGGTGGAGTGAGCTGGTGGCCCTGGTCATTGCCATCGGCGACGGCTTCAGCGGCTGGAGCACCCTCAATGACACGATCATGGGGGGGCGCAGCCAGGGCGGATGCCGCCCCACCAGCGACGGTCTGCTGCTGGAAGCCGAGGTGGTCGCAGAGGGTGGCGGTTTCGTGAGTTGTCGCTCACCACGCTGGCAGCCTCCGCTGGACCTGGCTGAGGCGAGCGGCCTCGAGCTGCTGCTGGATGGCGATGGCCGGCGCTACAAGCTGGCCATTGCCCTGGCGGACCTGCCGGGACGCCTGGCCGAGGTGCTGCCGGGGGGGCTGCGCTGGGTTGCCGATTTCGACACGCAGGCTGGCGGCACCACCCGGGTGGTGATTCCCTTCAGCAGCCTGAGGCCAACGGTGCGCGCCAATCCGGTGGCCCTTCCCCTGCGCTTCGATCCTTCGCGGATCGTCCAGATTCAACTGCTGCACTCCCGCTTCAGCGATGGCGGCGGCGACAACCCCGGGTTCCGCGCAGGCCCGCTGCGCTTGCTGGTGCGGCGCATCGGCACCGTGCCATGAGCCCGACCGATGGCATCGGCTGGCTGCCGTCGGCCACCAATGACGAGGCGACGGCCGAGCTGCTGACCGTCATCTCCCAGGCAGCGGATCTCTGCCGTCCGGAACTGCGCCATGCCGCCGTACTGCTGGAGCAGGCGGCGGACGGCTGGTGTCTGCGCCTCGAGTGCCGAGGGATCGACGGTGGACGGCTGGAGGCCGAGGATCTGGACCTCGAGATCTATGGAGCCGCGGCGGATCCTTCGATCCAGATCACGTGGTCGATGAATCCACAGGCCCCTGTGCTGTGGCAGGGCCGGCATGCCCTCTGGATGGAGGCGGGGCAGGGTCAGCGCTGTGCAGCCCCGCCGCAGGCCGTGCCGCTGGAAGCCCTGGCACGGCGGCTGCGGGCCCGCCTCGTGCACTCCTGAGGCGGGCCAGCCGGAAATCAGTCGTCGAAGGCGTCGGTGACCGCCCCCTGGCTGCTGCTGGACACCAGACGGGCGTATTTGGCCAGCACCCCCCGACGCTCCCTGGGGGCCGGTCGTACCCACTTCTGGCGGCGCTGCTCGAGCACGTCGTCGGCCACGTTGAGCTGCAGCAGCCGCTGGGCCGCGTCCACCGTGATGCTGTCGCCTTCCTCCACGAGGGCAATCGTGCCCCCCACGGCGGCTTCGGGGGCGACATGGCCCACCACCATCCCGTAGGTGCCGCCGGAGAACCGTCCATCGGTGATCAGCGCCACGCTGTCCCCCAGCCCCTTGCCGATGATCGCGGCGGTGGGGGAGAGCATCTCGCGCATGCCAGGACCGCCCACGGGTCCTTCGAAGCGGATCACGACCACATCGCCGGCGCTGATGCGCCCCGCCAGGATCGCCTCGAGACAGCTCTCCTCACTCTCAAAGACCCGAGCCGGACCGGTCAGGGTCGGATTGCGGACGCCGCTGATCTTGGCCACGCTGCCCTCACTGGCGAGGTTGCCCTTGAGCACCGCCAGATGTCCCTTGGCGTAGAGCGGACTGTCGATCGGACGGATCACCTCCTGGTCGGCCGGCGGGATAGAGGGTACGGATGCCAGCACCTCCTTCAATGGGCGGCCTTCGATGGTGCGGCAGTCCCCATGGAGCAGGCCGGCGTCGAGCAGCAGCCGCATCACCTGGGGAATGCCGCCGGCCTTGTGCAGGTCAACGGTGACAAAGCGGCCACTGGGCTTGAGATCGCAGATCACCGGCACCCGCTGGCGGATGGTCTCGAAGTCATCAATGCTGAGGGGAATGCCGGCACTGCGCGCGATCGCCAGCAGGTGCAGCACAGCGTTGGTGGATCCGCCCACGGCCATGATCACGCTGATGGCGTTCTCAAAGGCCTCACGGGTCAGCAGGTCGAGGGGGCGGATGTCTGCCTCGATGGCCTGCACCAGCACCTCGGCCGAACGGGCGGCACTCTCGGCTTTCTCGCTGTCTTCGGCGGCCATGGTGGAACTGCCCGGCAGGCTGAGGCCCATCGCCTCGATCACCGCCGACATCGTGTTGGCCGTGAACATGCCGCCACAGCTGCCGGCACCCGGGCAGGCGTTGCGCTCGACGGCCAGCAGCTCATTTTCATCGATGCGACCCCCGGCGAGGGCACCGACCGCCTCGAAGGCGCTCACAACGGTCAGATCGCAATGGCCGAGCTTGCCGGGTTTGATCGTGCCGCCATAGACGAAGATCGCCGGAATGTTCATCCGCACCATCGCCAGCATGGCGCCGGGCATGTTCTTGTCGCAGCCACCGATGGCCAGCACGCCATCCATGCTCTGGCCATTGCAGGCGGTTTCGATGCTGTCGGCGATCACCTCCCGTGACACCAGCGAGTAGCGCATCCCGGGGGTGCCCATGGAGATGCCGTCACTGACGGTGATCGTGCCGAACATCTGGGGCATCGCCCCGGCCTCTCTGAGGGCCTGCTCAGCCCGCAGGGCGAGATCGTTCAGGCCGACGTTGCAGGGGGTGATGGTGCTGAAGCCGTTGGCCACCCCGACGATCGGCCGGTCAAAGTCGTTGTCACCGAACCCGACGGCGCGCAGCATGGCGCGGTTGGGGGAGCGCTGCACCCCCTGGGTGACGATGTGGGAACGGAGCTTGGCCATGGAGACCGGCTGGATGGATCGTCCTTCGATCCTCACAGAACGCAAGGCCCGGGCCCCCGGAGCGAAGGCCCGTCAACCACGCTCGGCCCCGTCGGGGGACAGATCCTCCAGCTGACGTCGCACATCATCGATGGCCACATGCAGGCGCTGGACGCGCTGTTCAAGGCTGTCGCCGAGGGACTGCTGAATCTGGCCGGGCATCAGCGGCGAGGTCAGCCGGCGCACCTGATCGGCCAGGGCACGGCGACGCTCGGCACGGGAGAGCAGCCACCAGGTGAGGCCGGCGGCCCCGAGGGCGGCTCCGGTCAGGGCGCTGAGCAGCACGGTGCCGGAGCGGCTGTCCTGGTCGGCCATGGAGCTGCAATGTCTGGTTTCAGCCTAGGAAGTCGTCGGATTCCGTGCCGTAGAGGCGATCACCGGCGTCCCCCAGTCCCGGCACGATGAAGCTTCGATGGTCCAGTTCGGGGTCGATGCAGGCGGCGTAGATGACCAGATCAGGGGACCGTTCCGCTACCGCCTTGAGTCCCGGTGCCGCCGCCAGGACCGTGATCACCCGCAGCCTGGTGCCTTCGACGCCACGGTCCTGCAGCAGCTCGAGGGCATGCAGAAGGCTGCCGCCGGTGGCCAGCATCGGGTCGAACACCACCACTCCCACCCTGGGACCGATCGTTGTGGGCAGGCGGTCGAGGTAGCGGCTGGGGACGGCCGTCCGTTCATCCCGCACAAGCCCGAGGTGGGCGACCCGCGCATGGGGCAGCACCTCCTGGGCACCGGCCCAGAGCCCCAGACCCGCCCGCAGCACCGGCACCGCCAGCAGGGGGGCCGTCGGGTCGATCACACTGCCCTGGGTCTCGGCCAGGGGCGTCTGCACCTGCAGGGGCTGGGTGGGTAGCCAGTCGCGCACGGCCTCATAGGTGAGCCAGCGGC
>CAZWFG010000077.1:0-9431 GCA_964632245.1 uncultured Synechococcus sp. | reverse complement strand
GGTGAAGTCACAGTCGCGGTAGTCGACCGCCGCCGTGCCCAAGTGGGTGCCATAGAGCCGATAGCCCCGTGCCCGCAGCTCCTGCAGGATTGCCTCGATGCTGCTGTGGTCCCGCAGCGGCACCCATTTCTGGCTGCCCTGGGCCGTGCTGTTGAACGTGCGCGGTCGACCCGCCAGGCTGACCGCATGGGCCTCCAGCACCCCCACCGCATCGCAGCTGCGCAGGATCGCCGACAGGTTGTGGGGCTTCTCGACCGCCTCCAGCACCACGGTGAGGTCGGCCATTCGCCGATCGAGCACGGTGCGCAGCCGCGCGAAGCGGCGGGGCAGCAGGGGCATGGCCGAGGGCAGCGGCGGGGGAACCTCGCAGCGTATTCACCGTGACGGTCGCGGCACCATGACCGCCGCCGTCGGTTTCGATGAACGGGTCTATGCCGTGGTGGCCCGCATTCCACCCGGACAGCTGGCCACCTACGGGCAGGTCGCCGAGCTGCTGGGGGCCTGGGGCTGCGCCCGCCAGGTGGGCTGGGCCCTGCGGCGCCTGCCGCTGCCGTCGCCCATTCCCTGGCATCGGGTCGTGAATGCCCGCGGCCGCATCGCCATGACCCCCTCCCGCGAAGGCAGCGACTGGATGCAGCGGCAGCTGCTGATCGCCGAAGGCATCCCCGTCGCGGCCGATGGTTCCCTGCCCCTGGCCCGCCATCGCTGGCAGCCGGGCTAGATCTGGGTCTGCCCCCCCTGCCGATGGCCGACGCCACCCCGACCGACGCCCCCAAGGCTTCTCCCCCCGGCCTGGCCCCGCGCCTGCTCGCCTGGCGGGTGCTGGAGGCCGTCGGTGACGGGGCCTATGCCGACCTGGCCCTGGAGCGCGAACTGCGCCGCACCCCCCTGCCGCCTGCCGACCGGGCCCTGGCCACCGAACTGGCCTATGGCGCCATCCGCCAGCGGCGGCGCCTGGATGCCTGGATCGACCGCCTCGGCCGCCTGCCCGCCGCCCGCCAGCCGCCACGGCTGCGCTGGCTGCTGCATGTGGGCCTGCAGCAGCTGCTGGCCATGGATCGGGTGCCGCCCTCTGCCGCCGTGAGCACCACGGTCGAGCTGGCCAAGCGCCAGCGGCTGGCGAACCTGGCGCCAGTGGTCAATGGTGTGCTGCGGGCGGCCCTGCGGGCCCGAGAGGCCGGCGACACGCTGCCCCTGCCGGCTGATCCCTGCGCCCGCCTGGCCCTGGAACAGTCGTGGCCCGAGGCGCTGCTTGCCCACCTCTGGGGTGAGCTGGGGGCCGAACGCTGCACGGCCCTGGCGCTGGCCAGCAACCGCATCCCCGGCATCGATCTGCGGGTGAACCGCCTGCGCTGCAGCCGTGACGAGGTGCTGGCGGCCTTCGCCGCCGCCGGTGTCGACGCCCGGCCCCTCGACGAGCTGCCCGATGCCATCGCCCTCGGTCCCCGGCCCGGCCCCCTGGCGCGGCTGCCCGGCTATGGCGATGGCCTCTGGAGCGTGCAGGACCGCGCCGCCCAGCGCATCGCCCCCCTGCTGCAGCCCTGCCCGGGCCAGCGTCTGCTGGACGCCTGTGCCGCCCCCGGCGGCAAGGCCACCCACCTGGCCGAACTGCTGGGGGACGACGGCAGCGTCGTGGCCCTCGACTGTGCCGAGCGACGGCTTGAGCGCCTCACGGCCAACGCCCAGCGCCTGGGCCTCGGTTGCCTCACGCCGGTCAAGGGTGACGGCACCTGCTGGCACGACCCCGAGGGTTTTGATGGTGTGCTGCTCGATGTGCCCTGCAGCGGCCTCGGCACCCTGGCCCGCCATCCCGATGCCCGCTGGGGCCTCAGCCCCGCCAGCTGGGGCGAACTGCTGCCGCTGCAGGCCGCCCTGCTCGACCAGGCCGCCCGGCTGCTGCGGCCCGGCGGCCGGCTGGTGTATGCCACCTGCACCCTGCATCCGGCCGAAAACGAAGGCCAGGTGAATGGCTTTCTGGCGCGCCATGGCGGCTGGCAGCTGCAGCAGACCGTCGAGCTATGGCCTGGAGCGGAGGGCGGTGATGGTTTCTACGCCGCCGTGCTCGAACCACCGGCCGGTTGAACCGCGGCGGCGGCGGCACCCCGGGGGGGGATCTGCAGCAGGTCGCGGCAACCGGTGATGCCCTGCACCGCGAACAGCACGGTCACCAGCAGATTCACGGCCAGGTGCAGGCGGCGCATCTGGGGTGAGCGCTGGGTTTCGGGGCGGGCCGCCAGGTTGTAGAGCAGCAGACCGGTGAGCAGCACCCCGGCCCAGTAGTGGGACCCCCAGAACGCAGGATCAAGGGGATTGTCGGCCAGCCGCCACACCTGGGGCTGGCTGCCCAGCCCCAGCAGGCCCGCCCAGGTGAGCAGGGCGAAGCCAGCCCGCTGGGCCGGCCGCCGCACCCGCCACAGGGCCAGCAGAGCCAGCAGGCTGCCAAGCCAGGCCAGGCCCAGCAGCAGCCCCTGGCCGGCCGTGGGCACGCCCTTGGCGATGAACGTGTAGGCCAGGGCGATGAGCACCGCGACCACCACCGCACTGGTGAGCCAGCGGCCGTGCTCCCAGTGCTCGGTGCGCACGGTCTCGGGCAGCAGCGGGTTGTAGCCCGTGCGGTGTTCGCGGCTGAGGATGCCGAGCCTCACCACGGTGCCGGCCACGGGATAGATGAACAGCACCGCCAGCACCGGGTGCAGCAGCCCCAGCCAGTCGAGGGATGTGAGCACGCCTTACTGGACCGGGGGTGGATCGGCCACCGGGGCCGGCGGTGGCGGCGCCACCGGTTCGGGAGCTGGAGCCACCGGGGCCGGTGCCACCGGGGCGGGGGCCGGTGCTGCCCCACCGCCGCTGTAGCCACCACCGCTGTAGCCGCCACCACCTCGGTAACCACCGCCGCCGTCGCCCGGGCCTGGCACCGGGGCGCCCCAGTTGCGTGGTTCTTCGGGTCGCCAGGGTTTGGTGGGAGCCGCCGGGCTCCAGTTGTTGGGATTGCTGGCGCCACCGCCGGCCGTCGGAGCCGGCCCCGGCCCCCCGCCACCGCCGCGCAGCTGCACCTTGGGTGGCTTGAACGTGCGCTTGAGCTCGGGTTTGGGCGGGAATTGCCTGACCGGCATGTCCTTGACCACCGGCGTCATGAACTGGTTCCAGATCCAGGCCGAGGTGCTTGAGGCGCCACCGGTCTTCTGGTTGTTGTCGTACCCCAGCCAGACACCGGTGGTGAGCTGGGGGATGGTGCCGATGAACCAGAGGTCCCGGGCCCCCTCGGAGGTGCCGGTCTTGCCGGCCACCGGCCGGTCGGCCAGGGCGGCGGCACCGCCGGTGCCACCGCTCACCACCCGTTGCAGCATCCAGATCATCGCGTCGGCCGTGTCGCTGTCGACGGCCCGGCGACCGCGGTTGCCGGCGGCCGCCCGGCTGTAGAGCAGCTGGCCTTCGGGGCCGGTGATGGTCTCGAACGGGGTGGGCGGCACATAGACGCCGCGGTTGGCCATGGCGGCATAGGCGGCGGTCATGTCGAGCACGGTCTGCTCATTCGAGCCGATCGCCATCGAATAGAACCGGCCCAGGGGGCGGGTGATGCCGAGGGCCCGGGCGGTGTTGATCACCGGGTCGAAGCCCACCTTGGCGATCAGCTGCACGGCCACCGTGTTGAGCGAGTTCTGCAGCGCATCCGCCACGGACACTGTGCCGAGGTACTTGTCGCCGAAGTTCTTCGGGCAGTACCCCCCCCAGCAGCGGGGGGCATCGACGAAGGTGTCCTCGGGTTTGACGCCTGCGGCGATGGCGGCCGTGTAGGTGAACAGCTTGAAGGTCGAGCCGGGTGAACGCAGGGCCTGGGTGGCCCGGTTGAACTGGCTGCGGTTGTAGTCGCGGCCGCCCACCATCGCCCGCACCAGGCCGGTGCCGGGCTCCATCGACACCAGCGCCCCCTCGAGGTCGCCGTAGGTGTTCTGGTCGATCACCTTCTGAGCCTGCTGCTGCCAGGCGAGGTTGAGGCTGCTGCGGATCGTGAGGCCGCCCACCTCCAGCTGTTCGGGGGTGAGCACCCGGGGCAGATCCTGGGCCACGAAGCTGGTGAAATAGGGCGCGGCGCTGTTCCAGTGCTTGGGCAGGGCCGGCCGCACCTTCAGCGGTTCGGCCTGGGCGGCCGCCTGCTGGTCGGGCGTGATGAAGCCCGCCTCGACCATGCGGCGCAGCACGATCGCCCGGCGCTCCAGGGCCAGGTCGGGGTTGACCAGTGGCGAGTACACCGACGGTGCCGGCGGCAGGCCGGCGATCAGGGCGGCCTCGGCCAGGGTCAGCTGGGCCGGCGTCTTGGAGAAATACACCCACGCGGCATCGGCAACGCCATAGGCGCTCGAGCCCAGATACACGTAGTTGAGGTACTGCTCGAGGATCTGCTTCTTGCTCAGCTGGCGTTCGAGCTTGAAGGCCAGGGCCGCCTCCTTCAGCTTGCGCAGCAGGGTGCGGTCCTGGTTGAGGAACACCACCCGTGCCAGCTGCTGGGTGATGGTGCTGGCCCCCTGCTCCACCGAACCGCTGGTGATGTTGGTGACCACGGCCCGGGCGATGCCGACGGCATCAACTCCGCCGTGCTGATAGAACCGCCGGTCTTCGGCGGCGATGAAGGCGTGTTGCACCAGCAGCGGCATCTGGCCGTTGGGCACCTTCTCGCGGGTGGCCGGGCCCAGCTTCTGCAGCACCTGGCCGTCGGCCGACAGCACCGTGATCGTGCCGGGGCGGCTGAAGCTGTCGATGCGGCGGGCGTCGGGCAGGGTGGCATCGATGCCCTGCACCACGATGGCGGTGCCGGTGGCCGCCACCACGCCGGCGCCGGCGGCCACACCGGCGGCGATCAGCAGCCGTCGACGCCGGCCCTGCCGTCGGGGCCGCCGGCCCTCACCCGGGGTCGGCTCGCCCTTGAGGCGATCGAGAAGCTTTGACGGCAGCGGCAATGGGTTCCCCCTTGGACGATCGAGTCCCGGTGAAACTTAGCCCGTGACCCCGAAGCCGCTGTGGCCGAGGGCCAGTGCGGTGACCAGCATGCCGATCACCAGAAACGGCTGGGCGCTGGCCTGGTATTTCACATCGAAGGCCACCGGATCCCGCAGCAGCCACATGTCCTGGAAGGTGATCTGGGGAATGATCAGCAGCACCAGCAGCACCGCCGCCCGGTGCTGGCCCAGCACCACCAGGGCCGCCACCATCAGCAGCTGGAAGCCATCGATCATGGCGGCGCTGATCCAGCTGGCCCGTTCGATGCCGAAGACCACCGGCAGCGACTGCAGCCCCAGGGCCCTGTCGCCTTCGACGCTCTTGAAATCGTTGACCACCGCGATGCCGAGGCCCGCCAGGCTGTAGGCGAGGGTGAGCAGCACCACCCCCCAGCTCAGCTGCCCGAACAGGGCCTGGCCGGCCCACCAGGGCAGGGCGATGTAGCTGGCCCCCAGGGCGTAGTTGCCCAGCCAGCCGTTGCGCTTGAGCTTGAGCGGCGGCGCCGAATAGATGTAACTGACAAAAGAGCCCCCCAGGGCCAGCAGCAGCAGCACCGGCCGCTCGTGACCCGCCCAGCGATCAAGACCCCAGGCGACAGCCAGGCCCGCCACAAGCAGCACCCAGATCTGAACCTTCACCTGCCAGTGCGGGATGGCGCCAGACGGGATCGGCCGGTAGGGCTCGTTGATCGCGTCGATGTCGCGGTCGTACCAGTCGTTGATGGTCTGGGTGAAGCCGGCCAGCAGCGGCCCGCTCATCACCATGCAGGCCAGGGAAGCCAGCACATCGGCGACGCTCCAGCGGAACCCGCCGCTGGCGGCGGCACCGCAGAGCACCCCCCAGATCAGGGGGATCCAGGTCACCGGCTTCATCAGCTGCAGCCGCAGCTTCCAGCGGCTGGTGGTGCCGCTGGCGCCCTTCATGCCGAGGAGCTGGCGGGCGGCGCTGGAATCGGACACGGTGACGGAGGCGGGGGGACTCAGGCGGCGGCGATCTCGTCGGGGAAGAACCAGCCGGTGCTGCCGTCGCTCAGCTCGACCACCACGCCGACGCCACTGCCGTCGGTCATCTTGTAACCCTTGACGGTGCCGCTGGCGTCGCGCAGCAGCAGCTGCACCATGGCCGCCGGAATGCGGTCCCGGACCCGGGTGATCTTCACCTTGCTACCCACGGTGACGGAGGAGGTGGCAGCCTGGGACATCGGCGACGTGGACTGGTTTCCGGCGCAACCCTACCAGCCACGTCCCGGTTCCTCCGCTCCCCTGCCGTGGTTGCCCGTCGAATCATCCCCTGCCTTGACATGGCCCAGGGCCGGGTGGTGAAGGGCGTCAACTTCGTCGGCCTGCGGGATGCCGGGGATCCGGTGGAGCTGGCGTGCCGCTACGACGCCGACGGTGCCGATGAGGTGGTGTTTCTCGACATCGCCGCCAGCCACCAGGGCCGGGGCACCCTCGTGGAGCTGGTGCGTCGCACCGCGGAGGTGCTGTTCATTCCCTTCACCGTCGGCGGCGGCATCGCCAGTGTCGAAGCGATCACCGAACTGCTGCGGGCCGGTGCCGACAAGGTGAGCCTCAATTCGTCGGCCGTGCGCGATCCGGAACTGATTAGCGCCGGGGCGAGGCGGTTCGGCGCCCAGTGCATTGTGGTGGCCGTCGATGCCCGCCGGCGGCCCGGTGGCGGCTGGGATGTGTTCGTCAAGGGCGGGCGGGAGAACACCGGCCGCGATGCCCTGGCCTGGGCCCGTGAGGCGGTGGAGCGGGGGGCCGGCGAACTGCTGCTCACGTCGATGGACGGGGATGGCACCCAGCAGGGCTACGACCTGGAGCTCACGGCGGCCGTGGCCGAGGCGGTGCCGGTGCCGGTGATCGCCTCCGGTGGTGCCGGTTGCCTCGACCACATCGCCGCCGTGCTGGAGCGCACCGGCGCGGCGGCGGCGCTGCTGGCTTCGCTGCTGCACGACGGGGTGCTCACGGTGCCGCAGATCAAGGCGGATCTGGCGCGGCGGGGACTGCCCGTGCGACCGGCGAGCGGGGGTGACGACTCGTTACGTTGGCTCTCGTAACGCAAAGCTCCCTGCCGCCGTGCCCGCCTCCCTCTGGCCTGCCGTGATCGGTCTGGTGATGATGGTCGGCATCATTGCGCTGGTGTTCTGGTCGCTGCAGCTGTTGCAGTCGGCCGGCGAAAATGGCGAGTTCTCCCTCACCCTGGCGGGTTGCATGGTGGGTTCGGCCGCCATCGGCCTGGCCACCGTGATGGTGATCACCCTCACCGGCCCCCAGGCCCCCCTGGTGCACATCTTCCATTGACCCGCCACGGCAGTCCGGAGCCGCCCGAACGGGTGCGGCAACTGTTCGAACGCATCGCCCCCAGCTACGACCGTCTCAACGACCTGCTGAGCCTGGGCCAGCATCGGCTCTGGAAGCGGCAGACCCTGGCCCTGCTGCAGCCGCGGCCCGGCGAGCGCTGGCTCGACCTGTGCTGCGGCACCGGTGATCTGGCCCTGCTGCTGGCCGAGCGGGTGCGACCCGGTGGGCAGGTGCTGGGGCTCGACGCCGCCGCCGCCCCCCTGGCCCTGGCGCGGCAACGGGCAGCCCGGCGGCCCTGGCTGCCCCTCGACTGGCTCCAGGCCGATGCCCTGGCGGTGCCAGCCGCCGACGCTGCATTTGACGGGGCCGTGATGGCCTATGGCCTGCGCAACCTGGCCGATGGGGCCGCGGCCCTGGCCGAGCTGCGGCGGTTGCTGGCCCCGGGGGGCCGTGCCGCCGTGCTCGATTTCAACCGCACCGACGGTCTGCCGGCGGTGCTGCAGCGGCTGGCCCTGCGGCGGCTGGTGGTGCCGGTGGCGCGGCGGGCCGGCCTGGAAGACGAGTACGCCTACCTCGAACGCAGCCTCGCCACCTTCCCCAGCGGGGTTGAGCAGGAACGGCTGGCCCTCGCGGCCGGCTTCCGCCGGGCCCGCCATCGCCCCCTGGCCGGGGGCCTGATGGGGGTGCTGCTGCTGGATTGATGGGCTCAACCGATCCCTTCAGAAATTGATGCTGATCTGCACCCCCGGGGCCACCACGTCGGCCA
This sequence comes from uncultured Synechococcus sp., assembly GCA_964632245.1. Classification (GTDB taxonomy): domain Bacteria; phylum Cyanobacteriota; class Cyanobacteriia; order PCC-6307; family Cyanobiaceae; genus CAIQIA01. The sequence continues at coordinate 1,364 of CAZWFG010000077.1, read as the reverse complement.
GGCGCCCGTTGCCGCCGGGGTTGAGGATCCACTGCACGCCAGGTTGCAGGGCCAGCTTGCGGTTGATGCGCAGGATGTAGTCGACCTCGACGGCGCTTTCGCTGCTGAACCGGGGGCCTGCGCTGCGGGCCAGCCCCAGCACCAGCTGGTCGAAGGGGCGATGGGGCCAGGGCCCCTGCACCAGCAGGCCGCCCATCAGCACCGAGGTCACGGGGTTGATGGCCGGTTCGAGGCCCGCCACGCCGGTGGCCCAGAGGCGGCTGCCATGGCCGAGGGGAAGCCGCACCGGCAGGGTGGCGTGGGCGAAGAGCACGTTGGCGTGGCGTTCGACCCGGCGGGGATCCGCCAGCTGCGGAAAGGTCCAGCTGCCGCTGAGGGCGCCCAGCTGCACGAGGGGATCGGGCAACTGGCTTTCGAGCTGCACCGGGTCCTGGCAGTCGGGCCGGGCCCGCAGCAGCCGCCAGGGGGCATCGGGATCGCGGCAGGCGGCCAGGGGGGCGCCGGCGGGCCCCGGGGACCAATCGAGCCGCAGCACCTGCAGCATCCCGTCGTCGCGATTGACGTTGAAACGCCAGCCGTGGAAGGCATCGGCGCTGCCGGGGGCCCGCAGGCGGCTCAGCTGAAAGGCGCCGTAATGGGCGCTGATGCCGGGGGCCAGGGGCACGTCGGCCGTGGCCCCGAGGCTGTTCCAGGGGGCCAGGGGCAGGCCCGGCAGGGCCAGGTTGAGGGTGTCGTTGATCATCCCGTTCACGTACCACTCGTAGACGGGGGCCCCCACGGAGGCATTGAGGTTGAGGTTGTCGCCGGCCCGCAGCACCAGGTCGCCGTTCTGGTGCTCGAGCCACAGGCCCTGCAGCCAGAAGCCCTGGGGGTTCGACACCTGCTGCAACGGAAAGAGGGTGCCGATCTGCTGGTTGAAGGGCGGCGTGCCGAGCAGGTTGGCCAGACTGGCCCGCAGCCGCCAGCCCTGGTCGCTGCGGCTGCCGGCGGTGAGTTCGAGATCGAGCTGATCGGCCCAGGAGCCGGTACGCACCCGACCGCCGGCGGTGTTGCCCATCGGTTCGGCGATCCAGCTGGCCCCCAGCCCCAGCCAGGGGGGCAGGTCAAGGGCCTGGCCCAGGTCGTCGCTCACGGGGGGGCCCTTGGGGGGCTCGAGCAGTTCCGGCTCTGCCTGCACAGCCCCTGCGAGGACGCCGGGCAGGCCCAGGGCCAGGGCCGACAGAAGCCGCAACAGCCGCCGGCAGCGGAGCCGCGCCATGACCAGGGGGAGCAGGGCGAAGCTGCAGATTACCGTCGATGAAAGAAAAAGAAGATCAAAAGTCTGGAGGTAAGGTTAAGCAACGGCAAAGGTTCTGGGTCCATGG
>CAZWFG010000076.1:0-9603 GCA_964632245.1 uncultured Synechococcus sp. | reverse complement strand
GCACGATGGTGAAGCTGGAGGAGAACTACCGCTCCACCGCCACCATCCTCGAGGCGGCCAATGCCCTGATCGCCCGCAACACCGAACGCATCGACAAGGTGCTGCGACCCACCCGCGGTGCCGGCGAACCGATCCGCCTCACCCGCTGCGACGACGAGGTCGCCGAAGCCGAAGCCGTGGTGCAGCGCATGCGGGAACTGCAGGCGGGCCACCCCGACCTGCGCTGGGGCGACATGGCGGTGCTGTACCGCACCAACGCCCAGTCGCGCGCCATCGAGGAGGCCCTGGTGCGCTGGCGGGTGCCGTACACGGTGGTGGGGGGCCTGCGCTTCTACGACCGGCGCGAGATCAAGGACGTGCTGGCCTATCTGCGGCTGCTGCTCAACCCCGCCGATTCGGTGAGCCTGCTGCGGGTGATGAACGTGCCCCGCCGCGGCATCGGCAAGACCACCATCCAGCGCCTCAGCGATGCCGCCACCCAGCTGGGGGTGCCGCTCTGGGAGGTGGTGAACGACGCCGAAGCCGTGCGCAGCCTCGCCGGCCGCTCGGCCCGCGGCCTGCTGAGCTTCACCGAACTGCTGCGGGACCTGGGGGAACGGGCCGCCACCGCCCCGCCGTCCGAGCTGGTGCAGCTGGTGCTCGAACGCAGCGGCTACCTGGCCGAACTGATCGCCGAAGCCACCGACGAAGCAGAAGAACGGCGCCGCAACCTGCAGGAACTGGTCAATGCCGCCCTGCAGTACCAGGAGGAGAACGAAGAGGGCAGCCTGGAGGGCTTTCTGGCCTCGGCGGCCCTGGCCAGCGATGCCGACGACAAGGACCTGGCCGCCGAACGGGTGGTGCTGATGACCCTGCATGCCAGCAAGGGCCTCGAATTTCCGGTGGTGTTCCTCGTCGGGCTCGAGCAGGGCCTGTTCCCCAGCTACCGCAGCCTCGAAGATCCGGCCGCCCTTGAGGAGGAGCGGCGCCTCTGCTACGTGGGCGTGACGCGGGCCAAGGAGCGGCTGTTCCTGTCCCATGCCAGCGAGCGGCGCCTCTGGGGCGGCATGCGCGAACCGGCGATCCCGTCGGCCTTTCTGGCCGAACTGCCGGAGGAGCTGATCCAGGGCGATGTGCCCCGCACCGGTGGCGCCGCCCTGCGGCGGGAGCAGCGCCTCGACCGCCTCACCCGCATCGACCGCGAACCGGCGGCACCGGCCCGCAGCCCGGCCCGCAGCGGCCACAGCTGGAGCGTCGGCGACCGGCTGCAGCACGACCGCTTCGGCGAAGGTCGCGTCACCCACCTGTTCGGCAGCGGCGAGAAGATCTCGCTGGCCGTCAGGTTCGAGGGGATGGCACCGAAGATCCTGGATCCACGGCTGGCGCCGATCCGTCCCCTGCCGTGAGGGCCGCCACGCCGGTGGCGGTGAGCACCTGCAGCAGCGGCCAGTGCAGCAGCGACACGTCGAAGCAGCCCTGCAGCAGCGTGTAAACCAGCACCCCCTGGCCCAGGCGGCGGCTGAGGTCACTGCCGCCATCCCGGCGCCAGAGGCCGATCAGCAGCACCGCCAGCAGCACCGCCGCCAGCAGCCCCAGCAGGCCGGTGTTGCCCCACAGCTGCAGGTACAGGTTGTGGGCATGGGTGAGGGGGCTGCCGTGGATCGGCTGCTGGCAGAACGCCCCCGGCCGGTGGAAGCCCACCCCCCACAGCAGCCGGTTGTCGCCGCTGAAGGGCAGCCCGGCCCAGCAGCCATAGCCCTGCAGCCGGCCGCTGTCCGAGGTCCAGTCGATGCCGATGCCCGGATGGCCCAGCAGGTTCTTGAGCCCCAGCAGGCCCGCGCCGGCCCCCGCCGCCAGCAGCAAGGGCCGCAGCAGCGGCCGGCCCCGGCGGGCCCGTTCGGCCAGCAGCACCGCCAGCCCCGCCAGCAACGCCGCCACCAGGCACGCCCGGGAGCCCGTGCGCCACATGCCCCACAGCCCCAGCAGGGTGAGGGCGGCACCGGGCCAGCGGCGGGCCAGGGGCAGCGGCAGGGCCGAGGTCCAGGCCGCGGCCGCCACCGTGAGCAGCCCCAGCAGGTAGGCCCCCTGGTTCACCCCCGCCAGGGGGTTGGGGGTCCAGGGGCGAGGGCCCGCCAGCAGCGCCACCGCCAGGGGCGGCAGCAGCCAGGGCAACAGCCGCTGCCAGCGGGCCACCGTCAGGCCCGTGGAGGCCACAAAGGCCAGGGCCAGCAGCAGCAGGTCATCGGCCGACACCGGATGCGGCATCTCGCCCCGCACCCACGGCCGCACCAGGGCCAGCAGCAGCGCCGCCAGCACCCAGTGGCGCCGGCGGTCGCCGGCGGGACCATCAAGCAGCTGCAGCACCAGCCAGGCCAGCACCGCCGCCGTGCTCCAGGCCGGCGGCAGGGGCAGCAGGTACACAACCCCCGCCAGGGCCAGCAGCGGATCGCGCAGCCATTCGGAACGGTTCAGCACGGTGCAGCCCCCTGGGACCCCAGCAGCCAGGCGGCGTAGCGATGGTCGGCGAAGCCGGCGGCCTGGTGGCGGGCCGCCGCCGCCAGCTGCACCAGGGCGGCATCGGGCCAGCGCCGGCGGTCGAGCAGCGCCGCCAGCAGGGCCACGTGGTCGGGCTGGACGGGCTGGCCCGGCGCCCCCAGGTCGAAGCCGTTCACCCCCGGCCGCAGCTGCTCCTCGAAGCCGCCGGTGCGGTTGCGCAACAGAATCTGTCCGAGGGCCATCGCCTCCAGGGCCGCCAAAGAGAAGGTCTCTTCGCGCGAGCAGCTTACGGCGACATTGCTGCGGGCCATGGCCGCCTGGGCTTCGGCCCGGGGCAGCAGCGGTTCGGCATGGAACGCCTCCCCCAGCAGCTGCCGCCCCCGCTCGGCCACGGCCCGGGCGGCGGGGCCGGCCTCGAGGCCGATGAACTGCAGCCGCAGGGGCCGCGGCTCGGCCGCCGGCGGCAGGGCCAGCACCGCCTCCAGCAGGTCGAGCAGCCAGGCATGCCCCTTGTTGCCCTGCTGCACCTGACCGGTGAGCTGCAGCCGCAACTCGGCGAAATCGGGCAGGGGCCGCTGCAGCAGCTGCGGCTCGGCCAGCCGGTGGGGCTGCACCGCCAGGCCCGGGGCACCATCGTGCTCCAGCCAGTCGCGATACACCGCCAGGCAATGGCGCGACGGCACCCGCAGCTGCAGTTCACCGCTGCTCAGCAAGGTGCGCAGATCAGGCCGCAGGGCCCCGTCGAGCCAGGCGCCGGGATGCAGCTCATGGGCGAACCAGTCGAGCCGCGGCAGGCGCCCCTCCAGGCACCAGCCGAGGGCGGCGGCCGTCACGGACGGCGGCAGGGCCAGGCTGTTGAGCAGCAGGCGGTCGTGGCGGGCGGGCCGCGGGGGCCGTTGATTCCGGTCAAGCACCTGCAGCCGCAGGCCCCGGCCCCGCAGCCGCCGCACCAGGCTGGGATGACGGCGGTCGTGCTCTCCCCCCCAGCCCCGCAACCGCAGCTGGGGCCCCAGGCCGGCCGCCACCAGCTCGGCGGCGATGGTCTCGAGCACCAGCGGTGCCCCGGATTCGCTGAACTCGTGGGCGTAGAGCCAGAATCGGGCGGCCATCCCACGGTGTGGCGCTTGGACACGCTACGGGAGGCCCGCGACCGCGCCGCCGCCGAACCCCTGCGCCGGCTGCAGCAGCTGGCCGCCGCCGCCGGCTGGCGCCTGGCCCTGGTCGGCGGCGCCGTGCGCGACGGCCACCTGGACCGGCCCGGCAGCGGCCCCGACATCGACCTGCTGCTGGAGGGTCCGGCGCCGGAGCTGGCGCAGCGGCTGCTGGCGGCCGACCCGGCCGCCACCCATGACCTGCGACCGCATGGGGCCTACGGCACCGTCTCCCTGGCCTGGCATGACCTGCGCATCGACATCGCCAGCGCCCGCCGCGAGACCTACGCCAGCCCCGGCGCCAACCCCAGCGTCAGCCTCGGCGTGCCGCTGGAGGCCGACCTGGCCCGCCGCGACTTCAGCGTCAATGCCATGGCGCAGCTGCTGCCCGACGGCCCGCTGCTCGAGCCCTACGGCGGCCGGGCCGACCTGGCGGCGGGGCGGCTGCGGTTTCTGCATCCGGCCAGCGTCCGCGACGACCCCACCCGGGTGCTGCGGGCCGCCCGCTATGGCGCCCGCCTGGGGCTGCGGCTGGAAGGCGACGACCTGGCCCAGGTGCAGCACACCCTGGCCGCCTGGCCCTGGGGGTCGGAGCCAGCACCGCCGGCCCTGGGCAGCCGCCTGCGGATGGAGCTGGAGCTGCTGCTGGAGCAGGAACCCTGGCGCCGTGCCCTGGCCCTGCTGGAAGCCTGGGGCGCCCTGGGCCTGATCGATCCGGCCCTGGCCGCCGACCATCGCTGGCGGCAGCGGCTGGCGTGGGCTGAACGGCGGCAGCTGCCGCTGCTGCCGGCCCTGCTGGCGGGCCTCGACCACCCCGGGGCGGCGGCGGCACGGCTTGATCTGCCGCGGCACCAGGGCCGAGCGCTGATGGCGGCGGCGACCCTGCGGCAGCAGCTGGCGGCCGAGCCCGGCCCCGACGATGCCGCCGGCTGGGACCAACGGCTGGCGCCGGTGGGGGCCGACGCCGTCGCCCTCGCCCTGCTGGCCACCGACCGGCAGGGGCGACGACCGTTGCTGCGCTGGCTGCTGCGCTGGCGCCACCTGGCCAGCCCCGTCAGCGCCCGCTCGCTGCTGGCCGAAGGGGTCGCGCCGGGGCCGGCCCTGGGGGAACGGCTGCGGCAGCTGCGCGAGGCACGGCTGCGGCAGGAACGCTGCTGATCGCACTGGCTACCATCCCCCCACCCTTCACCCCCCCGCGCCGAGCCCATGGACACCCAGACCACGGTGACGGTGCTGAAGTTCAGCTCCGAGGACTGCGGCACCTGCCATCGCATGAGCCATTACGACGCCCGCGTGGCCGAAGAGCTGGGGCTGGCCTTCGTGAGCGTGATGCTGCAGGACACCGAGACCTATCGCCGCTACCGCAAGGTGCTGCTGGCCCAGTACCCCAACAAGGACGGCATGGGCTGGCCCACCTACCTGGTGGTCGAAGACCCCGAAGGCGACTTCCGCATCCACGGCGAACTGCGGGGCGGCATGCCCAAGGGTGATTTCCGCGAACGGCTCAGCGCCCTGGTGCCGGCGGGTTGACCCACTGGCGTTCGACGGCCTTGACCGCCTGGGGCAATGACCGCTGCAGGGCCGGCAGGCGCCAGAGGCGGCCCGACAGCAGACCGTCGAGGTCCGCCAGGGCCGTGAGCACCGGATCGGGGGTGCGGCGGCCGGCGGTTTCGGCCACGGCCGCCGCCTGCCAGGGCCGGCCGGCGGCAGTGAGCACGACGCTGCGGTAAGCCGCCGGCCAGGGGCTGGCGGGGTCGAGGGCCTCGAGGCGGGCGAACCAGCCATCGGCCTGCAGGGGCCGGTTCTGCAGGGTCGCCAGCAGCGCCAGGCTCCAGAGGGCCTGGCGGTCGTCGGGCCGGCGGGCCAGGGTCTGCAGGGCCTGGCGGCGCACCCGCTCCTGGTACAGGCGGTGGCCGTCGAGCTGGTGCTCGCGGCCGACGGCATCAGAGACCGGCCCGAGGCCGGCGGGGCCCCGGGCCAGCCCCGCCGCCAGCCCCGGAAACACCGTGGCGAAATCAACCGGGGGCGGGGCATCGGCCCGCCGCGCCCAGAGCTCGAGGGCGCCACCTTCGGGGCGGGGCCACTGCTGCCGCAGTCGGAAACGACCGCTGCCGCGCACCGCCGCCGCCAGGGTCGCCGCCCGGCGGCTCACCGAACCCTGGTCGCCCCGGGCCAGCAGCACCAGCCGCCCCTGGGCCAGCACCGCAGCGGTGTCGCCGGCGCCGCTGCCCAGCTGCCGGCCCACCAGGGCCCCACCGCCACGGCGGCCGAAGTAGCTGATGTTGTGCTGGTTGAGGTTCGGCGTGCTGGGCACGACGATCAAGGTGCGGGGTGTGGCGGGGGAACCGTCCTGCACGGCGGCCACCACCGCCTCGAGGGGCTGGGCGCTGGCCGGCACCCGGTCCGCCAGCCGTTCGGCCGCCGTGGTGCCGGCGGCCCCCGCCAGGCCGAGGCCCAGCAGCAGCGGCCCCCACGGCCGCGGCAGCCACCGGGCCAGGGCCGCCCAGCCCTGGGCCAACAGCAAGGCCAGCAGCGGCAGCAGCGGCGCCAGGTAGCGCGCGTCCTTGTTGGGGCTGAGGGTGGTGAGCAGCCAGGCCGAGGCCAGGCAGCCCAGCAGCCAGCCCCGGTCGAACCCCGGTCGCCGCCAGCTCCATCCCCTGTGCCGCAGGGCCAGCAACGCACCGGCGAGGGCGCCGGCGGGCAGGATCCAGCCGATGACCTGCGGCAGCCGCCGCGGATACCAGAGCCAGCCCGCCAGGCTGCCGGCGCCGGGGTCCCCCTCCCGCGCCGCCGATTCCAGCGTCGCCCGGTCGGTGCCGGAGACCGTGGTGATCAGGTTGTGGCCCAGCCATGGCGCCACCAGGGCCAGCACCAGGGCCAGGGCCGCCAGCACCTGCCAGCGGCGGCCGCGGCGGGCCAGGCCCGTGACCGCCGCCCACAGCAGCGGCCCCAGCAGCAGCAGCAGCACGCTCTGCTTGATCAGCACCGCCGCCGCCAGGGCCAGGGCGGCGGCCAACGCCTGGCCCCAGCGCCCCCCGGCCGGGCCCGGCCGGGCCCAGCGGCCCAGCAGCCAGAGGGCGGCGGTGCCGCTGGCCGCCACCGGAATCTCGAGCACGTAATCCACCCGCTGGGCCGCCAGGGACGGCAGCAGCACCGTGACCACGGCCGCCAGCAGCCCCAGGCCGGCACCCCCCAGCTGCCGGCCCCAGAGGGCCACCAGCAGCAGCAGCAGGCCATGCCAGAGGCTGAGGCTCCAGGCCGCCTGGTCGGGCGCATCACCGGCCACCGCCATCACGGTGCCGTTGACGAGCGACGCCAGCGGCGGAATCTTGGGCGACAGGTCGAGCAGGGCCTGCCAGCCCTGCCAGCCACCGCCGGGCAGCAGCCCCAGGGCGCGGCCGTGGTCGAGGGCACTGTTGAGGTAATCGGCCTGGTCCCACGACGGCAGACGCCCGTCGCTGGCCAGCCAGGCCCGGTCGGCGATGGTGGCGAGCAGCCACACCGCCGCCAGGGCGATCCAGAACAGCCAGGGGCGGCGCTGGCTCATGGCTGCAGCCGGGCCAGAAACGCCCCGTCGAGGGCCTGCTTCCAGAGGCCCAGCAGCCGCGAGGGGCCCAGGGGCCGCCGGCCGGAACCGCGCAGCAGCCAGGCGCGGCCGCGGCTGTCGCCCAGCAGCTGCACGGCCCGCCGGGCCGGCCGCCAGGGCCGCAGGGGCCGCCCCTGCAGCCGCCGCACCAGGTTGTCGTGCAGCCGCGGCGCCGCCTTCACCGCCCAGACGCCGGCGGGGGGTCGTTCGGCCCCGCGCACCAGGGCGCCATCCCCGACGGCGAACACCTGGGGCCAGCCCGGCAGGGTGAGGTCGGGCTCCACCGCCAGGCGCCCCGGGGGCCGCAGGGGCAGGCCGCTGGCCGCCAGCCAGGCCGGCAGCCGGGCACCGGTGCAGGCCACCGCCAGGGCGGTGCCGACGGCCGCGGGGCCCTGCACCACGGCGATGCCGGCGGCCGCCAGGGAAGGGGCGAAGACCTGCCACAGCCCCGGTCCCCGCGGATGCAGGCTCACCCGGCAACCGCGCACCGCCAGGGCGAAGGCCACCTCGACGGCACTGGCGCCCCCGCCGACCACCGCCACCAGCGCCGCCGGCGGCAGCGCCTCCAGGGCCGCCAGCACCGGCACGGCCGGCCGCACCGGCAGCAGCGGCACCCCCGGCATGGCAGGCACGGGCACCTCGGCGCCGACATCAAGGCTGAGCAGGTCGTAGGCGAGAGGATCGTGGGGGGCGGACAGGCGCAGCTGCCCCGCCCGCAGGTCGAGGCCCTCGATCTCGGCCTGCACGAAGGCCACCCCGGCGGCGGCGCACAGGGCCGCCACCGGCAGGCTGGCGGCGGGCAGGCGGCAGCGGCCGGCCAGGCAGGCGGGCAGACGGCCCGAATAGGGGCTGAGGGGTGCCCGGCTCACCAGGGTGATGCGGGCCGGCGGCCGCTGCCGCGGCCGGTGGGCCCAGCGCCGCAGCAGCAGGGCATGGCTGTGGCCGCCGCCCGCCAGCAGCAGGTGCGTCACCGGTAGCCCGAAGGATTGGCCTGCTGCCAGGCCCAGCCGTCGCGGCAGATGTCTTCGAGGCTGCGGCAGGTGCGCCAGCCCAGCCGTTCGGCCGCCAGGGAGGGATCGGCGACGGTCTCGGCGGCATCGCCCGGGCGGCGGTCGACGAGGCGGTAGGGCACGGGCCGGCCGCTGGCGGCCTCGAAGGCGCGCACCACATCGAGCACCGAATGGCCGCGACCGCTGCCGAGGTTGAGGGTGAGCAGCTGCGGCGGCTCGCGCAGCAGGGTGTCGAGGGCGGCCCGGTGGCCCTCGGCCAGGTCCATCACATGGATGTAATCCCGCACGCCGGTGCCGTCGTGGGTGGGCCAGTCGCTGCCGAACACCTGCAGCTCGGGCCGGCGGCCCACCGCCACCTGGCTCACGAAGGGGAACAGGTTGTTGGGAATCCCCTCGGGGTCTTCGCCGATGCGGCCGCTGGGATGGGCCCCCACCGGGTTGAAGTAACGCAGGCTGGCCACCCGCCAGTCGCCGCCGGCACCGCAGAGGTCGGCGAGCATCCGCTCGACGGCGGCCTTGCTGTGGCCGTAGGGGTTGATCGGCCGCACCGGATCGGTCTCGGCGATGGGCGTGCGCTCGGGCATGCCGTAGAGGGTGGCGCTGCTGCTGAAGACGACCGTGCGGCAGCCGGCCCGGTCCATGGCTTCAAGCAGCAGGCGGCTGCCGTTGACGTTCACCTCCCAGTACAGGAGCGGATGGCGCACCGACTCGCCCACGGCCTTGAGGCCGGCGAAGTGGATCACCGCATCGATGCCGCCGCCGCGGCTGTAAAGGCCCCCGCCGAAGGCCCGCTCGAGGGTGGCGGGATCACCGAGGCTGCCGGCGACCAGGTCGAGGGGCCGGCCGCTCAGCTCCTGCACCCGCTCGAGGGCCTTGGGGGAACTGTTGCGGAAGTCGTCGAGCACCACCACCTCGTGGCCGGCTTCGAGGAGCACGAGGGCGGTGTGGCTGCCGATGAAGCCGGCACCTCCGGTGAGCAGCAGCCGGGCCATGGGGGGTGGACAGAGCGCCGCCATTCTGGAGCCCGACCGGGGCCCGGCCCCGGCGCCAGGCAGGATGGCCGCCAGCACGGGACGGCAGGGGTCGGGGTGGAGCAGCTGCAGAGCCTGCGGGGCATGGTCGACCTGCTGCCGGCGGCCACCGCCCGCTGGCAGGCCCTCGAAGCCACGGCCCGGGAACACTTCCGCCGCGCGGGGGTGCACGAGATCCGCACGCCGCTGCTGGAGGCCACCGAGCTGTTCGCCCGCGGCATCGGTGAAGCCACCGATGTGGTGGGCAAGGAGATGTATTCGTTCGTCGACCGCGGCGAACGCGCCTGCACCCTGCGGCCGGAGGGCACCGCCGGTGTGGTGCGGGCCGCCGTGCAGCACGGCCTGCTCAG
>CAZWFG010000075.1:0-9768 GCA_964632245.1 uncultured Synechococcus sp. | reverse complement strand
CCCCTGATGTGGCGGGTGCTGCGCAGGGTTTCCGCGGTCGTGCGGGAGGAAATGGACGCCACAGGGGCCCTCGAAACCCTCCTGCCCCAGCTCCAACCGGCCGAACTGTGGCAACGCAGCGGTCGCTGGGCCGGCTACACCGACGGGGAGGGGATCATGTTCCACCTCGTCGATCGCCAGGACCGGGCCCTTGGGCTGGGTCCCACCCACGAGGAGGTGGTCACCGCCCTCGCCGCGGATCTGCTGCGGTCGTACCGTCAGCTGCCGGTCTGCCTCTATCAGATTCAGACCAAATTCCGCGATGAGATCCGCCCGCGCTTCGGGCTCATGCGCGGGCGCGAATTCATCATGAAAGACGCGTATTCGTTCCATGCCGACCCCGACGATCTGGCGGCCACCTACGGGGTGATGGAGCAGGCCTACAGCCGGATCTTTGCCCGTTGCGGCCTGCGGGCCGTGGCCGTCGAAGCCGACAGCGGAGCCATCGGCGGATCGGCCAGCAAAGAATTCATGGTCACCGCCGACGCCGGCGAAGACCTGGTGCTCACCAGCCGTGATGGCCGCTACGCCGCCAACCAGGAACGGGCTGAATCGCTGCCACCGGCCGCCGTGCCCCTGCCGCCGACGCCCCCATCGACCCTGGCGACCCCCGGCCGGAGCAGCATTGAAGACCTCTGCAGCTCCCATGGGTTCCACCCCAGCCAGATCGTCAAGGTGCTGCTGCTGGTGGCGCGATTCGCCGGCGGTCGCCAGCAGCCGCTGCTCATCGCCCTGCGCGGCGACCAGGAGCTGAACACCGTCAAGCTCAGCAATGTGCTCGACCGCGACCACGGGGCCGCGTGGGGCAGCCTGCTGCAGCTGCAGCCCCTGGAACCCGGCCAGCTGGCAGCCCCCGACAGGATTCCCTTCGGATTCGTGGGCCCTGATCTCGAGGATGCCGTTCTGACCGGCAGCCAAGGCCTCGAAGCGACCTTCCTGCGGCTGGCCGATGGCACCGCCCTCGACCTCGAACGTTTCGTCGCCGGAGCCAACCGGTGCGATCAGCACCGCACGGGCCTCAGCTGGGGCACCGGGGCCGACGGCGTCCTTGTGCCCCCCGCGCGCCACGATCTGCGCGCCGCCCAGCCGGGGGATCCCTGCTGCCACGACCCCTCCCAGCAGCTGGTGGCCACCCGCGGCATCGAGGTGGGTCACATCTTCCAGCTGGGTCGCAAGTATTCCGAAGCTCTCGAGGCCCGCTTCACCAACGACCAGGGTCAGGAGGAAGCCCTCTGGATGGGGTGCTACGGGATCGGTGTGTCCCGCCTGGCCCAGGCCGCCGTCGAACAGCACCACGACGATGCCGGCATCATCTGGCCGGTGGCCATCGCCCCCTACGAGGTGATCGTGGTCATCGCCAGTGCCCAGGATCCCCAGCAGGTGGCCCTGGCGGAGCGGCTGTACGGGCAGCTGCAGGCCGAGGGGGTGGAGGTGCTGCTCGACGACCGGCCGGAACGGGCCGGGGTCAAATTCAAGGACGCCGAGCTGCTGGGCATTCCCTGGCGGCTGGTGGTGGGGCGTGGGGCCGCCGAGGGGCGCATCGAACGGGTCGAGCGGGCCAGCGGTGAACGCGAGGAAGGGGAGGTCGCTGCCCTGGTCGATGATCTGCTGCAACGCCTGCGGCGGCAGCGCAACCCCCTGGCCTGATGCACGACCTGGCGAGGTGCCGACGCGCGGCGATCCTGGCCGCACTGGTCCCCCTGGCCCTGGCGCTCCAGGGTTGCGGGCCGGCCCCCCTGGCCCGTCAGGACGGGCGCAGGGTGCTGCAGGACGGCGTGGCGCAGACCCTCCCCCTGGGCCCCGGGCGGACCCAGTGGCGTCTGCCCGTCAGCGTGGAAGCAGGAGGTGGCCAGCGCCTGCGGCTGGTGGTGGAACTCGAGTGCGACCGAAGCAGGCCGGCCAGCGGTCTGGTGAGCCTCACCCGCCTGCGCCATCAGGACGACCTGCTGGGGCTGGACCGGGTGGATCCCACCCTGGAACGCAGCTGGGGGGGAGAGTCCCTGCCGCCCGTCTGGCTGCGGACCCTGGCCCGGCGGACCTGCGGTCCCGGGGCGCTGCCCCCCCGCTGGGGCGGCACCTAGGATCCAGCCCATTCCTTGCCTGGGTCCCCACCGTGCTGCGTCGTCTGGCCCGTTCCCTGGGGCGTGTCCTGGCCCTCGGGGCCCTTCTGCTCGTCCTGGGCCTGTCGCTGTCGGCCTGCGGTGAGACCGCTTCGGGCCTCACCGGTCGTTACCTCGACGACACCCAGACCGTGGCCCAGGCCCTGCAGCAGACCCTTGCCGGAGCCGCCGGCGCCCCCGACCAGGCCGGCGCCCGGGCGCTGATCAATGACTACGTGGCGCTCTACCGGCCCAACGCCAGCGTCAACGGTCTGGGGTCGTTCACCACCATGCAGACCGCCCTCAATGCCCTGGCGGGCCATTACGCCAACTACGCCAACAGGCCGGTGCCCGACGCCCTGCGCCAGCGCATCGAGAAGGAACTGCAGCAGGCCGAACGCAATGCCACCCGGGGCGCCTGAGGGCTGCTGACGCTTGTCGAACCGGTGGTTGATCTGAAAGACTCCTGGATTGTTTCCGCAGCGGCATGCTGCTGCCGTCGCCTTGGCCAACGTCGTCGTCATCGGTGCACAGTGGGGCGACGAGGGCAAGGGCAAGATCACTGACCTGCTCAGCCGCTCCGCCGACGTGGTGGTGCGCTACCAAGGTGGCGTCAACGCCGGTCACACGATCGTCGTCGACGGTCAGGTGCTCAAGCTGCACCTCATCCCGTCCGGCATCCTTTACCCCGACACCGTCTGCCTGATCGGATCAGGCACCGTCGTCGACCCACGGGTGCTGCTCCAGGAGCTCGACATGCTGGCCGGCATCGGCATCGACGCCAGCGGCCTCAAGCTCGCCTCGACGGCCCACGTGACCATGCCCTACCACCGCCTGCTCGACCAGGCGATGGAACGGCAGCGGGGCATGCGGCGCATCGGCACCACAGGTCGCGGCATCGGCCCCACCTACTCCGACAAGGCGGAACGCAACGGTATCCGCATGATCGACCTGCTCGATGCCGATCAACTGCGGGAGCGTCTGCAGGGGCCCATTGAGGAAAAGAACCTGCTGCTGGAGCGCATCCATGGACTGGAGGCGCTGGATCCCGAGGCGGTCATCGCTGAATACGCCGACTACGGGCGCCGCCTGGCCCCCCATGTCGTCGACTGCACCCGCACCATCCACCAGGCCGCCCGGGCCCGTCAGAACATCCTCTTCGAGGGTGCCCAGGGGACCCTGCTGGACCTTGACCACGGCACCTACCCCTACGTCACCTCCTCCAATCCGGTGGCCGGTGGCGCCTGCATCGGCGCCGGGGTCGGTCCGACCCTGATCGACCGGGTGATCGGGGTCGCCAAGGCCTACACCACCCGCGTCGGCGAAGGGCCGTTCCCCACCGAGCTGGATGGCAGCCTCTCCGACCACCTCTGCGACCGCGGCGGTGAATACGGCACCACCACCGGTCGACGCCGGCGCTGCGGCTGGTTTGACGGCGTCATCGGCCGCTATGCCGTTGAGGTCAACGGCATCGACTGCCTGGCCATCACCAAGCTCGACGTTCTTGACGAGCTCGACGAAATCAGGGTCTGCGTGGCCTACGACATGGACGGCCAGCGGCTCGACCACTTCCCCAGCAGCTCGTCCGAATTCGCCCGCTGCCGGCCCGTCTACGAAACCCTGCCGGGCTGGCAGACCTCGACGGCCGATTGCCGGCGGCTGGAGGAACTCCCCGCCACCGCCATGGCCTACCTGCGGTTCCTGGCGGAGCTGATGGAGGTGCCCATCGCCATCGTCTCCCTGGGGGCCAGCCGTGACCAGACCATCGTCGTTGAAGACCCGATCCACGGCCCGAAGCGGGCGCTGCTGAGCGCGTAGGCTCTGCTGCGTCCCGCAACGTCCCGCCCGATGGTTCAGCAGTACGACGTCGTCGGCATCGGCAACGCCATCGTTGATGTGCTGGTGCATTCCGAGGACGCCTTCCTGGAGGATCACGGTCTGGTCAAGGGCACCATGGCCCTGGTGGATGCCGAGCAGGCCGAGCGGCTCTACGCCTCGATGGGCCCGGGACTGGAATCATCGGGGGGCTCAGCCGCCAACACCCTCGCCGCCATCGCCCAGCTGGGCGGTCGCGCCGGCTTCATCGGTCGCGTGCGCAACGACCAGCTGGGGGCGATCTTTGCCCACGATCTGCGGGCCACGGGCGCCAGCTTCGACACCCCTGCAGCCGAGGACGGTCCAGCCACCGCCCGCTGCATGATCCTGGTGACCCCGGACGCCCAGCGCACCATGTGCACCTTCCTGGGGGCCTCCACCCGGCTGGACCCCGAAGACCTGGACCTGTCGATGGTGCGCCGCAGCCGCGTGCTTTACCTCGAGGGCTACCTGTGGGATGCCGAACCGGCCAAACGCGCCTTCCTGGCGGCGGCCGAGGAGGTGCGCGCCCACGGAGGTGAAGTGGCCCTCAGCCTCTCCGATCCGTTCTGCGTTGAACGGCACCGCGACAGTTTTCTCGACCTGGTCGAGAACCACGTCGACATCCTCTTCGCCAACGAGCACGAAATTCTCAGCCTGTACGCCACCGACCGCTTCGAGACCGCGGTGGACCGGGTGCGGGGCCATTGCCGGCTGGCCGCCCTCACCCGGTCGGAAAAGGGGTCCCTCGTGCTGGAGGGTGAACGCAGCCACGTGGTCGATCCCTTCGTGCTCGGCCCCCTGGTCGACACCACCGGCGCCGGCGACAGCTACGCGGCCGGGTTCCTCTACGGCTACACCCAGGGGCTGCCTGCCGAACGCTGCGGTGCCATCGGCTCCCTCTGCGCCGGTCAGGTGGTGACCCAGATGGGGCCCCGCTCGGCCATGGATCTGCGCGAACTGGTGCTGCGTCAGTTCTCGCCCGTGACCCGGGCCGCCTGATCCAGCCAGGCGGCGAAGGCGGGCGAAGCCTCCGCCTCCCACTGGAGCCACTGGGGCAGGTCGTAGCTGTGCAGCTGCAGCATCCGCTCCCGCAAGCGGGCCACCCGGTCCGGAGGGGTCTTGATCAGCAGCTGCACCTCCTCGCTGCGCTGCAGCTCCCCCTGCCACGGATACAGCGACAGCACCGGCCGCAGGCTGATGCAGCCGGCCAGCCCCTCCTGCAACAGCTGCCGGGCCAGGTCTTCGGCCCTGGCGGCATCGGCTTCGGTGGTGAGGACCAGGACAGCCGTCGTCATGCCCCTGAAGGCGCTGCCTCCCCAACCTGATCCAGGAGCCTCTTCCAGTCCAGGGCCGGGGTGTTGCCGCCGCAGTCTGGGCGGGCCAGCAGCACCAGCCGCAGTCCCAGGTCGCGGCTGACCCGGTGCCAGGTGACCTCAGCGGGGCTGCCGGACTGGCGGCACAGGATGGTGGTGGTCTGCCAGCGTCGGCAGAGGGCCCCTTCAAGGGAGCCATCGCCCCCCGGGCGCAGCAGGGCGATGCGATCGGCGGCGAAACCCAGGGCCAGGGCCGTGGCCAGGCTGGTCGGTGTAGGCAGCAGACGGGTGGCGTGGCGGCCGGCGACGCTGTGACTGAGGGCCTCGGCCAGATGGCGCTGGCCGATGGCCAGCAGCAGGTCATCCCGCACCGTGAGCAGGGGGGCCAGGTCCTGCAGCTGGGCGATCACCAGGGCGGGCCCTTCGGGCAGCACCGGCCGCTGCAGCCGCAGCACCGGTTGCCCCAGCCCGGCACAGACAAGATCCAGGGCCTGGCTGATGCGCACGGCAAAGGGATGGCTCGCATCGATCAGCCAGCGGCAGGGCCAGGCCGCGAGGCGGGCCGCCAGCGCATCGCCTTCGCCGAGGGGACCCACCCGGAGCTCCAGCCGCGGATGGGGCGGGTAGGCCGCCGCCGCCGCCGCACCCACCACACTCACCCGCAGCCACCAGCCCCGCGCCAGCAGTTCCTGGGCCAGCGGCGGCCCATCGCCGGTGCCGGCCACCAGCCATAGGCGCCGCTGGCGATCGTCCATCACAGCGGCGGCGCACCGTCGCCATGCTGCAGGATGTGGGCCCCCCGGAGGCGTTGCGTGAACCACTGTCTGCTCGAGGTCGAGGTGCTGGATGAGCCCAAGGTGCGCTACGCCCCCGACAACCAGCTGCCCATCGCCGAGATGACCGTGCGCTTCGATGGCCTGCGCCCCGAGGATCCCCCAAGCCAGCTGCGGGTGGTGGGCTTCGGCAACCTGGCCCAGGATCTGCAGAACCGGGTGCAGGTGGGGCAGCGCCTGGTGGTGGAGGGCCGCCTGCGGATGAACACCATCACCCGGCCGGATGGCACTCGGGAGAAGAAGCTGGAATTCACGCTGGCGCGGCTCCATCCCCTCGATGGCTCCGCCGCTGCCGCTGCACCGACGGCCCCAGCGGCCGCCGCGCCAAGGGCTGCAGCCCCGGCGAAAGCCGCCGCGCGCAAGGCAGCCGCCGAGCCCGCACCCACCTGGAACGCCGCCCCCCTGGTGGATCTGCCCGACGACGAGATTCCGTTCTGAAGCCCTGGCGGTGGCACCGCCGTGGGTCAGCCGCCGCTGAGACGCTCGTTCGCCCGCTCGAGCAGATGGCCCAGTTCACGCTCCAGGGAGGCCAGGTCAAGGCGCAGCTCCGGCCAGTGGCCGGCATCGAGCTGACGCAGCAGCCAGCGCCGGTCATCCTGAAGCTCCTGCACCAGCCGATCGGCGGAGGTCGGAGGGGTCTCACTCATGGAGGCGGGGGCGACACTGGACTCCGCCATCCTGACGCCTGCGGCCGATGTCCGAAGATGTCGCCATGCAAGCGTTCCTGTCCCCCGGCTCCCTGCTGACCCTCGCCGGTTTCGTGCTCACGGTGGTGGGATCGGTGGCCTATGTCACCGACCACCCCAACCTCAGCCTGCCGACGATTTTCTACGGCATCCCGATCATCCTCGGCGGCCTGGCCCTGAAGTCGTCGGAGCTGCCCCCGGCCCGACGGCTCACGGCCCCGGCCGACCGGAAGGAGCTGCGGGAGGCGAGCGCCACCAAAGAGCAGGTGAAGCTGCTCAACGACGTGACCCGCTGGCGCTACGGCCAGAAGGCCCACCTGGAATCGTCGCTCGAAGCCCTCAAACTCTGGGATGAGAACGATCCGCCCCAGCTCGAGACCATCGAGGAGCTTGAAGTGAACGGTCGCTACGCCCTGCGGCTGGGGTTCCGCCCCGGTGCCGTCGTGCCAGCCCGGTGGCAGGAGCGGTCGGAACGCCTGGGTCGTTTCTTCGGTCCCGGGCTGGAGGCCAGGCTCGAGACCCCGTCGTCCGAGCGGCTGGAACTCAGCCTCATCCAGCCATGACCGTCGAGCCCAGCATCCGCCCCGAAGACGCCCGGCGGGTGGAGGTGCTCAGCGAAGCCCTGCCCTACATCCAGCGCTTCGCCGGCCGGCGGATGGTGATCAAATATGGCGGCGCGGCCATGGTGCGCCAGGACCTGCGCGAAGCCGTGTTCCGCGATCTGGCCCTCCTGGCCTGCGTGGGTGTCCAGCCAGTGGTCGTCCACGGCGGCGGACCGGAAATCAACCAGTGGCTGTCCCGGCTGGCCATCGAACCGGTGTTCCAGGAGGGCCTGCGGGTCACCGATCCCGGCACCATGGATGTGGTTGAAATGGTCCTGGTGGGCCGGGTGAACAAGCAGATCGTCAATGGTCTTCACCAGGTGGGGGGCCGGGCGGTGGGCCTCAGCGGCGCTGATGGCGAACTGGTGCGGGCCCGCACCCACGGCGACGGCTCCCTCGGGCTGGTGGGGGATGTGGCCCGGGTCGACCCTTCGGTGCTCATTCCCCTGCTCGACCGCGGTTACATCCCGGTGATCTCGAGTGTGGCCCCCAACGCCGACGGCCAGCCCCACAACATCAATGCCGATCTGGTCGCCGGGGAGCTGGCCGCCAGCCTCGATGCCGAGAAACTGGTGCTGCTCACCGACACCCCGGGGATCCTGAAGGACCGCAGCGATCCCCAGTCGCTGATCCGGCAGCTGACCCTGAGTGAAGCCCGCCAGCTGATCAGCGACGGGGTGGTGGCCGGTGGCATGACCCCCAAGACCGAATGCTGCATCCGCGCCCTGGCCCAGGGGGTGGCCGCCGCCCACATCGTCGACGGCCGGGTGCCCCACGCCCTGCTGCTGGAGGTGTTCACCAACGCCGGCATCGGCACGATGCTGGTGGGCCGCAACTGCTGAGATCCACCGATGGGGGCGCCGGCGCACGACGACCAGGGGCTCCGGCAGGCCCGACGGCTGCTCGAGCGGGGCGACTATCGCAGTGCTCTGGCCCTGCTGGAGCCGCTGGCCGAGGCCTGGCCGGTGAGCCTCGAGGCCGGGGCCGAGGTGCGGCTGCTGATGGCCACGGCCCACCAGGGTCTGGGCCAACGGCAGGAGGCTGTGGCCTGCTGCCGGGCGGCGGCGGCCGGTGGCAGCCGCTGGCGGCGCCAGGCCGAAGCGGTGCTCGAGATTCTCGAGGCGCCCGAGCTGCGCCGGCCCGCCGAGTGGGCCCTCACCTTGCCCCGGCTGGAGGAGGCCGCCCCCCTGGAGGGACGCCGGGGCGGCGGCGGGAGCCGGCCCAGGCCGGGGACCCCTCCCCCTGCGGCCCCGGTCGGACGCACCCGGGCCCCCGTCGGCTTCGCCGTGGTGGCCACGGCCCTGCTGCTGCTGCTCACCGTGCTGCTGGCCGGTTGCCTGCGCATCGAGACGACCCTCGACTTTGAGGCCCCTGGCCGGGTGCGGCTGGAGCAGCGGCTGCTGGATGCCAGCGGGCGGGAGCTGCAGGACGGCAGGCAGCCCGTCGCTGTGCTCACCCCCCGCCAACTGCAGCGGCGCCTGGCCGCGGATGCGGAGCGGGCGGCAGCCGTGCTGGGTCGACCGCTGCCACCCCCCGAGCTCGACTGGCGCGAACGCAACTGGCTCGTGGGGGTGTGGCAGCGGATCGATCTGCACTGGGACCTCAGGAGCCTGGAGCCGGTGGCCGGCCTGGACCTGCCCCTGCATCTGCGGCCCCTGAACGCCCCCGCCGTGCGGCTGGCGGAACCGATCCCCACCGACGACGACCCCGCCGGAGGCCGCCTTTGGCAACTGCAACCCGGGGCGGTCAACCGGCTGCAGCTGGCCTGCTGGCGGTGGAGTGCCCTTGGGCTCGGGGCTGTGGCGATCGGGGCGGCGGTGCTGCTGGTGCTGGTGCTGCAGCGGCTGCTGCCCACGCCGCATGGCTAGAGCTCAAGGGGGTCGGGGTCGATGGTGAGGTGCACCCCCCGGGGCAGCGAACGGCGCAGGTCAGCTTCGGGTGGCAGGGGCAGGGGGCTGTCGGCGGGGCCATGCAGGAGCAGCTGCCAGCGGCTGAGACCGGCGATGCGGCTGCGGGGGGCCGGGGCCGGCCCGATGGCCAGCCAGCCCGTCCCCGCCAGTCGAGGCTCCAGCAGGGTGCGGATGCCGGTGGCGGCGCTGGCGGTCACGCTGGCCTGGGGACCGGCGAAGCGCAACAGGCAGGCCCGGGCGAAGGGCACCAGCCCCGCCTGGCGCCGCAGGGCGGCCTCTTCTTCAAGAAAACGGCCGTAACGGCCGTCGACGAGGTGGCGGATCACCCGATGGTCTGGGCTGTAGGTCTGCACGATCACCTCGCCGGGCCGCTCACCACGGCCGGCCCGGCCGGCAAGCTGCAGCAGCAGCTGCAGCGCTTCCTCGGCG
>CAZWFG010000074.1:0-9770 GCA_964632245.1 uncultured Synechococcus sp. | reverse complement strand
GACCAGTCCAGCCCCCGGCGACCGGCGGCCGCGGTCATGGCGGCATCGATGCCCGGCTCCATGCCCCGCAGACCGCACATGTACACGTGGGTCCGGGAATCTTCAATCAGCGAGAAGATCTCGTCGGCATACTCGGTCACCCGATCCTGGATGTACATCCGGCCACCTTCTGGATTCTGCTGCTCACGGCTGATGGCCGTGGTGTAGCGGAAGTTGTCTGGATATTCCGCCTCGTAGCGACGGAAGTCGTCGTCATAGAGAAGGTTCGGGGTGGTGGGCACCCCCATGAACAGCCAGGCCTTGCCCCGGAAGGCGTAGCCGTTCTTCTCGCGCTCACCGGCCTCAAACATGCGGCGCAGGTAGGTGCGCATCGGCGCAATGCCGGTGCCTGTGGCCAGCATGATCACGTTGGCCTCCTCGTCGGCCGGCAGCAGCATCTCCTTGCCCACCGGGCCCGTGAGCTTCACCTTGGCCCCTGGCTGGATGTCGCAGAGGAAGGTGGAGCAGACACCCTGGATGGTCTCACCGGCTTCGTTGGTGTATTCCAGCTGGCGGACGCACAGGGAGACGGTGCTGTCGCCCAGGTCGTCGCCGTGGCGGGTGGAGGCGATGGAATACAGCCGCAGCTTGTGGGGCTTGCCGTTGGCATCCTCGCCATCGGGGATCACGCCGATGCTCTGACCCTCGACGTAATGCAGGTTGCCGCCGCTCAGGTCGAAGGTGATGTGGTTCACCCGGCCGATGGCCCCTTCGGCCAGCAGCGAGTAGTTGTCGAGCACCGTGGCCACGAAGGGGTCCTTGGGCTTGTAGAGGTTCACGGGCACAGCCTCGTGGCCCTCGGAGCGGGGGGCAGCCGGCGGGGTGGGGGCAGGGGTGGCGGCGGGCTCGGTCATGGCGTCGGTCGTGGCGGGGGCAGACGGTGCACTGTCCGACCCTGACGCCCCGGCCTCTGCGGCTGATGTGATGGACAGCACCCTCGCGCCCGATTGGCCCAGGCGGCGCAGGGTCTGGCTCAGCTGGTCGTAGGCGACCTGCAGCACCCGGAGGCTGCGGCGGGCGCCGCGACCGGTCGGCAACTCGACCTCAACTTGGAACATGCGACCGTCGCCGGTTCGCAGGGAGGCTGGGGTGACGCGCATGGGGCCGGTACAAGCGCCGCGACTATACGTTTAGCTGGGGGGTTCCCGTCAGCGGGACGACACCGTTAGTGTCTCCACCACTGCCGGTGGCCACGGCGGTTCGTAAGACTGACGTTGACTGCCTCTTCACCACTGTCTCTGCCCTCCGAGCCCATTGAGCAGGTCATCGAGCGTCTGCCCGGTGCCACCCGTCGGCTCGCCGCCCAGCTGGCGCTCCCCCTGGGCCTCGAAGCCGTCTGGGAGGTGCTCACGGATTACGAGCGGCTGCCCGACTTCATCCCCAACCTTGAGCGATCGAGTCTGGTGGAGCGGCGCGGTGATGTGGTCGTGCTCGAGCAGGTGGGCAGCCAGCGCTTCGTCGGGCTGCGTTTCACAGCCTCCGTGCGTCTGCAGTTGCAGGAACGCCGGGAGGAAGGGATTCTTGACTTCGAGATGCTCGCCGGCGATTTCCGTCGCTTCCAGGGCACCTGGACCGTGCTGGCGGACTCCAGCGGGGTGCGGCTGCGCTACGAGCTCACCGTCCAGGCCTGTGTGGGCATGCCCATCGGCCTGATCGAACAGCGCCTCCAGGAGGACCTGGCCAGCAATCTGCGCTCTGTAGCCCTTGAAGCCCTGCGGCGGGAGACCGATCGTCAGGATCCCTCTGCCCGTCAGGACCAGATCGACCGTCAGGATCCGTTGGCTGCTGCAGCCCGGTCGCTCTGAGATCCCATCCCAACCCAGCCAGGGCCCGGCCAGAACACCCATCAAAGATCCCGCAGTCAACCCGTAACGCGGATCTGCCCGCACGACCAACCTTGGTCGGCAAACTTGGTCTGCCTGAGATACCCCCAAGGGGATTCGAACCCCTGTCGCCTCCGTGAAAGGGAGGTGTCCTAGGCCTCTAGACGATGGGGGCGAGGCCCGCCGTTCACCGGCGAAGGCTCACCATACCGCCCCGACCCTCCCCTGGGCAATCCACCACGGTTCAGTTGCTCTGGCCGCTCCACACCGGCACGGTGAAATGGAAGCAGGCCCCTTCGCCAGGTTCGCTCACGACCCAGATCCGTCCGCCGTGGACTTCGACGATGCGTCGGCACACCGACAGCCCCACGCCGAATCCCGGGGTCTGGGCCGCCGTCTGCGGCAGGCGCACCCGGTCCTGGAAGATGCGCTGCTGTTCCTCGGTGGGGATGCCCGGTCCGGTGTCGCAGACGCTCACCTGGACCCACTGGCTGGTGCGGTGCAGCAGGGTGAGGCTGACGCGGCCGCCGTCGGGGGTGAACTTGAGCGCGTTTTCGATCAGATTCAGCAGCACCTGCCGCATGCGCCGCTGGTCGGCGTACACGTCGGGCAGGTCACTGGGCACATCGGTGATCAGTTCCAGCCGCCGGTTCACCCAGAGCTTCTCCAGCTCGAGGATCGCCTCGGCGGCGATCGGTGCCAGGCCCAGCCTCTGGGGATTGAACAGGGCCTCCCAACGGGTGCTGCCGACCTCCAGCAGGTCGTGGGAGAGCTGGGCGATGTCGTCGAGGCGTCGGTCGACCACATCGAAGAAGCGGTCGCGGTCGATCTGCTGCAGGCGGTAGCTCTGCAGGGCCAGGTTGGCGGCGGTGAGGGGGGTGCGCAGCTCGTGGGCCACCATCCGCAACAGCCGCTCCTGCACCCCCAGCCGGGCCGTGAGGGTCTCGTTCTCCTGGCGCAGCACCAGCAGCTGGTCCTCCAGCTGCAGTTCGCGGGTGCTGGGGCCACCGCTGGGTTCCACGGCCCGCATGCCGACGCTGAGGCCGCTCACCATGCCCAGCTGCCGCCAGCGGGGCACCCAGCTCTGCAACTGCTTGAGGATGGCGTTGCCAGCGAAGATCTGCTTCGGTGGCGGCTCGAGCTTCACCAGGGCCGGGGTGGCCACCAGCCGGTAGAGCTCCAGCAGTTCGGGTTGCTTGGCCGGATCGGCGATCGACAGGCTCAGGTCGAACTGCGAACGCTGGTCCTGCAGAAAATCCATCAGCCCGCGCAGGTCGGGGCCCGCGAGGTGATGGGGCCCTGCGACGAGCAGCAGCCGCAGGTTCTGGCGGGACTGGGCGTCGACCGGGCTGTTCACTGGTCACTCGTTGGCGTTCCCACGCTAAAGACGAATCTCGACCTGGCCTGACTTGATGGACGATCCGCTGCCACCCTCCCCACGCCGTGTCGCGGATCCGGGGCGGTGGGTGGGGCTGGCAGCCCTGCTCTTTGCGGTGCTGGGGCTGCTGGTGCAGGCCTGGCGGCTCTGGTCCCTCACGGCCTCCTACGACCAGGGCATCTTTTTGCAGGTGCTCTGGAACAGCTGGCACGGCCATCCGTTCGCCAGCAGCCTGTCGTCCCAGCTTTCGAGCAGCGTGCTGCATCAGGGGGCCCTGCCCGATCCCGCCTACCGCCGGCTGGGGCAGCACTTCACGCCGGCCCTGCTGCTGTGGGTGCCGCTGCTGCCGCTGCTGGGGGCCTGGAGCCTGCCGGTGGTGCAGGTGGGACTGATGACCGCCGCCGGCCTGGTGCTGCACCGCCTGGCCCGGGGATTGCTGCCGGCGGGTCTGGCGGCCGCCGTGGCCTGCAGCTGGTACGGGGCCCAGGCGGTGATCGGTCCCACCTGGTGCAATTTCCACGACCTCTGCCAGCTGCCCCTGCTGGTGTTCGCCCTGCTGCTGGGCTGGCAGGAGCGGCGCTGGTGGCTGCTGCTCACGGCGGCGCTGCTGCTGCCCCTGGTGCGGGAGGACACCGGCGTGGTGCTGTTCGGCATCGCCCTCTGGCTTGGTCTGCGGGGTGGTGCCCCCCGTTGGCTGGCCCTGCTGCTGGCGCTCTGGGGCGCCGGCTGGACCGTGCTGGTCACCGCGGTGCTGATGCCGGCGGTGAGCGAGGACGTGAGCCGTCGCTTCATGATCGAGAACTTCGGCCAGTACACCGGCGGTGCCCGGGAGGCCGGCAGCCTCGAGGTGCTGGGCCAGCTGCTGCGCCAGCCCCTGCGCCTGCTGCAGGAGCTGGTGAGCCCCGTCGACCGCACCGTCGGTTATCTGGTGGCCCAGTGGCTGCCGCTGATGGGGGTGCCGGCCCTCAGTGCCGACGCCTGGCTGCTGGCCGCCCTGCCCCTCAGCGGCCTGCTGCTGGCCCAGGGCCACAACGATCCACTGGCCATCACGATCCGCTACGCCCTGCTGGTGGCGCCGGGCTTCTTTGCCGGAGCGGTGTTCTGGTGGGGGCGCCACGCCGACCTCTTTGCCCGCCCCCGTCTCCGGGCTGTCTGGAAGGGCTGCCTGGTGCTGTCGCTGCTGCTCACCCTCGGCAGCAACCCCAACCGCAGCCTGTCGTTTCTGGTGCCCGACAGCCTGCAGCCGTGGGTGCATCTGCCCTTTGGTGTGCAGGCCTCCAACGGCCTGGCGGCCCGGCGGGCGTTGGCCGTCATTCCCGCCGGGGCCAGTGTCAGCGCCACCACGCCGCTGGTGCCGCTGCTGGCCCAGCGGCGGCAGCTGCTGCGGTTTCCCGGGGCGATGGCCTGGCGTAGCGCCGATGGCGTCGAGCATCCGGTGGAGTGGGTGGCGGTCGACCTGCGGCTGCCGGCCTTGCGGGCCGCGGCCTTTGCCACTGAGGCTCGCCAGGCCACGGAGCTGCCCCAGTGGGTGCAGGGGCTGGAGGCCCGGGGCTGGCAGCGGCGGGCCGAGCAGGATGGGGTGGTGGTGCTGCAGCGTCCGGGGGGCTGATCGGTCGCCGCCGGCAAAGCTTCAGATTCGTGCCCTCGGTTTTCCCTTCCGGCCTGGCTAAGACGGATTCAGGCTCCGCAATCGTTCGGGGCTGGCGCCGGGCCGATGGACACCCACCCTTCCCTTCTGACCACCCCGTTTGGGGAACGGCTGCGTCCGACGGCCCCCCGCATTCAGATGGACACCGGGGTGCGGCGCTGGTTCTCGCGCAACCTCGGCCTCTGGCGATCTCGCCGACAGTATTTCTTCGCCGATGACGAATGTCTGCGGGTCGACATGATGCTGCGGGTCGAGACCTTCAGCGAACCGGTTGAAGGAGAAGCGGCCTATCGCTTCACCTGGTGGCCGGAGAAGGAGTACGGCTTCTTTGACCAGAAGCCCCGCTACGTGCGCGATGGCCGCATGGAGGCCTACCTCTGCGGTCACCAGCTGCGCCGCAGCCGCGGCTACCTCTGCGGTTCCCCCACCCGCACCCAGATCCGCCAGGTGGATGAACACGAGATGGTGTTCGAATCCCATTACCAGCAGTGGGACATCATCGAGCACATCCGGCTCGTGGACCAGGACCGCTACCGCTCCCGCTCGATCTACTCGTGGTTTGACGGCGAGCTGGAACTGGCCGAAACCCACCACGAGATCCGCGTCGAGGGGGCCGGCGTCTCCCTCGCGGCCGAGACGTGACCGGATCGGTCTGAACCGTGCAGCGGCGGGTGGTTGCTGCACTATGGGCGCCGTTGCCTCTCTGCCTGTGACCCTGCGTCGGTTGTCCGTTCTCTCCGCCCTGCTGCTCTGCGGCGCGGCTTCCCTGCCTGCCGCGCGGGCCCAGGGAGCGGCTCCGCGGCCCGCCACCGATGCCGAGATGGGCCTGTACACCCGCATCGGCGCCGTCAACGCCTGCATCGCCACCGCCAACGGTGTCGACTTCAACAAGGCCGTGGGGATCGCGTCGGAAACGGTCACCCAGGTGCTGCAGGGCCAGCATGGCGGCATCATTCAGCCCCTGGGACCCAAGCCCCTGCCCGTGGAGGACCTGCGCAAGGGCTCGGTGAACTCGGTGCTGATCGGCATCTCCCAGATGTGCCCGGACTCGATGCCGGCCGAGATCCGCGATCAGGTCCAGAAGGCCGTCAAGGGGGCGGCGGGTGGCGCCAAGGGGGCCGCCAAGCCCGGCAAGGCCCAGTAATGGGCGGCAGAGTGGGGTTCTGGTGAACCCCGCCCATGGCCGACCGTGCTGATGCCCCCGCTGTCGTGGTGCGCCGGGCCGATTACCGGCCACCGCTGCTGCGGGTGCCCCGGGTCGAGCTCACGGTGCAGTTGTTCGACGACCACGCCCTCGTCTTCAGTCGCCTCACGCTCGAGCCGCTGGCCACCGGCGAGGGCGGGGCGGTTCCCCTGGAGCTCGATGCCGTTGCCCTGCAGCTGCTGGAGCTGCGCATCGACGGCGTCAGCCCCGCGGAGGGGAGCTGGTCCCACGGTGAAGGGCGGCTGCGGTTGCACAACCCACCGCCCCAGCCCTTCTGCCTCGAGACCCTGGTCCGCCTCGAGCCCCACACCAACACGGCCCTGGAGGGCCTCTACGTCAGCGGTGGCCTCTTCACCACCCAGTGCGAAGCCGAAGGGTTCCGGCGCATCACGCCGTTCCCCGACCGGCCGGATGTGCTGAGCCGTTACCGGGTCCGCATTGAGGCCGATCGGCACAGCGCCCCGGTGCTGCTGAGCAACGGCAACGGCATCGACCACGGCGATCTGCCCGGAGGCCGCCATTTCGCGGTCTGGGAGGACCCCTTCCCCAAGCCTTGTTACCTCTTCGCCCTGGTGGCGGGCCGCCTGCAGGAGGTGCGGGATCAGGTCATCACCGCCTCCGGCAGGACCGTGCAGCTGCGGCTGCATGTCGAACCCGGCGACGAAGGGCTGTGTGGTCATGCCCTGGCCAGCCTCAAGCGCTGCATGGCCTGGGATGAGCAGGTCTATGGGCTCGAATACGACCTTGATGAGTTCAATGTCGTTGCCGTGCGCCATTTCAACATGGGCGCCATGGAGAACAAGAGCCTCAACATCTTCAACTCCAAGCTGGTGCTGGCCGACGCTGAAACCGCCACGGATTCAGAGCTGGAGAGGATCGAGAGTGTGATGGCACATGAATACTTTCATAACTGGACCGGCAACCGGGTCACCTGTCGTGACTGGTTTCAGTTGTCGCTCAAGGAAGGTCTGACTGTTTTTCGTGATCAGCAATTCACGGCTGATCTGCATGGAGCAGGCCTCAAGCGCATCGCCGATGTTGCGCTGCTGAGAGCCCATCAGTTTCCCGAAGATGAAGGTCCCACGGCCCATCCTGTGCAGCCCGACCACTACATCGCCATCGATAACTTCTACACCACCACGATTTACGAAAAGGGGGCCGAGCTGATCCGCATGCAGCGCACGTTGCTGGGCGACTCGGCCTTCCGTCGGGGGGTTGCCCTCTACCTGCAGCGCCACGACGGCGAGGCCGCCACCTGCGAGCAGTTTGTGCAGGCCCTCGAGGACGCCTCGGGGGTTGATCTGGGGGCTTTCCGGCGCTGGTACCACCAGGCCGGCACCCCCCGGTTGCGCCTCCAGCGTCGCTGGGATCCGGCCCGGGGCTGCCTCGAGCTTGAGCTCAGTCAGCACCATCGGCCGTCCCCCGGCCAGCCTGACAAGCAACCCCTGCCCATTCCCGTGGCCCTGGCCCTGTTCGCCGGCGACGGGCGGCTGCTGCGCGAGGAGGTGCGGGTGCTCGAGGGGCCCTCAGCCTGCTGGCAATTCGACGACCTGCCGGCCGGTGAAGCGCCGATTCCCTCCCTGTTGCGCGGCCTTTCGGCTCCTGTGCGTCTGGAGGCCACCGCGAGCGATGCCGAGCTTGAGGTGCTGATGGGTGCCGAACCGGATCCCGTCAATCGCTGGGATGCGGCGCAACAGCTCTGGAGCCGCTGGCTGTTGGCCCCCGAGCCCGCCCTGGAGGCCCTGCTCGAAGGGGCCTGTCGGCGGCTGCTGGCCCTGGATGATCTGCGCCTGCTGGTGGCGCTGCTGCAGCCCCCCGCCATGGAGGACCTGGAGGCGGCCTGTCTGGCCCAGGGCCTGGTGCCCGATCCGCCGGCCCTCGAGCAGGCCCTGCTGGGTCAGCGCCGCTGGCTGGGGGAACGGCTGGGGGCCGAGCTGGAGAAGCTGGCTGCCGCCATGGCCGATCGCCAGGCCACACCCTGGCCCGCTGGCGTTGGTGAACGACAGCTGCAGGGTTTGGTGTGGTCGTTGCAGGCGGCCGTGGGCGACGGCCGAGCCCGGGCTGCGGCTGCGGCCGCGGTGAGCGGACCGTCGATGACCCTGGCCCGGGCCGGGCTGGCGGCCCTGCAGCCCTGGGACTGTCCCGAACGGCAGCAGGCTCTGGAGGCGTTCCAGCGCCGTTGGCTGGAGCGACCGGTGGTGCTCGACGCCTGGTTCGCCCTGGAGGCTTCGACCCCCTTCGGTGATGCCATCGCCCGGGCCGAGGCCCTGCTGGAGCATCCCTGCTTCGACCCCCAGGCGCCCAATTCCGTGCGGGCGGTGCTGGGCGGATTCGGCCGATCGGCCACCGCCTTCCACCATCCCGACGGCCGCGGTTACCACTGGCTGGCCCGGCAGCTGTGCAGCCTCGACGAGCGCAATCCGATCGCCGCCTCTCGGCTGTTGAAGCTGTTCAGCGGCTGGCGCCGTTATGGCCAGGGCCGCCAGGCCCAGATGCGAGCAAGCCTCGACTGGTTGCTGCCCCGGCTGCATTCCCCCAACAGCCTTGAAGTGGTGCGGGGCTGCCTGGTGGATCCTGCGGTCGCCGATCTCAGCGGTTGAGGTTGCCCGAGCTGGGGTAGGGGTCGGGGTACAGCTGC
Source organism: uncultured Synechococcus sp. (assembly GCA_964632245.1). Classification (GTDB taxonomy): domain Bacteria; phylum Cyanobacteriota; class Cyanobacteriia; order PCC-6307; family Cyanobiaceae; genus CAIQIA01. The sequence goes on along the minus strand of CAZWFG010000074.1, from coordinate 1,040 downwards.
CGGTGCAGCTGTCCGAAAACGGCCCGGCGCCGCTCGCCCCCCTCGGGGCCGGCGAACTGCCCCCAAAGCCCCTCCCAGTAGAAGTAGATGACACCGAAACCGCGGGCGGCACTGAGCTGCACCTTCTGTGCCACCACATCCGCCGGGGTGGTGCGCCCGCCGAAGCCGGACAGGATGCCGATGTTGATCGGAATCCCCCAGCTGCGGGCCTGGCGCAGGGCCGGCTGGTCGAGATCCCGTTCGAAGCCAGGCACCGAGTAGGCGTAGTTCTGGATCACCAGTTCATCCACCAACCGGCGCACCGACCAGATCTCCCAGTCCTGCAGCCATTGGTTGTAGGCAAAGCGGAAGGGGCCCGGCGACAGGCTGATGCGACCGCTGCCGTTGCTGCGCCGCAGGGCCTCGCGCAGCTCCACCAGCAGGGCGGTCAGCTTTTGGCGCCGCCAGGTCATGAAGGCTCGGTTGGTGGGATCGGTCGGCAGGTCATAGCCCGTTTCGCTGCGGTACAGCTCACGGGTGTAGGCGTCGTAGCCCAGATCGACCGGCCAGGCGAAGTGGTCATCGAGCTGCACGCCGTCGACCTTGCAGCGCTCGACGATCTCGGTGATCAGTCCGATGAAGCGGCGCCGCACGCCCGGGTGGGCCGGGTTCAGCCACACCCGCAGGTCCTTGAGCGGTGAGGTTCGCAGGTCGGCGCCATGCATGGCGTAGAGGGTGGATCCATCGGCCTTGGCCAGCAGCCACTCGGGATTGCGGCGCACCACTTCGGCATCGGCCGGTTCCATCAGGCCGTATTCGAACCAGGGGATCACCTGCAGCCCCCGCCGCTGGGCGGCCGCGGTCATCCGACAGATGGGGTCCAGGTCGGGGGCCAGTTCCGCCAAGGCCGGTTCCATCGGTGCCCAGCGGGAGCGATGGAAGGTGGCTCCGCGGCTCCAGACGTTGGGGTAAAGGGTGGTGAAGCCGGCATCCGCCAGCTCTTTCACCGCCTGGTCGATGCGGCCCGCGTCGTAGTAGAGGGGGCTGGGGCTGTTGGTGAG
>CAZWFG010000073.1:0-9817 GCA_964632245.1 uncultured Synechococcus sp. | reverse complement strand
GCCGAGGCGTTCGGCCACGATCGCCGCCAGCCGCTCCGGCGCCAGCCTCTCGGCCACGGCCTGGCGGCCGGCCATCGCCAGGCGGCGGGCGGCGGCGGGGTCGGCGGCCAGCAGCCGCAGGTGCCGGGCCGCCGTGGCGACGCAGGGTTCGCCCCAGCGGCAGCCGCGGCGGTAGTCGCCCTGGCTGTGCTGAATCGTGACCGGGGGCGCCGGCACCAGCAGGGCGCTGTCGCTGTCCATGAACTCGAGGTTGCCCGAATAGCCGCTGGCCACCACCGGCAGACCGGCGGCCATCGCCTCGGCCAGGGTGAGGCCGAAGCCTTCGGAACGGTGCAGGCTCAGCAGCACGTCGGCGTCGCGGTAGAGGCCATCGAGGGCCTCGGGGCTGAGGTGGCGTTCGATCAGCTCGATGCGGGGGTCGGCGGCGGCCCGGGCCCGCAGCCGAGCCGCCAGGTCAGGGAACTGCCCGGCGCTCGAGAGCTTGAGCCACAGCTGCGCCGGTGGACCGCCTTCACCGTCGCGCGGGAAGGCCATCTGGAAGGCGTCGATGACGCCGAAGGGGTTCTTGCGCCCTTCGGTGCTCCAGCCGTCGAAGGTGTAAAAGACGGTGAACAGGGCCGGCCGCGGCCGCCAGGCCCGCAGGCGCGCCAGCCGGTCGGCCCGGGGCCAGTCGATCAGGTGCGGCAGGGCCGTGACCGGCACCGGGCTGCGCAGGCCCAGGGCGGCGGCGGTGAAGGCCGAGGGGCACCACAGCTGGTCGAGGCCGGCGAACCCCCAGTCCCAGCCGGTGGGGAACTGCTCAAGCTCCCAGGCCCAGAAGCCGATGCGCAGGGGGGCCTGCAGCTGCAGCCGCCGGCCGAGGCTGTCGCTGCTGCGCAGCACGTTGGGGTTGGTGTGGATCAGATCGACCAGGGCCGGCCCCTCGGGCCCCCGGTCGGGCAGCGGATGGTCGCCGGGATGGCTGCTGAGGGGCAGGTCGCACCAGCGCACCTGCAGCCCGGCGGCCTCGAGGGCGCGGGCGGTGCAGCGGGCCCCCTCGCCCAGGCCGAAGGACCCGCTCAGGTGTCCCCAGAGGTTCACCACCAGGGGCCGGGCTGCCATGGCCGCGAGCAGAGGGGGCCATGCTGGCATCGCACGGCTGTTCGCCATGGCCGCCGCCAACGCCGACGCGCTGTATCAACAGGGCCGCGACGCCTTCGAGCGGGGGGAGGCCGAGCGGGCCGAGGGGCTGTTGTGGGCCTGCCTGGCCGCAGAAGGCCCCCACGGGGCGGCGCTGCATTACCTGGGCCTGCTGCGCCGGCGCCAGGGCCGGCCGGCCGAGGCCCTGGCCCTGCAGCGGGCCAGCGGCCGGGCCCATCCGCAGCTGGGCTGGAACTGGCTGGCGGCCGCCGAACTGCTGGAGCAGCAGGGGCGGTGGGCGGCGGCGGCCGACGCCTTCCGCCGGGCGGCGATGGCCCTGCCCGCCGAACCCTGGGTGGGCCTGCGCTGGAAGGAACTGGAGGGGCTGGCGGCCCTGCGGGGTGAACGGCTGGCGGCGGGCCTGCCGCTGCGGGCTTACCGCTTGTGGCAGCGGCGGCTGGAACCGCCGCCGGCGCTGGGCTTCACCCCCCTGCCGCCGGGCTGGCGGCTGCTGCGCGACCCCCACTGCCAGCTGCGGCCTGACCTGGGGGCCAGCCTGGCGGCCCTGCTGGCGGACGAGGAGGCCCGGGGGTCGCCACCGCCCGATCTGGTGTATGGCGATGAAGACCGGCTCGAGGGCGGCGGCCGCCGCGTCGACCCCTGGTTCAAGCCGGGCTGGGTGCCCGAGAGCTTCTGGTCCACCCCCTGGCTCGACAGCCACAGCCTCTGGCGCCAGGCCTGGCTCGACGCCCAGGGCCTGCCGCCACCGCCGGCCGAACCGCTGGCGCGTTTTGCGTGGCAGCTGCAGGCCCTGGAGGCCGGGCCGCGCATCGTCGCCCTGCCCAGGGTGCTGGCCCACCGCCCCCGGCCGCTGCTCGAAACCCACGAGCGGGCGGCGGCGATGGCGGGGCATCTGCAGCGCCAGGGGGAACGGCTGCAGACCGTGGCACCCGACGGCGAGGGCCTGCGATTGCAATGGGCCCTGCCGACAGGACCGACGCTGATCAGCGTCGTGGTGCCCACCCGCGACCGGCCCGACCTGCTGGCCCGCTGCCTCGAGGGGCTGCGGCGGGGGGCATGGGCCAGCCCGGCGGTGCGGCTCGAGCCGTGGGTGGTCGACAACGGTTCGCGCTTGCAGGCCACGGCCGAGCTGCTGCAGCGCTGGCAGCAGCAGCCGGGCCTGCGGCTGCAGGTGCTGCCGCGGGATGAACCGTTCAACTGGAGCCGCCTCAACAACGCCGCCGCCCGCGTCGCCCAAGGGGAGCTGCTGCTGTGCCTCAACAACGACGTGCTGGGGCCGGCGACGCCATGGCTGCAGCAGATGGCGGCCCATGCCCTGCGGCCGGCGGTGGGGGCCGTGGGGGCGGTGCTGCTGCACGCCGACGGCACGATCCAGCACGCGGGGGTGGTGACGGGGCTGGGCAGCGGCTGCGAGCACCCCTACCGCCATCTGCCCGCAGGCCATGGGGTGCACCGGGGCCGCAGCCGGCGGCTCACGGGCTGGGGCCTGGTGACGGGGGCGTGCCTGATGCTGCGGCGGCGGCTGTTTCTGGCCAGCGGCGGCTTCGATGAAGCGTTTCCGGTGGAATACAACGATGTCGACCTGGGGCTGCGGCTGGGGGCGGCGGGTTACCGCCAGCTGGTGCCCGACGGGGTGGTGCTGCGCCACGACGAGGCCTCGACCCGAGATGTGAAACGCAGCGCCACGGCCCTGCCGGCGCGGCGGTTGATCGAGCAACGCTGGCCGCAGGCCCTGGCCGGCGAGGGGCCCTGGTGGCCGGCGGCCAGCAGCCGGCAGCACCTGGACGGCCGCCCGCGGGAGTTTGACCCGCTGGGCTGGACCTAGGCCGGCGGGATGCCGCGCTGGTCGAGCAGCAGGCGGAAGCGTTCGACCGCCAGGGCCAGCCGGTCGGGGGGCGGCAGCTGCTCGTGCGAAGGCGGCATGGGCCGGTCGGGCCAGAGGCTGCGCCAGGCCTCCTCGTCTTCGTGGCGCAGCAGGGCCTGCTCGACATCGGCCAGGGCCACCTCGATGGGCCGCAGATGGTCAGGGTCGCTGACCCGTTGGCGTTCGAGGGCCTCGCGGAAGCTGCGGGCGGCGGCCACCCGTTCGCCCTGGGCCTCCTGCAGGCGGCCGATCTCGAACCAGCACCAGGGAAAGGCGGGGGCCAGCTCGGCGCAGCGGTGCTGGGCGGCGATGGCCTCGCTGCGACGGCCGGCCCGGGCCAGGCAGTGGCCGTGCAGATGGTGGGCGTAGGCAAAGCCGGGGTTGAGCTGCACGGCACGACCGGCGAGGCTGAGGGCCTCGCGGCTTTCGCCCAGTTCGTGGCAGGCCTTGGCCGACAGATAGGCGACGTAGGCTTCCAGGTCGGATCCCTTCGGCACGTGGGCCAGCTGCTGCAGAAACACGCGCCGCAGGGTGGGCCAGTCGCCGCTTCCCTCCAGCTGATTGCCCAGCAGCTGCAGCAGCTGCGGGTCACCGGGCATCGCCACCAGCCCCTGAATCAGCGTCTCGGTCTGGGGTTGCACCGGGGCCCGGAGCGGCAGACACCCATTCTGTGGCGGCAGCCATGACGGCATGGTCTGAAGCGGCACCAGGCCCGGCCTGGATCTATGCGCTGCCGGGCAGCACCCTGGCGCCGGGCCTGGCGGCCGGAACCCCGCCCCTGGACGACCTGGACAGCCTGGACGGCCCATGGCGGGCATGGCTGCTGTACGGTCCGCCGCCCCTGGCCCTGGCCAGCCTGGCCGGCCAGGCCGGGGGATCTCTGAACGACTGGCGCCGGCAGCTGCAGCGGGCGGGACAGCTCAAACGGCGGCATCGGCAGCGGTTCACGGTGCTCAACACCGCAGCCCTCAAGGGCGACGACCTGGCGGCGCTGCAACGGCAACTTCCCGAACTGGAGCACCAACCGCCCCCCGATGGACCCGCCGCCCTGCGGGAGCTGGTGGCCTGCACCGTGATGCGGCTCGACCCGTCCCTGCGGGCGGCCTATCTGGAACTGGAGGCCGAAGCCGATGGAGCCGGTGACGACGCCCTGGCCGCGTGGCGACGGGAACCGACGGCCGACGACTGGCTGGGGCTGCTGCGGCAGGGGGGCGGCGGCGGTCCGGCCGTTGCCACCGAGGGGCAGCACCCCCAGTCGCTGCAACGGGACCTGAGACGCCTGCAGGAGTGGCTGGCCCTGCTGCAGGACCACGAAGCGCAGCTGGAGCGCGAGCTGACCGTTCACCTGGCGGACGTGGAGGCGATGGCGGCACTGCTGCCCCGGCTGGAGACGCAACTGGGCCGCGCCCGCCTCGCCCTGGAGCAGACGCCATGAGCAGCGACGACCTCGTGCTGCAGGTGCGGCTCGAAACACTTCTGGAGCTGCCGTTGCCAGCCGCGGCCCTGGCGACCGTGTGGCGCGAAGCGATGACCTGGAGCGGCGATGACCGCCTGCGGCGGCGGCTGGCCCTGGAGCTGGCGGTGCTGGAGCTCGACCGCTGCCGGGAGCTGGGCGAAAGCCAGGGCTGGACGTCGGTGCTGCCGCGGCTCGAGGGCTGGGAGGCCACCTGGCAGAACCTGTGCGCCATCGCCAGCGACGACGAACTGGACCTCTGCCGCCCCCAGTGGCAGGAAGCCATGACACGGCTGCTGCACGCCCTGCGGCAACACCTGAACAGCAGCCTCGAGGCGCCGCCATCCACCGAGAGCGAGACGCCGCAGCTGGTGGCCTGGGCCGAACTGCTGTGGTGGTGCTGGGAACGGCGGGATCCTGCGGGAGGGGACTCCAGCGTGCGAGAGCGCCTCTGCCGCCTGGGGGCCATCGCCTGGCTGGCCCTGGCCGGCTTCCGTCGCGGGGGCCCGGGGGGCGTGCAGGCCAGCGGCCGGGCCCAGGACCTGCTGATGGAGCTGGCAGCCCAGACGCCACCGGAGGTGATCTGGATTCGCAATGGCCTGCAGCAGTGCCTCGCCGATCACCTGGCCGGCGGTCCGCCGGCCGATGGGGACTGGGGCCCCTGGCTGGCCTGGGCCGAACTGATCGTCGAGCGCAGCCCAGACGAGGACGAGCGCCACCGCACTGAACAGCAGCTCTGGACGGCCCGGGCAGCCCTCGACATCGCCGAAAGGCTGGGGCTCTAGCCCCCCGCCACGGCGGCAAGGCTCTGCTGCACGACACCGTCCAGCACTGCCCGCAGCTCGGCGTCGCAGGCCCCCAGCCGGCGGGCCTGGAGCAGCTGAAGGGCCGCCTGCTGCTGGGCCTGCAGCCGCAGCAGCGGCGGCCCCTGGTGATGCAGCAGCCGCCGCACCTCCCGCAGGGCCTCGTCGACAGCACGATCGCGGGTCATGGACGGCAGCGACGGACACGGCCAGGCTGCCACCTCCAGGTCTTAAAGTCACCAGCCATTGCCGGGCTCGTCGTGGTGCCAGTGGCTACCTCAAGCCTGATGCCGTCACAGGCTTGCCTGGCCCTGAACCACCAGCATCGTCTCTACAGCAACCTGGACGAATTTCTGGCGGAGCTGCCGATGTTGCTGGCCCAGGGCGACGAACTTGAGGCCTGTGCCCGTCTCAACCGCATGCTGGGCTGCATCGAACCACTCACCGACCGGCATCTGCCGCCGGAAGGGCTGCAGGTTCAGGGCCCCAACTACCGCGAGTCACTCATGACCCACGGCTGCCTCTCGCGCCACCGGGCGGTGCTGCTGGTGCTGCAGCAGCTGTTCGGCCAGCTGGAGCCACTGCAGGGGCAGCGGGTCTACCTGGTCGAGGCGATCACAGGCTTCGCCCTGTGGATGAAGCAGCACCTGCCGCTGCTGACCGTCAGCGAGTTCTTTGACGGCGGCCGTCCACCCGTTGAAAACGACGCGATCCCCCATCAGGATCTGTGCCGCCTCACCTTCGCCGACCGCAGCTTCGACCTGGTCATCTGCAATGAGCTCTTCGAGCACGTGTATGACCTGCCCCAGGCCCTGCGCGAGATTCTGCGGGTGCTGCGCCCCGGCGGCCGCCTGCTGGCCACGTTCCCGATGGCCTTCGGCCAGCGCGAGAGCGTGATCAAAGCGCGCTGGAATCCCTCCACGGGCGCCGCCGAATGCCTGGGGGAGCCTGATTATCACGGCGACCCGATCCGTCCGGAGCAGGGTTCCCTGGTGTACCAGATCCCCGGCTGGGAAGTGCTTGACCAGGCTCGGGCCGCCGGCTTCCACACCGCCATCATCCACGCCGTCACCAGCTGGAAGCATGGGGTCCTGGGAGGTGACATCTCAGGGGTGCTGGTGCTGGAGGCCCAACGCTGATGAGCCTCGCCGCCCTCCAGGAACACCTGCTGCGCCAGCCCGGTGATGCCGAGGCCTGGGCCCGCTGGCAGGCCACCACCTCCGGGGCAAGGCTGGAAGCCCCCACCGCAACAGTGGCGGCCCCGGCTGCGCAGCCACTGGTGCTGCATCCGCTTGCCGAAAGCCGTGACGCGGAGGCATTCAGGCCCCTGCGGCAACGATTCCACCCCATGGGGAGTGGGATGCACCAGGGGCTGCGGGAAACTCTGCTGCGGTCAAGGGTTGAGGCGGTGTCAGCCGGGCGCTACGGGGAGGTGCTCGACGGGCTGGGGCCTGAACTGGTTGACGACCTGGCTCTGCGGCTGTCGCCGCAGGAGAGGCTGTCCCTGGGAGAAGCGGCCCACCGCAGGGGCCGCCATGACCTGGCAGCCCCATTGCTGCAAGCCAACCTTGGCCTGGGCGATGAACACCTGGACCAGCGGCTGTGGTCCCTGTACTTCCTCGCCGAGGAACAGCGCCTCGACGGCGCCTGGGACAGTGCCGAAGCCAGCCTTGATCAGCTGCTGCAACGGGCCCGTTCCGATGACCGTGTTGATCTTCTGGCAGCTGGCCTCACCACGCTTGCCTGGCTGCGTCTGGCCCAGGGACAGCGCGAAGGGCTTACGACAATTCTTGACGCGTTGCGCAGCCTGCCCGAGGCGGCCGAGGCCGACCTGCTGGGTCGCGTGACCTCGACGCTTGACTGGCTGGACACTGCCCCACGACAGGAGCTGCCCCACGCCCGCGACCTGGCCGCGGAGGCCGGACTCGTGGCCGCCATTGATCAGGTTGCCCTGTCCCCTTGTGGCTCGCTGCTGCGGATCGAAGGTTGGATCGTCGACCCGGCCCATCAGCTGCAGGACCTCTGTCTGATCCGTGGTGAACGGATCGAACGGCTTGACCTGAACCAGGCGACCTACTCCAGCCGTCCCGACCTGGCTGAAGTGCTGCAGAGGTGCGGAGCGGGGCCCGACCACCATCCAGGGATCGAGCTCAACCGCATTGCCCTCGCTGACGCCCGCCTGGCACCGGTGCCCGGTGAGGCGGTGGAGCTGTTTCTGGTGCTGCGGAGCGGCGAACAATTCTGCCTGAGACGTCCTCTTGGGGTGAGTCCCCTCAGCACACCGCAACTGAAGCAAGTGCTCGACGGGGCCATCAGCGACAAGTGCGAACTCCTGCTGCCGCAGATGTTGCAGCGTGTGCGTCAGGTGTGGTCCGACCAACTGGCCCGACAACTGGGCCGACCAGCCGAGCATCGGCGCCATGGCCCCGGCCCAGAGCAACCACAGCTGAGTGTGGTGGTGCCGCTCTACGGGCGCATCGACTTCATGGAGTTCCAGCTGAACTGGTTCAATGCCTGGCGGCGGCGACTGGGCTCCGCTGCCATGCCGTTGCAGCTCATCTATGTGCTTGACGATCCACGTCAGAAGGACGCCTTCGAGGCACTGGTGAAGCGCTGCCGCAGCCTCTACGGCATGCCCTTCGAGACAGTGGTGAACCCCGAGAACATGGGCTACGCCGGCGCCAACAACCGAGGGGCCGCCCTGGCAACGGCGCCATTGTTGCTGCTGCTCAACTCAGATGTGTTGCCAGCGCACGACCAAAGCCTGGTCAGCATGGTCAAGGTGCTGGAAAGCCATGGGGATCGCATCGGCGCCCTCGGAGCAAGGCTGCTGTTCGATAACGGCGGATTGCAGCATGGGGGCATGGAGTTCGTGCAGGAGCCAGACCTGGACGGCGACCTGGCGACGGTGTGGCTGAACGAGCATCCCCTCAAGGGGGTGAACGTGTCCTACACGGCAGAGCAGCGCAACGAGCTGCCCGAAGTTGAGGCGGCGACCGCAGCCTGCCTGATGCTGCGGCGGGAGCGGTTCGAGGCCCTGGGGGGGTTCAGCACCGTGTTTGTGGTGGGCGACTTCGAGGATTCCGACCTGTGCCTGCGGCTGCGGCAGCAGGGTCTGGGCATCCATGTGGACCGGGCAGCAGTTTTCTATCACCTCGAACGCCAGAGTGTGGGCTTTGGTGACAGTGACGATCGCCTCAAGATGAAAGTCGTTGCCGCCAATGCATTCACGCACCACCAGCGGTGGTGCAGCAGCATTGAATTGCTCAAAGCCAGTGAGGTGGTGGCGCCATGAGGGTCCTGTATCTGGTGCATGCTCACGAACGCTTTTCGGTGGGTGGAGCCGAGAACGCCGCCTTCTCGCTGTACCGCGAACTGGCACGGCGGCAGGGCATCGAAACCTGGATCCTGGCGGCCATGCACACCAGCCGGGGCGTCCTCGGCCATGGAGAGCTGCGCAGCATGGAGGGGACCGATCGGGAGTACTTGATTGGCAGTGACTGCGACTGGTACCGATTCAGCAACACCAACATCAACGCCCTGCGGCGGGGGTTGCAGCGGCTGATCGACCATGTGCAGCCCGACGTGATTCACCTGCAGCACTACAGCCATTTCGGCATTGACGTCATTCCACTGCTGCAGTCCATCAGCCCCCGCAGCCGGGTGGTTGTCACGCTGCACGAATACCTGCCACTGTGCATGCACAACGGCCAGATGGTGACGCCGAAACAGCTGAAACTGTGTCACAAGGCAACGCCCTTGGCCTGCTCACTCTGCTTTCCCGAAAGGACGGCCCAGGACATGTTTTTAAGGCAGCATTACATCGGCACCATTCTGCAGAGCTGCGATGCACTGGTAAGCCCGAGTGAGTTTCTCATCCAGCGATACCGCGACAGCGGCATCAGTCATCCCAACTTCCTGATGATTGAGAATGGTCTACCAGCAAAATTTGACACTGACCAGCGCCCTCGCTTTTTTGCAAGCCAGTCGCGAGAACTGAATCGATTTGGCTTTTTTGGACAGTTGAACATCTACAAAGGCCCATTGGTGTTGCTTCAGGCCGTGGCAATTCTGCAGGATCGCGGCATCAAAGACTTCAGCGTCACCATCAATGGCGCCAACCTCGAGCACCAGCCAGAAGACTTTCAGGACGAATTCAAACGCACCCTCGAGCAGGTAAACGAACGGGTGTTTCTAAGGGGCAGTTATCGACAACAGGACATGGAGGCCCTGATGCTAGACATCGACTGGATGGTGATTCCTTCGATCTGGTGGGAGAATTCGCCGGTGGTGATTCAGGAGTCCTTCTTCCATGGCAGGCCCGTGCTGGGAGGTGACATCGGCGGCATGGCCGAAAAGATCGAGGGACGCGGAGGCCTCACCTTTGCTGTGCGCAGCGCCTCGGCCCTTGCATCGCTGATGGAACGCTGCCTGGGCAACCAGGCCCTTCACCAGGCGCTGAGGGAGTCGATCGAAGCACCCACCACAGCGGCCGTGTGCGCAGAGCGGCACCTGGAGTTGTACCGCAAGCTGCAGGGCGACGAGGTCCTAAACTGA
>CAZWFG010000072.1:0-9833 GCA_964632245.1 uncultured Synechococcus sp. | reverse complement strand
CGCATCATCGCGGGGCTGGAAGAGCCCAGCAGCGGCCAGATCATTCGCCTTGGCAATCCACGGATCGCCTTCCTGCGCCAGGAATGCGATGTGGACGGTGACCGCACCGTGCGGGAGGAGCTGTTCCAGGCTTTTGCCGAAGCGGCAGCCGTCCTGAGCCGGCAACGGCAGGTCGAAGAATTGCTCGACACGGCCGATGGGGCCGGGCTCGACCTCCTGGTGGAGGAGCTGGGCCAGCTGCACAGCCGGTTCGAATCTCTGGGGGGCTATGCCCTCGACGCCCGCATCGATCGCCTGCTGCCGACCCTGGGCTTCAGCGGCGAGGATGCCGACCGCCCCGTGCGGACCTTCTCCGGTGGCTGGCAGATGCGCATGGCGCTCGGCAAGATCCTGCTGCAGGAACCCGACCTGCTGCTGCTCGACGAGCCGACGAACCACCTGGATCTCGCCACGATCGACTGGCTCGAGTCGTACCTCTGCGGCCTCAGCGTGGCTCTGGTGGTGGTCAGCCACGACCAGGCCTTCCTGGACCGGATCTGCACGTCGATCGTCGAGACCCAGCGGGGCCTGACCCGGTGCTACCTCGGCAACTACTCCGACCACCTCGAACAGAAACGTCTCGATCAGGACGCCGCCCAGGCCGCCTTTGATCGCCAGCAGAAGGATCTGGCTGCCCAGCAGGCCTACATCGACCGCTTCCGCGCCAGCGCCACCCGCAGCACCCAGGCCAAGAGCCGCGAAAAGCTGCTTGACAAGGTCGAGCGGCTGGATGCCCCCGAGACCGATCTCACAGGTCCCGGCTTCCAGCTGCCGCCGGCGCCCCGTTCGGGACGGGTGGTGGCCAGGGTCAGCGACCTGAGCCACGCCTACGGCTCACGCATCCTGTTCCTGGGGGCCGAGCTTGAGGTGGAACGGGGCGACCGCATCGCCTTCGTGGGCCCCAATGGCGCCGGCAAATCGACCCTGCTGCGACTCATTCTCGGCCTCGAACCACCCGAGGACGGCACGGCGGAGCTGGGCGACCACAACGTCATCGCGGGGTATTACGAACAGAACCAGGCCGAGGCCCTGGATCTCGACACGACGGTGATCGAGACCTTGTTCAGCGCCGTGCCGGACTGGACCCAGACCCAGGTGCGCTCGTTGCTTGGGGGATTCGGCTTCAGCAACGATGCCGTCTTTCAGCCGGTGGGTCGTCTCAGCGGGGGCGAGAAGGCACGGCTGGCCCTCGCCCTGCTGATGGTGAGACCCACCAACCTGCTGCTCCTGGACGAGCCGACGAACCACCTCGACATCCCGGCCAAGCTGCGGCTGCAGGAGGCCCTGAGCGCCTACGAAGGGGCAGTGCTGCTGGTCTCCCACGACCGAGCCTTCCTGAGGGCGGTGGCAAACCGCGTCGTGGAACTGCGGGAGGGAGGCCTGGTCTCGTATGCCGATGGCTACGACGCCTACCTTGAGCGCAAGGCCCAGGAGGCGGCACGGCTTGAGGAAGTGGAAGCCGAGGCGGCTCGCGAGGCCCGACGGGCCGCGAACCGCCTCAAGCAGAAGACCCGGGCGGAACGGCGCCGCCAGCGCCCGGCCGAGGCCGACTCCTGAGAGAGCACACACAGAACTTCACGAACGCATAGGCAGGAAGACTCAAAGTGCTGGACCCACGGGATTCGTCTGCATACGCTGACGAAACACTGCCCGGAGCGCCATGACCTCTGCCTACCAGACCGGCGACGGGACCCTTGGCAGCAGCGAAGGGTCTTGGGATGCCGTTGAGGTGTATTTCAACTGCATCAGCGAGTGTTCCCTCGACGACGGCGAATGCGTGACCCGCTGCGTCGAGGAACTCAGGACGCCGGACGGCGACGGGGCCGACGCGAATTGAGCTCCACGTCAGCCCCTTAACACACAGCGCCCCGGAGGTAACCGTAACTACGGGGCGCGCTGAAACACTTCTTAGGATCCTGGGCAGTCGAGTCGACCGCCATGGACAACTCCATCACCCTCACCCTCGGACAGCAGTTTGAGGTCGAGCGGATGACCCGCGCCATTGATGCCGAGGCTGATCCCCAGGTGCTGCGGAATCTGGCGAAGCAGCTGCTGCAGGCCTGGCACACCCAGAAAGCGGCCACCAACTGGGTGATGCGTCAGCACATGGGTTCCGGCGGAGCCGCCATGTGAGCAACGGCGGCCTGGGCTCAACCACGCCCGGGCCACCAGGTCGTGGTCCGATGATGACGATGGCTGGCTTCAAATTCCCTTCTCAGCGCCTGACCATCCCGCCATCGGCCTTCGGCTTCAAGCCGTTCCAAGCGTCCGCGGCACCACGCATCCAGACCTGCAAGGGTCAGCGCCCGGGACAACGTCTGCGGCTGGCTCATGGATCAGATCCGGACGGCGTCTCAGTCTGCGTCCGAGATGAGCGCAAGATGAGTCCGGAGGGACGGCCCTGGGGGCGTCCCCTCCTGTTCAGTCCCTGCGTCAGGGGGTCGGGGACGCGCGCATCACCTGGGCCATGTCGATCGGCACCACATTGACCGTGAAGGCTCGACCATCCCGCTGACCCTCCAGAACCAGCGGAACCCCCACGCCACTGACCTCGACGAGCTTGAGAAACTGGGCAGGACTGCTCACGGGCTGGCCCGCAGCCTTGATCAGCAGATCCCCGGCCCTCAGACCTGCGCGGGCCGCCGGCCCCCCCGGCATCACCGAAGCCACCCGCACGCGGCCATCCTCCGGGGCCAGGGCCAGGCCCACCAGGGCATGGCTGGCACGACCATTGCGCACCAGCTGGGTGGCGATCTCCTTGGCCCGGTTGATGGGGATCGAGAAGCCGAGCCCGGCCCCGGGCCCCGAACGGACCATGGCATTGATGCCGATCACCTCGCCTTCGGCGTTCAGCAACGGTCCACCAGAGTTGCCGGGGTTGATCGCGGCATCGGTCTGGATCAGATCCAGCCGTTTGTCGGTGATGCCGAGCTTCGCCGCATTGCGGTTGACGCTGCTGATGATTCCGAGGGTGACCGTGTTGTCGAGGCCGAACGGATTGCCGACGGCGATGGCCCAGTCCCCCACCTGCACAGCATCCGAATTGCCAAGGGGGGCCACCGGCAGGGGCCCTGACGCCGGCACCCGCACGACGGCAAGATCTGTGATCGGGTCGGCCCCGACGACACTGCCCTCGAGGCGGCGACCATCCACGAGGCCGACGCTGACCCGGGTGCTGCCCTCCACCACATGGGCATTGGTGAGGATCAGCCCTTCTTTCTGAAAGATCACCCCGGTGCCCTGACCCCGCTCGGTGCGCCGGGCAGGCCCACCCCCCCCATCACCGAAGAACTGACGGAAGAGCGGGTCCAGCAGGAACACCGACGGCACACCGCCGCGGGTCTCAACGGTTCGTTCGGTGTCAAGACGCACCACAGCAGGACCCGCCCGCCGGACCGCCTCGGCCACAAAGGAGCGGGGGGCCTGGGCCAGGGCCGGTGGGGCCGCCAGCATCAGCCCGAGGGCCGCCGTCACGACCCGATGCCGACCGGGGCAGGCAACCGAGACAACCATGCGGGGGAACACGACTCCATGAGCGTGGATCAAGGCTATCGAGAGAGTCTGCGGCGGGGGCTCCCGGGGATGGATGGACCTGTGACCAGGTGTGGGGCCGCGGGGCGCCCGAGGGGGCCGCAGCGGCCGCAGAATGGAGGCCACGGGCCGGTCAGGAGGCACGACCGCGATGACACCGGCAATGACACAACTGGTTCCACTGCTTTATCTGCTCTGCTTCGGCGTGCTGCTGTGGCAGGCCTTCCGGGTCATGGGAAGGGGCTTTGCCGCCGTCAACCGCCCAAGACCGGGGATCACCATCCACCCCGAACTGCTTGACGCCGACGGTCGCCTCACTGAGGAGGACCTGCTGACGGTGCGGTTCGGCGAGGAGGAGCATGCGCCGTCCGACGATCAGGGAAGCTAGGAAGCAGAGGCCCCGTCGGGGTCACGCAGGCAGGAGGACGTCCAGGTGGAGCAACGAACGAAGGTGGTGGCGGCGGTGCTGAAGGCGCTCAAACTCCCCCCGCGATTCCGGCTGAGGATGGTCAAGGAAGACCCTGTACGCCTCGAGCTGACGATCACCCCGTCCTACGGCAAGGATCCGATCCTGGTGGGGCTGGTGGAATCGCAGGACCTGGTGGCCCGCCGTGACCGGGAGGGACGCATCCCCCGGGACCTGCAGGGCACCTGGGACTGGACGGTGCGCCATGGCACCGTCTCGACCGGTGGCTGGAACCCCTACCTCAAGGAAGCGCTGCAGACCATGTTCGAGACCGGCCTGCCGGCCCATGTGTTCGAAGAGACCACCGGCGAGACCTACCACCCGGTGGACGGCATCCGCCATGTGCGCTGAGCACCCGGGCGCCATGTGACGTTCTTCAACCATTTGAAACGGGCTGCATCGACGACGACCGCGGCCCCGGGGGATCCGACTAAAACGGAGTGATCACGACTCTTCGGATTTCTTTCATGATTCCGCTCTCCCTGCTGGAGGGATCCCTGATCCGCCTGCTGGCGGCCGTCGGACTCGTCAGCTCAGCCCTCTTCGCCCTGCTCCTTGGACTGGCGAATCCCTGATCGACACTGGAGCCCCCCTCCCCTGATCTTGCGTTCAAGGATGGCCAGGGTCGCCGGCAACGTCGCCAGGTTGGCCGCGAACACCGGCCAGTCCCTCCGCAGCAGTCCGTAAACGCCCCAGCCCACCACCCCGAGGGTGAACAGCAGATACATCCTCAGCGACAGGCTCCGGGTGTCATTGGTGCGCAGGGTCTTGATCGCCTGGGGGTAGAAGCTGACCGTCGTCAGCACCGCTGCGGTGTAGCCCAGCAGCGGCAGCATCAGGTCAACGGGGCCTTGGCCGCTCAAGGTCGCGCCTCTCCTGCGGGGCCGAAGCCGTAATGCCGCAGGCCTTCGAGGATGCCCGAGCAACCATGGCCCCTGGCCAGGTAGACCCCGCTCAGGTCGTCGAGGCGCCGCAACAGGGGCTCTTCTGCATTGCCGACGACGATGCCCAGATAGCCCTGCTGGAACATGGCCAGGTCATTGAGGGTGTCCCCCGCCACGACCACCGGCAGATGGGTCAGCTCGAGCAGGGTGATCACCCGTCGCAGGGTGCTGCCCTTGTTCACGCCCCCGGGGAGCACATCCAGATAACGACCGTCCGACAGCACACAGTCCACCCCCAACGCTTCCAAGCGTTGGAGCAGCCGGGGATCCAGCACCTCGGGTTCTGCATGGAACGCATGGCGACGTCGGCTTGCGACCGGCTGCGGGCTTAGCCCCCGTTGGCCCCGGGTCAACTGCAGCACCCGCTCAGCGAAGCCGCGCCAGCGCTCTTCGATGGCCTCCACCACCAGAGGAACCTCCTGGAGCGACTGGCCGCAGGCCACGGTGCAGCCCACATCGCCGATCACCAGATGCGGCCTGGCGAGTTCAGCGTGCAGAGGATCCTCGAAGAGCAGGCCGATCGACCGGAGATCACGGCCCGTGGCAAACAGATGCAGGACGTGCTCCCGTTCCCTGGCCAGCCAGCGGTACAGGGTCAGTCGATCATCGCGGTCACCGGCCAGCAACGTGCCATCGAGATCGGTGACCAGCACCAGTCGTGGATCCGACGGGATCGCGACCTGCACCTGCCTTTCGAACAGCACACGTCCCATGGCCGAAGGCGGGTCAGGCCGTGGCAGGCCCGCCAAGGCTAGTCGTGCCTGCGGGGGCATAGGGTGATCTAAGGGTTCCCAGGTGCCATGCGGCTTTTCGTGGGCAATCGACGCGATGGATCACGACTGCTCAGCAGCGCCATTGCCACAGCGGTCGTGGGCTTCGTGCGGTTTGACAGCCCCTGGGGCCAGGCCGTGGCCCTCGGTGCCAGCGCGCTCAGCCTCTGGTGGTGGATCTGCTACCGGCAGCTCAGCCACTGATGGATCTGCCGCGGTTCAGCATTTCCGAGCTGAATGCGGCCATCGGCGTTCTGCTTGAGCGGGGCTTCGTTCCGCGGTTCCTGCTGGAAGCAAGGGTTGTGAAGCCGCAGGTGCGCAAAGGCCACCTCTGGCTCACCCTGTCCGATGGGGATGCCTCCATCGGGGCCGTGGTGTGGGCCAGCACCCTCGCAAAGCTGAGCCTGGTGCCGGAGGACGGCGATGGGGTCATGGTGGTGGGCAAGCTCAACTTCTGGCCTGCCCGGGCCACCTTGAGCGTGCAGGTGCTGGATCTGCGCCCAAGCCTGAGCACGGTGCTGCGGAGATTTGAGCAGGTGCGGGATCGGCTGGAGTCCGAAGGACTGCTGCATCCGAGCCGCCGACGCCCCCTGCCGCAGCTGCCCCGACGCATCGCCCTGCTGACGGCCTCGCCAAGCTCGGCACTGGCAGACCTGCTGCGCACAGCCGCCAACCGCTGGCCAGCCTGTGATCTGCTGGTGCTACCGATCCCTGTCCAGGGTCCTGTGGAGCGCGACCTCTGCGCCCTGCTGGAACGGTGCCGTGAACGATGGCAGTCCTGGGGGGTTGATGTGGTGGTGCTGGCCCGTGGAGGCGGCAACAGGGAAGACCTGGCTCTATTTGATGGCGAAGACCTGGCCCGGGAACTCGCCCGGCTGCCGGTGCCACTGGTGACAGGCATCGGCCACGAAGATGATCTGACCGTGGCTGATCTCATCGCGGACCTGCGGGCCGCCACACCCACAGCCGCCGTGGTGGCCGTGCTGCCCGACCGCCTGGATCTCACGCGTTCGCTGGATCAGCTGCGGGAGCGGCGGCGGCTGCTGTCGGGTCAGATCCTGCGAGGTCGCCTGCAGCAGCTTGCCCGTGTCGAGCGAAGCCGACTGCAGCAGAGCATCCGCCGACTGTTCGAGCGGTCCCAGCTGCGCCTGCAGGGTCAGGGCCGTCTGCTGGCGGCACTCGAACCGAACCGCCAACTGCAGCGCGGCTACGCCGTGCTGCGTCGAAACGATGGCACCGTGCTGAGGACTGGTGCGGGCCTTCCGACAGGGGAACGGATCCGGGCCCAGCTGGCCACAGGCACTCTTCACCTGGTGGTGGAAGCGTGGCAACCTGAACAAAGCAATGGTGCCTGAGCCCCAGGAAACGATGCCCAAGGCCCGCGCCAGCTCCCGAACGGTCGCCCCGGTCCAGGGGGACGACTCCATCCCACAGGGCGACGCCACCACGACAGTGGACACCAGCGGCAGCAGCTTCGCCCAAGCCCAACAGGCACTGGAAACCTGCCTGGCCGAACTGCAACGGGATGATCTGGCTCTCGAAGAGCTGCCGGGGGTCTATGGCCGCGCCATGGCCTGGGAATGCCGATGCCGCGAGATCCTCAGCGAGGTCAGTCAGCAGATTCAACAGCTCGATCCTGAAACCCTTGAAGTGATGCCCTGGACGGAGACACAACCATGACCCTTCCCCCTGGACTCGGCTCCAGCCTGCGGCAGGTCGCCTACATCAGCCTCGCGATCGGCGGCCTGCTTTCGACCCAGAGTGCCAACCTGGCATTTGTGCAGGCCAGTGGCGGAGGGTTCGACATCGCCGACTTCATCCGTCAGGCAGGGGTGAATGCCGCGGCCCAGTCCCTGAGTTACGACCTCCTCTTCGGATCCACTGCCGTGGTGATCTGGATGGAGACTGAACGGCGACGGCTGAAGCTGCGCCATGGGCTGTGGCCCATTTTGTTCAGCATGGGCATCGCCTTTGCCTTCGGTGTGCCTCTCTTTCTGCTGCTGAGGGAACGCCACCTCCACGCTGAAGAGATCTCAGGGGCAGCGGTCAACACTGGAACGTCGCCATGACCAGCTCAGCACCGCCTCCCTCACCGGCGCTGTTGCTGCGTCTGCTCGACATGCCTGTCGTGAGCGCAGGGCTGCAGCGGGCCCAGACGCAGGGAATCGCCTGGGCGCAACGGCTGAAGCTGGAACAACCTGACGCCAGCCTCGAGAGCCTGGTGAACCTCGCCATCCGCAGATCCCTCTGGCGTAGTGGGGCCAGCGGGGCCTTGGCCGGCCTTGGTGGAGTCCTGTCCATGGCCACCGGAGGTGGTGATGTTCTTTACTTTCTGTACACCGAACTGGAACTGGCTGCAGCCGTCTTTGCTCTGCATGGAGTGCACCTCAATGAAGAACAACATCGACCGATCCTGATCGGTGCGCTCCTCGGTCTTGGTGCCAATGAACTCATTCGTTTATTGGGTTACCGGGCCACTGAGCAAGCAATGACCCAGCTGATCACAGGTCTCTCACGGCCCCTGCTGCAGCGGTTGCAACAACGACTTGGAGAACAGCTCACCTCCCGCATGCTGAGTCGTCTGGGCCCCGTCTCCATGCGCTGGCTGCCGGTGGGGGGAGTGATTCTCGGGGCCGGCGTGAATGTTCTGTTCATGCAGGCAGCTGGCGAAGCCATCCGTCTGACCGCTCGCGAATACGGTGACGCCATCAACCACCATCGTGCTGTGGAAGCTGTGCAGGTCACGGTGCTGGAGACAGACGAGGACTGATTCACAGCATCCAGGTCCGGCAGAAGGTCTTCAACTGCGGAAGCGTGCGTCCCGCTCCAACCACCGTTCCAGCCACGCCAGCAGTTCGACCATGGCCCAGGCCGAAAGAACAATCCCGACACCGGCGGCAATGCTGACCATCAACAGCACGAGCGCTGGTACCAGTGTCACCAACGCCAGCGGTGCAAGCAGCAACACCGACAGACCACCTGCCACCAACACCGGCAGCGGCAGCGGGCGTCGACGCACCAACAGAAAGCGGGTCATGGAGACCTTGAGAGGTGAACTCAGTCTGTGGGAGATCCCCCCATTGAGAGAAGATCCAGGCGTGCGGATCTCCGTCCGGTGGAACAGGTGACACCGACCACCATGCCGAGATAAAGCAGAAGACCCACCAACCAAACCCAGAGCGTGAGCACAAGGACCCCTCCGAGAACCCCATAGGCCTGGAACCTGCGCCCCAACCACAACACCAGATGCAGCAACAGCGGCTTGGCCAGAAGGAGGGCCGTGGCCGTGATGAAGGCCCCAGGAAGGATTGACCGCCAGGCTGGGGGCCGCGATGGCAAAACCCAGAGCAACAGAAGTGCCAGCAGCAGCAGTCCACTCCAACCCAGCAACGCATCAAGAGCCCCCTGGGTGGCCCCTGCACCGGCAGGAGGAAGCCCCCCAGGCAGAAGCAGATCTGGGAATGAAGACAAGATGCGAGCCAACTGAGGCAGAGGGCTCACCAGCTGATTCAGCACCAGAACCACCGCCAGCAGCAAAGCCACAACGCTGGCCTTTAGACGCATCATCAACCAGTGCCTGACAGCCTCTCTCCAAGAGACGGGTTGCTGTAGCGCCAGTCCCGACAGCCCCCAAAGACGGTCAGCACCTCGTTGCAATGAGAGGGCAGCATTCCCAGCACTGACCAGAAGGGCCAATGCACCAATGATGCCTGCCCCCCTCGCCTGGCGAACAAGGGCCTCCAGGCCATCGACCAACAGACGGCTGGCCGGGGCAGGCAAGAGGTTTTCAGCCGTTTTGACAATGGAATTGAAGGTCTCTGTCTCCCGGCCAAAAAACCAGGCCCCAAGGCCAAGACACAACAGCAGAAAAGGCAGGATTGATTGAAGACTATGGAAGGCGAATGAGGCACCAAGATCAATGCAGCCATGGCGGTTCCAGAGCATGACGCCATGCCGCGACAGCCTCATCCATCTCTTCAGCGTCTTTGCTTGAGCCGTGAGAAGAGCAACCACAGTTCAATCATCCAATAAAAAAGGCCACCCCGTTCACGGGGTGGCCATCATCGGAACAAACAGAATGTT
>CAZWFG010000071.1:0-9854 GCA_964632245.1 uncultured Synechococcus sp. | reverse complement strand
TGGTGCTCTTGCCGGTGCCCCGGTCGCCCATGATCATCACGCCGCCGATGCGCGGATCGATGACGTTGAGCAGCAGGGCCAGCTTCATTTCCGCCTGGCCCACGATGGCGGTGAAGGGGTAGACCCTGCGCTTGGCGGCCTGAGTCACGGAGGAGGGGCGTCAGGAACCGGATTGTTTCACAGGCGCCACCGTCAGCACCGGCACCGGGGTGATGTCGGCGGGGATGATCAGCCGCACCCGCAGCCGCCGCCGCTCCCCGGGGGCCAGGCTGACGGTGGTGAGAGGTTCGCCCGCCTCCCCCTGGCGGCGCACCAGATGCAGGAAGCGGCGGCCGCCCCCCGGCAGCCCCCGCAGCTCGACGCTGCCCCGGAAGAACACTGCCGACCCCGGCGGTTGACGGAACCGCAGTCCCCCCTCGTTGCGGTCGCCCTTGAGGGGCATCTCCAGCCCAAGGCTGAGGGTCTGGGGATGGGGCGACGGATTGTGCAGCGGCAGATCAAGGTCGTAGAGCACGCCGTAGTTGCCATGGGCCTCCCAGGCGGTGCCGGGATAGAAGGCCCTGAGCGGAGCCGACTGCACCTGGCCGGTGCCCAGGGTGCCGCCCACCAGGCTGGCGAGGGGCCATGACACCGGCCGCTCGCCGATCACCAGATCAGGCCGCCCCGGGTCGCTCAGCACACCGCTCCAGCGGCTGCCGGTCTGCACTCCGCTGACCCTGGAGTAAACGATCCGTCCCGGTGCTCCCCGTGGGGTGGGTGGGTGCTCCTTCTCGCTCAGCTCCCCCTCCAGCAGGGCCAGCCAGTCCTGCCGGGGCGGGGGGGCTTCGCCGCCGATCAGGGCCAGGGTCGCCAGGGACACCGGACCATCGCTGTCGAGGCGCAGCTGCAGCGTGCGGCCGTTGAGCAGTGGATCCAGTCCCCGCACGGGCACCGGCAGGGCGAGCAGCAGATCTGTGGCCCGTGGCGCCAGGGTCAGCTCGGCGGGCAGCGCCGCTGACCTGGGGACGCCGGCCAGCAGGTCGCCCGCGACACGGCCGCCCGGGCCGGCGTAGACGCTGGTGCCGTCGTGTTCGAGCTGGCCGGGCAGGGGCAGGAAGGGGGCATCGGGCTGTGACAGCCAGCTGGCACCGGCGGGCACCCGCAGCCGCAGCGGCCGGTCGCTGCGGTTGCCGACCACCACCCCCAGCCACAGGGTGCTGGAGGGTTCACGACCCTGGCCGGCGAAGATGTGGTGGCTGAAGAGCTCAAACGGCCCTTCGAGGGGCACGTCGAGATGGGCGGTCGGCACGCCTCGCCCGCGGCCATCGAAGGTCGACAGGAGGATGCCGGGACCCTTGACCACCTCGGGGTTGTTGTCGTTGACCATCGGCACCCGGTCGAGGCCGCCGGGCAGGGCCCGCACCTCCTGGGGACGCAGCTGCTCGGTGGTGGCGGCAGGTGTTGCCTGGGCCTGCAGCCGCCCGGGCAGGGCAGCGGCGGCGGCGGCGAGGCTGATCAGCAGCAGACGGCGGTGCATGGGGGTCAGCGGTTCAGGCTCTGGGAGGCGGCGGCGGCCAGGGCCCTGATCATGTCGGTGGAGCGGGGGTCGTTGAAGGGCCCCTTGACCATGAAGGAGGCCACGGCCCGCCGCCCGTCGGGCAGCTCGATCAGCGCCGAATCGACGTAGGCGGTGCCGATGTCGCCGGTCTTGTTCAGCACCCGCACCCCCCGGCTGAGCAGACCATCGTTGACGTCGTTGCCGGCCGCGGCGGCGGCGCCGCCGACACCCCGCAGCCAGCCGCTGGGGATGAGCGTGTCGGTGCCCGAGGTGCCCAGGATCGAGCGGAAGCGGTCCCGCCCCCGGGGCGACAGTTCGCGGCCGGTCTCGACCAACGCGATGGTGCGGGCCTGATCCCGGGGGCTGGTGGTGTTGGTGCCCTCAAGGTCAGGCAGCCAGTTGCGGATGACGGTGCCGCTGAGCCCCAGCTGCTGGAAGCGGCGGTTCAGGGCCTCCTTGCCTCCGAGCCGCTGGATCAGCAGGTTGGTGGCGGTGTTGTCGCTGACACGGATCATTTCGGTCGCCACCTCGTCAAACGCGAAGCGGCTGCCCAGGGGCTGGGCCGCCATCCAGCCCGAGCCGCCACCCACCACCGTCTTGGTCAGGGGCAGCTTCTCGTCGCTGCGGGCCCGTCCCTGGTCCACGGCTTCCAGTGCAGCCAAGAGGATGGGTGTCTTGATCGAACTGGCTGCCGGCAGCGGACGATCGGGGTGCAGTTCGGCATAGCGACCGTCGTCGAGCACCAGCAGGAAGGCCCCCACCGTCAGATCCTTCTGGCCGGCGGCGATGCGGGCCCAGCGGGCCGACAGGTCGGTGTCCTGCTGGCGAGGCTCGAACTGCCCCAGGCCCTGGCTCGGCCTCAGGGCCGGTGGGGCCATCGGCAGGCGCAGCAGCGGCGGGGCCCCCGGGCTCAGCCGCGGGGCCAGCATCCGCAGGGCGGTGCCCGTGAGCAGCCCCAGGCCGATGCCGAGGATCAGCAGGCGCAGCAGCAGCAGGATCGGCTGGGCCCAGCCGGCCTCGCGGTCGACCCGTCGGCGCGACACAGGGGAACGGTGGAGCACGGCAGATCCCATCGGCAGCCCAAGTTATCCAGAACCGCCGTCGCTGCCACGGCGGCAGGCCCAGCGCAGCTGATGCACCATGCCCCGCAGCAGGGCCAGTTCGCCGGGCAGGGCTTCGGCCCGACGCAGCAGCTCCCGCACCCCGGCCATGCGCGCCCGGGCCGTGTGGGGGTGCAGAAAACCCACCTCCAGCAGCAGGTCCTCGGCGTCGGCGAGCAGATCCTCCACCGCCTGGCGGGGGGGCAGGGGACCTGTTGTCTCTCCAGGGGGCCCTTGCGGGCCGGGCCGGCCGCGTTGGCCCGCCGCCAGGCAGACCGCCACGGCGTGGGACAGGTTGAGGGAGCCGTAGCCCGGCGGTGTCGGAATCCGCAGCAGACGTCCGGCCTGGCCCAGCTCCTGGCTGTCGAGCCCCCGGTCCTCCCGCCCGAACACCAGGGCCACGGCCGCCGGCCCCTCCACGGGCGTGCGCAACCAGGCGAGCGCCTCTTCGGGCGCCAGGGGGGCGATCGGGCCACCCTCGCGGCCGCTGGCCGCCACCACCCGGCGGCAATCGGCGATGGCGGCGGTCAGGGAGGGAAAGAGCTGGGCCTGCCGCAGCAGCTCAATGCCGTGGACGGCCATGCGGCGGGCCTCATCGGCGAGCGGATCGCAGCGGGGGGCCACCAGGCGCAGTTCCGGGACTGCGTAGTTGGCACAGAGTCGGGCCACGCTGCCCACGTTCAGGGGGCCGGCGGGTTCAACGAGCACCACGCAGAGGCGGCTGTCCAGCGGGTCGGTCAGTGCAGGGTGTGCAGGTGGGCGAGCAGATCGGCCATGGCCTGGGGATCGGGCTGGAAGCGCGGCATCGGCGGGGTGCGGCCGCTGGTGACCTGGCGGATCAGCCAGACGTCGCTGCGGCGCTGGTCGACCCCCTGCAGTCGCGGGCCCACCAGACCCTGACCGGCGATGCCGTGGCAGCCGGCGCAGTTGATCAGAAAGAGCCGTCCACCCCGTTCGGCATCGCCGGCGAGGGCGAGGCTGCTGCGGGTGTAGGGGTCATGGCGGGCCGGCAGCAGCAGCACCAGGGCCACCACCAGCGCCGCCGCCAGCGCCAGCACCGCCAGGGCGGCGATCAGCCCGGTGCGGCCCGGGGCCACCGCCACGGATTCGCTGCTGCTCAACGCTCGCTCCCGTTCACACTGCCCACCACATTGGCGCCTCTGCAGATAGATTGCAGCGTCAGTTCTCTCCAGACCCGGTCCCATGATCGAACCCCTGCTCTGCGGCATCGTTCTGGGCCTGATCCCCGTCACCCTCCTCGGCCTGTTCGTCGCCGCCTGGAACCAGTACCGCCGCGGTGGCAGCGCCCTGGGCGGCTGACGCCGGCGTCACCTCCAGCAGCACCGTGTTGCCGTATCGGCGTCGGCGGAGTTCCCGCCATCCCTCCGTCAGTGCCGGCATGCCATCAACTGCGGCCTCCAGCCAGACCCGACCGCGGGGGCTGAGCCACTGTCCGTCCTGCAGACCCTCCAGCACTGCTCCATAGAGACCTGCGCGGTAGGGGGGATCGGCATACACGAAATCAAACGGTCCTTCGCAGCCGTGGCCAGGCGTTCTGATCGATCGGCTGCGCCGATCCTGTTTCAGCCAGCGCCGCACATCCGCGGTCACCACCTGCCAACGACCGCCGTAGGCCTCACCGAGGGCCTCCAGATTGCGTCGCGCCACCACGGCCAGGCGGTGGTCCTGCTCCACCGCCAGCACCCGCTCCGCCCCCTGCAGCAGGGCTTCACAGCTCATGGCGGCGCTGCCACAACAGAGCTCGAGCCACGACCGGCCAGCCACGGCCCCCTGCAGCTGGTTGAAGAGGGCCTCACGCACCCTTGCGGCCGTGGGCCGAGCCCGATCGCCAGGGGGGCTCAGCAGTCGTCGACCGTTGCTGAGCCGCAGGCTCACGGCAGGCTGGCCAGCCAGCGCTGCAGCAGCTGCAGACCCGCCTGACCCGATTTCTCGGGGTGGAACTGCACGGCCTGCAGGGCACCGCGACCCACGGCTGCCACCACGGTCGTGCCGCCGTAGGCGACCCGGGCGGTGACGCAGGCGTCATCACGGGGGACGGCCGCGAAGGAATGGACGAAGTACATCCAGGGCGGTGAAGCCGCAGGGTCCAGCAGGGGGGTCGCCCGGTCGGGCAGCAGCGGAGCCCAGCCCATGTGGGGTCGCGGCTCCCGGGGTTCGGCCGGCAGGGCCTCCACCCTGCCGGCCAGCAGCCCAAGGCCGGCCTGTTGGCCCTCGTCGCTGCCGTCAAACAGCAGCTGCAGTCCGAGACAGATCCCCAGCAGCGGCCGGGCGTCGGTCTGCCATTGGCGCAGCAGAGCGTCCCAGCCCCCCTGGCGCAGGCGTTCCACCGCCGGATCAAAGGCGCCGACGCCGGGCAGCACGAGGGCTTGCAGCTCGTCACAGGCATCCGGGTGATCGATGCGACGGCATGGCGCCCCAAGTCGATCGAGGGCCTTCTCCACCGAGTGGAGGTTGCCCATGCCGTAATCGATCACGCCGATCATGGCGCCTCAGGGGGTCAGCGCCAGCCGGCGCTCGGGGTGCTCGAGGGGATCGCTGTTCGGCAGGTCGAGGCTGTTCAGATGCTGGATGAGTTCATACAACCGTCCCACCTGGCGCTGGTCAAAGAGCAGTTCCAGGCAATCGCGACGCTGACCATCTGGACCGCTGCAAGGCAGCGTGCTGATGCGACCGCTGATCAGGAGGTCGGCGAAGCGTCGGTTCAGATCGTCCAGCACCCCGGCGGGCAGAGCGCAGTGGAGCAGCAGCTGCAGATGGTCCCCCCGGAACCGTGAGGCATCGAAGACCCGGTAGAACCGCCGGACCTGTCGGACCGCCTCATCGGCGGTGTGGGCGGTGCCGTAGAGCTGCCGGTCTTCGGGGGAGATGAGGCCGCGGTCATCCAGGGCCCGGTTCACGTAGGCGTGCCAGCGATGCCAGTAGTCGTCGCCCTCCGGGCAGACCAGCACCACCGGAACGGGAGGGTTGCGGGACGTCTGGATCAGCGTGAGGGCCTCGAACAGTTCATCGAGGGTGCCGAAGCCGCCGGGCAGCACCACCACGGCATCGGTTTCCCGCAGGAAAAAGAGCTTGCGGGTGTGGAAGTAGCGGAAGGTCAGCAGGCGGTCACTGCCGTTGATGTAGGGATTGGCCTCCTGTTCGAACGGCAGGTCAACGTTGAGGCCGAAGGATTGCCCCGCTCCCGCGCCACGATTGGCGGCCTCCATGACGCCCCCACCGGCACCGGTCATCACCTCAAAGCCGGCCGCGACGGCCGCTGCCGCCACCTCGATGCCGAGTCGATAGACCGGATCGTCGACAGGCGTGCGCGCCGAACCGAAGATCGCCACCTTGCGGGTGCTGCGATGGGGGTGAAACACCCTGAAGCCGTCGGCCATGTCGGCCAGCGTCCCGTCGATGATCTCCCAGTCGGAGGCATCGGCATCGGAGCGGCTGATGCGCACCAGGGTTTCCAGCACCCGACAGGCGACCTCGCCGTGGCTGTGGTCGTTCAGTTCCCTGGCGAGGTCACTGAGGTGATTCCGGATGGCGTCCGGCAGGGGTTGGACTTGCACACCAATGGTGTCAGAGGTACTTGGAAATCGTGCCGGCCAGGGTGGTCTTGGGGACGGCGCCCACCACAGTGTCGACCTTTTCCCCTCCCTTGAACACCATCAATGTGGGGATGCTGCGAATGCCGTACTGGCTGGCAACGGTGGGATTCTCGTCGGTGTTGAGCTTGACGACCTTGATCCGGCCCTCAAAATCCTTGGCGATCTCGTCGACGATCGGAGCCACCATCCGGCAGGGACCGCACCAGGGGGCCCAGAAATCCACGAGCACCGGCACGGAGCTCTTCAGCACGTCCTGATCGAAGGAGGCATCCGTGACGGGGGTGGCAGTCGACATGGACTCGGGTGGTGCTGGTTTTGGAATCTAGCAATGGCTCCGCGGCCGGGCGTCCGTCGGCGACGAAGCTTGAAGACGAAAGCCCGGACGCGCCGGGCGGGGTGGTGTGAGGAGTGTGTGGCCGAAGCCCCACGGCTTCAGGCTAGCGCCTGCGACGCCTGAGACTTGGGACGGGTCACTTGCCCATGCCCAGACGCTGCGCCTTCTGGTACACCTTGCCTTCGGTGAGCAGGGACGGGGCCACGACCACGTCCACCTGCTGCATTTCCCTGAGGGTGCGTGCCCCCAGGGTGCCCATGGAGGTGCGGATGCAGCCAAGCAGGTTCTGGGTGCCATCGTCGAGGCTGGCAGGCCCCCGCAGGATCTTTTCGAGGCTGCCTGTGGTGCCGACGCGGATTCGGGTGCCGCGGGGCAGCACCGGACTGGGGGTGGCCATGCCCCAGTGAAAGCCGCGTCCCGGCGCCTGCTCCGCCCGGGCGATGGGGGAGCCGATCATCACGGCATCGGCGCCGCAGGCCAGGCATTTGCAGATGTCGCCGCCGGTCACGATTCCGCCATCGGCCACGATGGGCACGTAGCGACCTGTGGCCGCTGCGTGATCGTCCCGCGCTGCGGCACAGTCGGCCACGGCGGTGGCCTGGGGAATGCCGACACCGAGCACCCCCCGGGAGGTGCAGGCGGCACCTGGGCCGATGCCGACCATGATGCCGGCCGCGCCGGCCTGCATCAGCTGCAGGGCCACCTCATAGGTGACGCAGTTGCCGACCACCACGGGGACGCCCAGGTTGGCGCACAGGTCGGCCAGATCAAGGGTCTCACGGCCGGCCGGTCCGATGTGCTCGGTGCTCACCACCGTGGCTTGCACGAAGAAGAGTGAGGCACCGGCCTCGGCCACAGCCTTGCCGAACCGCAGGGCCGCCGCCGGGGTGGCACTCACGGCAGCGATGCCACCCCGGTCGCGGATCTCGGCGATGCGCCGCCGAATCAGATCCTCACGGACCGGCTGGCTGTAGAGCTCCTGCATGAGCGGCACGAAGGCGTCGGTGCCGACGGCGGCGATCCGGTCCAGCACCGGCTCGGGATCGTCGTAGCGACACTGCACGCCCTCGAGATTGAGAACCCCCAGGGCCCCCAGTCGGCTGAGTTCCACGGCCACACCCACATCAACCACGCCATCCATGGCGCTGGCGATGATCGGGATTTCGCGTTCGATCCCACCGATGCTCCAGCGGCTGTCGGTGACCTCGGGGTCGACCGTGCGTCCGCCGGGCACCAGGGCGATCTCATCGATCCCGTAGGCCCGGCGCACGGTGCGGGAGCGGCCCAGCTGGATGTTCACCGACGACCTTGATCCGGACAGAGGTTCAAAGTATCAATCGGCGCGGCCGACCACCGAGGACCACACGCCTTCCACTTTGGCCACCAGTTGCTGGCGGCTGTCGCTGCGCACCAGGTGGCGGCTGCTGTAGACACCGATCCAGATCAGGCCCACCAACTGCAGCAGCCGCGGCAGCATCGGGACCCCGTCAAGGGCGCCGAGCACCGATCCCAGCAGGCGCAGCACCAGCAGCAGGGCCAGGGCCGCCGCCAGGGCCTTGAGCGGGCGCTGGCTCTGCTGCCACAGCTCTCTCGCCCGGCCCTCCCCCAGCCAGCCATTGAGGCGGTCGAGCAGCTCCTGCCACTCGCCCCCTGCCTCGCCACCGCCGGCTTCGGTCGCGGCCGGCAGCACCACGGTCTCGAGGATGGCGTCTGCCGCGGCTGGCACGTTGACCGGTTCCACCTCCACGGCTGCCACGTTCACCGGTTCCACGTTCACGGGTTCCACCGCGGGGGTGGGTTGCTCCTGGACCGCCATCGGCGGCGGCGTCACCACCTCGGGTTGCTGGGGGTCGGGCGTTTCGGGGGTGTTCATGCCTTGGCGTGCCAACGGCGGGAGTTTATGGGTCCCGCCAGGCCTCAGCCCTCCAGAGGCGGCGGTGGCTGGACTGTCGGCAGGGCCGCGGCGGGGCCGAGGGGAAAACGGCCGTCGCGCAGCTGCTGCACCAGTTCCTCGGCGATTTCATCAGCCAGCCGCAGGCTGCAGGCAGGTCCCACCGGCAGGCGGTGGCCGTCCACCTGGATGCGACCGCCGAGCAGTTCGGCATAGGTGACGGTGCCGAACCCCGGCCGCACCCGTCGGGGGATCGAGAAATCGAGCACCGGCACTTCGAGTTCAGCATCGCTGGCCGCGGCCTGGCGGGCCTGCTGCTCCCCCAGCAACGGCACCGGTGCAGCCACTGCCACCAGCAGGCTGGCCCCGTGGCCCTCAAAGAAAGCGGGTCGCAGCCAGCGGGGCTCCAGATCCGTCAGGGGGGCACTGAGGGCGAGGCTGGCCCCGGGGGCCCGGGCCTGTCCCCCCGGTTGGCGGCGGGTGCCCGGCTGGTGGCCGCTGCCGGGTCCCAGCACCTGCCCGATCGCCCCGGCCACCAGCACCGGCATGCCGGGGCCCAGCCCCAGCAGCCCCGGCATGCTGTGGCCGATGCTGCGGGCGCCGCTGCCGGTGAACAGGGCGTTGCCGTAGGGGCCCAGCAGCGGGCCATAGGGGCTGGCCAGCACCCCTTCGGCGCTGCTGACGGCCACCACCCCCCCCTCCACCAGCCCCCGCTGCAGCAGCAACCGCCCGTTGCTCAGATGGCGCCGGTCGATGCCGGTGACCAGGTCCCGCCGCGGGTGCAGCGGCGTCACTTCGCCCTGGAGCGCCAGGGGCAGTTCCCGACCGGCCAGCAGATCGGCCAGCACGTGGGCCCCGCCGCGGCGGCCGCCACCACCCAGGCCGCCACCGATGGGCAGGCAGAGCTCGCCCGCCCCGAAGCCTCCCTCGAGGGTCATGTCGGCCAGCAGGGCCCGGCGGATGCGCAGGGGCGGGTCGGCCGGACCGAGGCTGATGGTGACGAGCCCCTGGTCGGTGAACTCGGCCCCTGCCGCCGCCAGCACGTCGGTGTCGGCATAGGCGGCGGCCAGTCCCTGGGCGGCCACCCGACGGCGGAAGTCAAGGGCCGTGGTCGCCCGCAGCTGCCCCCGCCGCTGCCGTTCCCGCAGGTCTTCGATGGTCCGGGCCGGAAAGGCCATCAGCGGGCGGAGTCTTCGTTAATCTTGGGTGTTCCTGGATCACAGGGCGGAGCAGGGCATGACGGATTCCACCGGACCCACGAACCCGGGTGGTTCCAGCGAACGCATCATCCAGACCGACCTGCGCAACGAGATGTCGCGCTCGTACCTCGAGTACGCCATGAGCGTGATCGTGGGCCGGGCCCTGCCCGATGCCCGCG
>CAZWFG010000070.1:0-9895 GCA_964632245.1 uncultured Synechococcus sp. | reverse complement strand
CTGCTGATCAACGCTCTGGATCACCCCCACGACCAGGCCCGGTGGAAACAGCGAACTGGCACTGGAGGTCACCACCACATCCCCCGGCTGCACCTCCACGTCCTTGTCGAGGAACTGCAGCTGCGGTCGGCTGGTGCCCATGCCCCGCAGCAGGCCCTGGCTGCCGTTGCCGCGCAGCTCGACGCCGACGCGGCTGGCGGGGTCGGTGAGCAGGGCCACCCTGGCGGTGGTGGGGGTGACGCTGACGATCCTGCCGACCAGGGCCGCCGGTCCCGGACCCGTCACCGCAGCTCCCGCCCGGACCCCCTGCAGACTGCCGGCTCCGAGCTCGAGCTGTTGCCACCAGCCTTCGCTGCGGCGGCTGATGACCGCGGCACGGATGCCGGCGGCACCCTTCACCGGCCGGGCCGAACCCTGGCGCAGCTGCTCCAGCTGATGCTCCAGCTGGGCGATGCGCTGCTGATCTTCGAGCCTTTGGGCCTGGCGCACCCATTCGGACTGGGCGGTGCCAGGCCAGAAGGGGCGGCTCAGCAGGGCATAGAGATCAACCAGAGGGGCTCCCTTCGAGACCCTGACCAGCACCAGGCCGATCAGCACCAGCAGCCATGGCCAGTAGGCCAGCAGGATGCGGCGATCGGCCAGCCGCGCGAACTGCCGACCCAGCACCATGGCGTCAGGTGGTGGAGCGGTGGTAATCGCCGGCGTCGAGGACGCGACCCAGGCGCTTGAAGTCTTCCAGCACCTGGCCGCAGCCGTTGACGACGCACAGCAGGGGATCTTCGGCCACGTGGGTGAGGATGCCGGTCTCGTGGCTGATCAGGTCGCTGATGCCCCGCACGAGGGCACCACCACCGGCGAGCATGATGCCCCGGTCGACGATGTCGGCCGCCAGTTCCGGGGGGGTGCGCTCAAGGGTGCGCTTGACCGCTTCGACGATGACGTTGAGGGGCTCGACCATCGCTTCGCGCACGTCGCCAGCGCGGACACTGATCGTGCGAGGCAGGCCCGAGAGCAGGTGCAGGCCGCGCACGTCGATGGTGGTCTGGTCGAAGTCGTCGTCGGGGAAGGCCGAGCCGATCCGGATCTTGATCTCTTCGGCGGTGCGCTCCCCCACCACCAGGTTGTGCACCTTCTTCAGGTAGTTGCCGATGGCGTCGCTCAGCTCGTCGCCGGCGACCCGCACCGACTCCGAAATGACGGTGCCCTGCAGGCTGAGCACGGCCACTTCGGTGGTCCCACCACCGATGTCGACGATCATCGAACCCACCGGCTCGGTGACGGGCAGGCCGGCGCCGATGGCGGCCGCCACCGGTTCATCGACCAGATGCACCTCCCGTGCTCCCCCCAGGCCGGCCTCGCGCACGGCCCGACGTTCAACGCCGGTGACGCCGCTGGGAATGCCGATCACCAGGCGGGGGGCCACCATGCCGCGGCCTTCATTGCCCTTCTGGATGAAGTACTTGATCATCTGCTCCGCCGCGTCGAAGTCGGCGATGACCCCATCCCGCAGGGGCCGGACGGCGCGGATGTTGCCGGGGGTGCGGCCCAGCATCAGCTTGGCTTCTTCCCCCACGGCCATGGGGGTGCCCCGGTCCAGGTCGATGGCCACCACCGACGGCTCCTGGAGCACGATGCCCCGCCCGGAGACGTAGATCAGGGTGTTGGCGGTGCCCAGATCGATCCCGATGTCGCGGGAGAGCTGAAAACGTCGCAGGAACACAGAGCTTCCGAGGCAGGAGTGGGCCCGATCGAGACGAGAGGGCAGCCGCTGGATCATAGGGGGATGGACCGGGGTGACCTGTGACAACCGCCCGGATCTGTGGAACTTCAGAGGGTGGGTGCCGGGTTCGCCTGGCGCATCATTGACCAACCGTTCATCCGTCGTTTTTCCAAGGAGACCCCATGGGCGTCAATTCCGTGACCCTGGTCGGCCGTGCCGGCCGCGATCCCGAAGTGCGTTATTTCGAGTCTGGCAGCGTCGTCGCCAACCTCACCCTGGCCGTCAACCGGCGCAGCCGCGACGATGAGCCCGACTGGTTCAATCTCGAGATCTGGGGCAAGCAGGCCCAGGTGGCGGCTGATTACGTCCGCAAGGGGTCGCTGCTCGGCATCATCGGTTCCCTCAAGCTCGACCGCTGGACCGACCGTTCCAGTGGTGAGGAGCGCTCGAAGCCGGTGGTGCGGGTCGAGCGGCTCGAGCTGCTCGGGTCCCGCCGTGACACCGAACAGTCCGCAGGGGCCATGGGCGGCGACGGCGGTGGCCTCGGCGATGACGAAGTGCCGTTCTGATCAGGCGCGGCCGCGGCGGCGAAGGACGCGCCGACCCAGCCAGAGCAGCACGCCCAACAGCACCAGGGCCAGCAGCTTGTTGACCCAGCCCTCCACGGGTTTGATGGCTGTCAGCACCCGCTGCCACTGGCTGCCCAGCAGCCAGCCGGCTGAGGTGAGCGCCAGGTTCCAGACCAGGCTTCCCGCCGTTGTCCAGAACAGGAAGGGCCCGAACGGCATCAGCTCGATGCCGGCGGGCACCGAGATCAGGGTGCGGATTGCGGGGATCAGCCGCCCCCAGAACACCACGGCAGCGCCATGCCGCTGGAACCAGCCCCGGGACTGCTCCAGGTCGGTGGCCGTCACTCCCAGCCAGCGTCCATGCCGTTCGATCCACCCCCCCAGGCGCCGTTCGTTGACGAGCCGGCCGAGCCCGTACCAGGGCAGGGCACCCACCACGGTGCCCAGCAGGCCGGCCAGCACGACGCCGACGAAGTTCAGCTGGCCTTGGCCGACATAGAAGCCGGCCAGCGGCATGATCACCTCCGAGGGGATCGGCGGCACCACGTTTTCCAGCACCATGGCCGCGAAGATGCCCAGGTAGCCCCACTGGGCCACCCACTGCTCCACCACGGTGTTGAGCTGACTGAGCATCGAGGGTCTGTCCGGTGGCGGTGAGTGTTTCATGGCACCAGTCCAGGGCCGGTGCGATCTGGGGCACAAAAAAGCCCGGCCAGGGGCCGGGCGGAGATCGCAATCCCCGGGGCGGGGCCCCGGGGGTGCATGGGGATCAGTAGCGGTAGTGGTCGAGCTTGTAGGGGCCTTCCACCGGCACGTTGATGTAGGCGGCCTGCTCCGGGCTGAGCTCGGTCAGGCGGGCGCCGATCTTCTCGAGATGCAGGCGGGCCACCATCTCGTCCAGGTGCTTGGGCAGCACGTAGACCTCTTTGCCGTATTGGTCACCCTTGGTGAACAGCTCGATCTGGGCCAGGGTCTGGTTGGTGAAGGAGTTGCTCATCACGAAGCTGGGGTGGCCCGTGGCACAACCCAGGTTCACGAGGCGGCCTTCGGCCAGCAGGATGATCCGGTTGCCGCTGGGCAGCAGGATGTGATCCACCTGGGGCTTGATGTTCTCCCAGGTGTACTGCTTCAGGGAAGCCACGTCGATCTCATTGTCGAAGTGGCCGATGTTGCAGACGATCGCCTGATCCTTCATGCGCAGCAGGTGCTCATGGCGGATCACCTGGAAGTTGCCGGTGGCGGTGACGAAGATGTCGATCTGATCGATCACATCCTCGATGCGCACCACGCGGTAACCCTCCATGGCGGCCTGCAGGGCACAGATGGGGTCAATCTCGGCGATCATCACCGTGGCTCCCAAGCCCCGCAGGGACTGGGCCGAACCCTTGCCCACATCGCCGTAGCCGAGAACAAGAGCCTGCTTGCCCGCCACCATCACGTCGGTGGCGCGCTTGATGCTGTCGACCAGCGACTCGCGGCAACCGTAGAGATTGTCGAACTTGCTCTTGGTGACGGAGTCGTTGACGTTGATGGCGGGGAAGGGCAGTTCGCCGGCCTTCTGCATCTGATAGAGACGCGCCACACCGGTGGTGGTCTCTTCGGTCACCCCCTGGATGTTGGCGTAGATGCGCGAATACCAGCCCGGCTGCTCGGCCAGGCGATGGCGGATGCTCTTGAACAGAGCCACTTCCTCTTCGCTGCCGGGGTTGTCGAGCACCGACAGATCCTTTTCGGCCTTGGTGCCGAGGACGATCAGGCCGGTGGCGTCACCACCGTCGTCGAGGATCATGTTCGGCGTGCCGCCGTCGGCCCACTCCATGATCCGGTGGGTGAAGGCCCAGTACTCATCCAGGGTTTCGCCCTTGTAGGCGAACACGGGCACGCCAGCGGCAGCGATGGCGGCGGCGGCGTGGTCCTGGGTGGAGAAGATGTTGCAGCTGGCCCAGCGCACCTCGGCGCCGAGAGCCACCAGGGTCTCGATCA
This sequence comes from uncultured Synechococcus sp., assembly GCA_964632245.1. Lineage (GTDB taxonomy): Bacteria > Cyanobacteriota > Cyanobacteriia > PCC-6307 > Cyanobiaceae > CAIQIA01. The sequence goes on along the minus strand of CAZWFG010000070.1, from coordinate 5,623 downwards.
GCACCGCGGTCTGAATGGTCATGTGCAGCGAACCGCAGATGCGGGCTCCCTTGAGGGGCTGCTGCGCGCCGAACTTCTCACGCAGGGCCATCAGGCCCGGCATCTCGGTCTCGGCGATTGCAATCTCCTTGCGGCCGAATTCGGCGAGGCCGATGTCGGCGATCACATAGGTGCTGGTGGCCTGAAGGCCGGCCAGGGAGAGGGTATCGGGTGTGGCCACCATGAAGCGAGCGCTCCGTTCAGGAGTCGGCGAAGGATCAGAAAAAATTGCGGAGTCGCCGAGGCTTCGGGCTCCCGTGGCGAGACTCTATCGTGCCGGGTCCAGAACCGGGGGTGGAGGCTGTGGCAGAGCTGAATCCGCCGATCGTGCTGGCCACACCCGATGACACCCGGGCTTTCGGCCACCACCTCGCCGGCCTGCTGCCGCCGGCGGCCCTGCTGCTGCTGAGTGGCCCCCTCGGTGCCGGCAAGACATCCCTGGTGCAGGGCCTGGCCGAGGCCCTCGGTGTTGTCGAGCCGGTCACCAGCCCCACCTTCGCCCTGGCCCAGCACTACCCCGGCCTGGTCCACTTAGACCTTTACCGCCTGCCGGAGGGGGGCGCGGCGGATGAGCTGCTGGCCCAAGAGGAGGAGGTCGCCCGCGAGCTGGGCTGGCTGCTGGCGGTGGAATGGCCCGAACGCCTGAGCTGGCCCCCCCGTGGGGCCTGGCGGCTCCGGCTCGAGCCCGCCGGTGACGGTCGCCATCTCTGGTTGCAGCCGCCGCCGTCGCTCAGGCCGGATCCCGCAGCTGGGGAACCCGCTGCAGGAGCTGGTGGGTGAGCTCCTCCCGCCGCTCCCAGAGGGAGCGGTACCACGCCTCACGCTGGGGCACCTGTTGGGCGGTCAGCCGCTCGCGGGCCACCCAGGCGCGGCCCCTGGCCCCCAGGTCGCGAACCTCCCCCGGGGTCTGGCGCCACGTCTGCAGCACCTGCCGCAGCTGGTCGGCACGGCTGAACAGGCGCCCCGTCACACCCTCCTGGAGGCTGTCGCCATAGACCGTCGGACTGGCCACGATCGCCAGGCCGTGGGCCGCGGCCTCGACGGCCTTGAGGTCTGACTTCATCCGGTTGAAACGGGTGTCGCCCAGGGGCAGAAAGGCGATGTCGCAGCGGGCCATCACCTGGCGGTAGGTGGCGTAGTCACAGGTGGGGGTGAAGCTGCGCCCTGGCAGCACAAGGGCGTCGTGGAAGCGGCGGTCGTGAACCACGTCGACGGCCCATTGTTCCGGGGCCTCGGCGAAGACGCCGTTGAGGGTGTCGATCCAGGGGGCCCAGTCGGCCTCGCGGTTCAGGGCCCCGAAGAAGATGCGCAGGGGCTGCCCCGGCAGCAGCGGCGGCCGGGGTGGAGGCAGGCTCTCGACGGTGTTGCCGAAGACAGCCAGTTCAGCGTTGTGCGGTCGGATCACTTCTGCGAGGGGTTCGGTGCTCACCTGCACCGCGTGCACGCCCCGGAAGGTCAGGTGTCCGTTGGCGGCGATGGCCGGCCAGTGGTCGGGATCGTCGTCGTACTCGCACACCATCACGTAGCCGTTGCGCAGCAGCAGCCGCAGCCGGTCCAGCGTCTCCGGCTCCTGGTGGAGCCGCGGCCGCTGCCAGATCAGCAGCCGCGGCGTCAGCGGCTCGGCCGGCAGCAGGGCCAGGGACCCTGCACTGACCCGGGCGGTCACCCCCGGGCGGCTGGCCAGGGCCCGCAGCGGCTGGGCGATGCGCACATCGACCATGCCCACCTGGGGCCGCAGGCTGAGGGCATCGAGCTGCAGCGGTGGCGCCGGCCTGCGGCCGGCCCGCAGCACGTATTGCAGCGGTGAAACCCCGTCCAGCAGCGTCTGGCGGTCGAGGCCCAAGCCCGCCAGGGCCGGCTCGAGCCGTTGAACGAAGGCGGCCGCCTGCTCTGGCCGGAAAATCCTTGGGTGCAGGTCATGCAGGACCAGACCGCAGCCCTCCACCAGCTCGATGATGCTGTGACGGGTGAACCAGCGCAGGTGCGTCCGGTCGAAGAGGCCCTCGTCCTGCCGGGGCCAGCGGCCCTGCAGCAGCTGCTGCAGCACCGACCAGTGCTGCACGTTGGGGATGCAGGCCAGCAGCAACCCGTCGTCTGCCAGCCAGGCCGCCTGGCGCTGCAGGCAGGCCCAGGGATCGCGCAGATGTTCGAGCACATCCCCGTAGATGAGGCAGTCCAGGGGCGGCAGGGGAGGCAGGGCCAGGGCCGGATCTTCGACATCGCCGCTCAGCACATGGTCGAGCCGCCCGCCGGCCCGGGCGGCGGCGGTGGGTTCCGCCTCGATGCCCACCCAGGTGACGGCGGGCTGGCGGGCCTTGAAGGCCTGTCCCAGGGCGCCGCTGCCGCAGCCCACCTCCAGCACCGTGCGGGCGGTGACGGGGATCCGCCAGAGCAGATCCGGGTTGACACGGTCGTGGTAGCCGCTGGGGTCACTCATGGGGGGCCGGGATCACCGCCGGCAGCGTGCCATCCGCCAGGAAGCGCTGCACACCGGCGGCATCGGGCTGGGGATCGATGGCGCCGGGGCCCGTGCAGACGATCGAGCCACAGGCGCAGGCAAAGGCCATGGCCTCCTCCACCATGGCTTCCTTCTCCACCGCCGTCTCACCAGTCCGCTCCTCTCCCTGCAGCAGGCCCTGCAGCAGGCCCGCCAGAAAGGCATCGCCCGCCCCGGTGGTGTCGGCCACCGGCACCACCGGGGCGGGCCGCCGTCCGGCGATGCCCGCCAGCCACCAGGCCACCCCATGGCCGCCGTCGGTGATCACCACCCCGGGGTGCTGGGGCAGCTGCAGGGCCACCTGCTGTGGATCCCTGCTGCCGAACAGCCACTCCGCCTCTTCGGCGGCCAGCTTGAGCAGCTGCACCCGCCGCAGCAGCGGCTGCAGGCGTTCACGGGCCGCCTCGGCGGCCACGGGCCAGAAGCTGGGTCGCCAGTTCACGTCGAGCACCACCCGGCCGCCGTGGTCGTGCTGCAGGGCCACGGCGCGATCCAGTGCCGCCGCCGAGGCCGGGCTGGCCAGGGGGATGCTGCCGATCACCAGCCAGCGACTCTGCTGGAACAGGGCTGACGGCAACGCCGTGGCGTCGAGGGCCTGGTCGGCGAAGCCCTGCCCGCGGTCACCGCTGAAGCCCCCGAAGCAGCGGTCCCCCTGCGCATCCCGGGTGACCAGCACGACCCGTGTCGGGCGGTTCGGATCCCGCTGCAGCCCGCGCAGGTCCACGCCCCTGCCGGCGCAGCAGGTGCGCAGGGCTTCCCCGGGGGCATCGTCCCCCAGGCGGCTGATCAGCGCTGCCGGCGTGCCCAGGCGGGCCAGGGCACAGGCGACGTTGGCCGGAGCGCCCCCGAGGCAGTCCTGGCCTGGGTGACCGCCCCAGGGCTCCAGCCGGTCGATCAGTGCTTCCCCCAGGCAGATCACGGCGGTCATGCGCACCCCGGCTTCTGCGTCCAGGATGGCTGCAGTGACCAGCAGCGGATCCTTCCGTCGGTCGTGGGCATGCCCGTGACGTTCCGTACCGCACTATTGGGAATCGGGTCCAGCCTCGCCCTGGGGGTCGCGCAGGCCCCACCGGCCTTGCCGCAGGCCCCTGCCGCCCCAAGCGAGCAGGAGCTCTGCCGCTGGGGGCCCGACCCCCGCGCCCGCCTGCTGCTGGCGCTGGGGCCGGCCGAGCTGACGCCGGCCCAGGCGGCGATTCTGCGGGGCCGCGTCAATGTGCGGGTGGGGGCCGATGGGAACAGCGTCGAGGGACGGTTCAGCCCCGGCGGGGGCCTGACCCTGGCCGAGGCGGCACGGCGGCTGGGGGTGGCGCGCTTCAACTGGCTGCAGCAGATCACCTCTCTGCCGGAGTCCTGGCAGGTGAGCTGTGATCCGTCGGGGGTGCCCCTGGCACTGCCACTGTTCGATCCGATCCCCAGTGGCAGCCGCCATTACCGCATCACCAACCGTCGCGATGGCAGCAGCCTCGAGATCGTCACCTGTGCGGGCCCCGGCCAGCCCGACTGCCCTGATGAGGCGATTCCGTTCTTTGCGACCGGGGCCGAGCTGCAGCGCCACACCGATGGCGCCATGCTCCGCTACCGCGACCGACCGGGGGTGCCGCGCAGCTTCCTGCCAGCGGGGGCCCGCATGGGGTTCACCACCCGACTTGTGGGGGTCCGGCCCGACGGCTCACTGGTGATCTGGCAGCAGCTGGGCACCAATTTCCGCTGGGCCACCGACCGCGCCCTGGATGACAACCGTGGCGGTATCCGGGAGCTGGAACCTTTCTGAAGCGCCGTTCAACATGAAGCGCCGTTCAACGGGTCGCCAACCCCAGCCGCTCGTGCAGGGCAGCGATGATGCGGGCGTTGGCGGCAGGAAAGGGGAACTCCGCCAGCCGGTTTGGCGCCACCCAGCGCACCTGCTGGCTCGCCAGGGGTCGGGGCTCGCCGTCGAGCCAGCGGCAGAGGTGCACCACGAAGCGCAGACGCCGGTGGCTGTAGGCGTGGTCGATGGTGATCAGTTCATCCCCCACCTCCACCACGATCGCCAGCTCCTCCAGCAGCTCCCGGGCGATGGTGGCCGTGATCGGCTCCTCCGGCTCCTGCTTGCCGCCCGGAAATTCCCAGAGGCCCCCCAGCAGGCCTTCCTCCAGCCGCTGATCGATCAGCACCTCGCCGGCGTCGTTCAGCACCACGCCGATGCCGATCACCTGGAACGGCACAGGGCGGGGAGCGTCCTTCACGGGGAAGCGGGCTGGATCGCCGGCAGCGTACGCCGCACACGATCCCTGCCACGGGCAACAACTGCAGCTGGGTTTGCGGGGGGTGCAGACCGTGGCCCCCAGATCCATCAGGGCCTGGTTGAAGTCCCGGGGGCGCCGGCTGTCCAGCAGGTCGGTGCTTTGCTGCCAGAACGTTGCCTGGTCGCGGGCCGGCGGTTGCGGCCAGGCCACCAGCCGTGCCAGCACCCGGCGCACATTGCCGTCGAGGATCGGCCAGGGCAGATCGAAGGCCGACGAGAGGATGCTGCCGGCGGTGCTGCGGCCCACCCCCGGCAGGGCCAGCCAGCCCTCGGGGTCCCGGGGCCAGTCAGCGGTGACCACCAGCTGCCGGGCCCCCTGCTGCAGCCGCTGGGCCCTGACGTAGTAGCCGAGCCCCTGCCACAGCAGCAGCAGGTCGTGGCTGTCAGCTCGGGCCAGGGCCGACACGTCGGGCCAGCGTTCCATCCAGCGCCGCCAGTAGGGCAGCATCACCGCCAGCTGCGTCTGCTGCAGCATCACCTCGGCGACCCACACGCCGTAGGGGTCGAGGGGCTCGCCGGCCCGGGGCCAGCGACCGTCGACGGTGACCATCCACGGTTTCTGATCACGATCGCGGCGGCCGGCCTGCTTCCACCAGGTCAGCAACCGCTCGCGGCGATCGCTGGCCTCGTGGGCCGTGGCCATCAGAATCCCCCCGGTCTCGGCCGGCTCGAGGAGAGCGAGATGTTGCGACCCTGGCCCGGCGCGCCGGGCACCGCCAGCACGTTGAAGGCCAGCGACCAGCGTTCACCCTCGCCCCGAAATGGCGCCACCGAATGGGGCTGCCAGGCCGGGAACACCCAGT
>CAZWFG010000069.1:0-10082 GCA_964632245.1 uncultured Synechococcus sp. | reverse complement strand
GGCCCTGGCCTACCCCAACACCCACATCGCCCTGGTCAAGGCGTTGTTGGAGGCCTGTGCCTACTGCCAGGAGCCCAGCCATGCCGAGGAACTGAGCGAGCTGCTCAGCGATCGCCGCTACCTGGGCATGCGCCCTGACCTGATCCGTTTCGGTGGGACCGCACCCCACGGCGGTCCGGAGGACTGGCAGCCCCACCACCTCTTCTTTGGTCCTGGGGTGAACCGTCCCAGCCGCAGCGAACACCTGTGGATCCTTACCCAGCTGGCCCGCTGGGCCGAGATCCCCTTTCCCCGCAACTACGTCGAGATTCTCGAGCGCGTCTGCGGTGTGGCTGTTTACAGCACCGCCGCCCGCGAACTGGGACTCGATGACGTGAGCTATCAGCGCCAGGGCATCGCCCTGTTCGATGGCCGCCCGTTCAACAGCGACGATCCCATTGGCTACCTCAATCAGGTGTCGTTGCATCGCGATTTCAGCGTCGCCGAAATCTCTTTGGCGGTCCCCAGGCCCCTGAGTGAATGATCGAGGGGCCAGTCGTAGCCCTTCTGCCGTTGTTTTTTCTGTCATCACCATGGTCACGATCCCCACCTCTGCCACCACTGCGACGGCACCCCTGTTGCGGTTCAACGACCTCGGCAAGGTCTACCCCACCCCCAGCGGCCCCTATCCGGTGCTCGAAGGCGTCAATCTCGAGGTTCAGGAGGGTGAGTTCGTCTGTGTCATCGGCCATTCGGGCTGTGGCAAGTCGACCCTGCTGAACATGGTCTCCGGCTTTGCCACGCCCACCTCCGGGCAGGTGCTGCTGCGGGGCCAGCCCATCCGCAAGCCCGGGCCCGATCGCATGGTGGTGTTCCAGGGCTATGCACTGCTGCCCTGGATGAGCGCCTACGACAATGTGCTGCTGGCGGTTGAGTCGGTGAAGCCGACCCTGTCTGACCGCGAGAAGCGGGAGATTGTCGAGGACCACCTGCGGCTGGTGGGTCTGGAGAAGGCAGCCGACAAGCTGATCACCCAGATTTCCGGCGGCATGAAGCAGCGTGTCGCCATCGCCCGGGCCCTGGCGATCCGGCCGGAGGTGCTGATTCTGGATGAGCCCTTCGGGGCGCTTGATGCCATCACCAAGGAGGAGCTGCAGGTGGAACTGCTGCAGATTTGGAACACTCAGAAATGCACCGTTCTGATGATCACCCACGACATTGACGAAGCCCTGTTTCTGGCGGATCGGCTGGTGATGATGACCAATGGACCGGCGGCGGGCATCGGCGATGTGATGACGATTGACTTCCCACGACCTCGCAACCGTGAGGACATCATGGAAGATCCCCGCTATTACGAACTGCGCAACCAGGCCCTCGACTTTCTCTACAACCGTTTTGCCCACGATGAGGATGAAGTCGCCTGAAGCTGAGGCATGGCTGAGCGATCAGCACGCCTGGAGGGGGTGATAAGGGAGGGTCATCGGTGGTGGGGTCTGCAGCCGTTCAGTTTCTCTTCAGGTCCCCTAGATTGCCGCGACTTCGTCACCCAACCACCATCCATGGCCGCGCCACAGAAGCGTCTTCGGGGCAGCTGCGACGCCATCGCCACCCATCTGCGGAACGTCGCCCGCATTCCCCTGCTGCGGCAGGAGGAGGAGATCAGCCTGGCCCGCCAGGTGCAGGCCCTCCGCCGCCTGCAGCAGTGCGAGCAGGAACTCTGCTTGCGGGCCGGCGGAGAAGCCCCGACGGAAGAGGCCATCGCCGCCGAGGCCGGACTGTCGCTGGTCGATCTGCGGCGCCAGCGGCGCCGGGGGGAGCGGGCCCGGGAACGGATGGTGACGGCCAACCTGCGGCTGGTGCTGTCGATCGCCCGCCGCTACGCCCATCGCGAGCTGGAGCTGGCCGACCTGGTGCAGGAGGGCAACCTCGGTCTGATGCGGGCCGTGGACCGCTTCGACCCCAGCCGGGGTTATCGCTTCTCGACCTATGCCTTCTGGTGGATCCGCGAAGCCATCGGTCGCGCCCTGGTCAACCAGGGCCGCACCATCCGCCTGCCGGAGGCGGTGAATGAGCGGCTGGTGCGGCTGCGTCGGGCCCAGCATGCCTTCCTCCAGGCCAACGGTCGCCCCCCCAGCGCCGTCGAGCTGGCCCAGGCGACGGGTCAGAAACCCCTCGATGTCGAAGAACTGCTCTTCCGCGCCCAGCAGCCCCTCAGCCTGCAGATGTCCTTCGCCGAAGAGGACGGGGCCCGCCTCGAGGATCTGCTCGCCTGCCAGCGCACGGCGCCGCAGCAGCACGTCGACCGCTATTGCCTCGAAGCGGACGTGGCCGGTCTTCTGGCCGACCTGCCCGAGCTGCAGTCCCAGTTCCTGCGGTTGCGCTATGGCATCGGATCCGACAGCCCCCAGTCCCTGAGTGCCGTGGCCCGCTCCCTGGGCATCACCCGCGACCGGGCCCGGTCGCTCGAACGCCGGTCGATGGAGGCGGTGCGCTCGCGATCCCAGCGGGTGTTCGACCATCTGGCGAGCTGAGTGCCGCTGCCGTGGCGAGGGGCACGGCCCCCCGGGCCCCCGCCACCAGCCGGATCGTCTTGAACAGGATCAGCAGATCCAGCAGCACGTTGGCGTTGCGCAGGTAATAGAGGTCGTAGGCCAGCTTCATGCGGCTGTCCTCGACCGAGGCGCCATAGGGGTAGCAGACCTGGGCCCAGCCGCTGAGCCCGGGCCGCAGCCAATGGCGGATGCGGTAGTGGGGGATCTGCCGTTCCAGCTCGTGTTCGAGTTCGGGCCGTTCGGGCCGCGGGCCGATCAGGCTCATCTCGCCGCTCAGCACCGCCAGCAGCTGCGGCAGTTCGTCGAGGCGCAGCCGCCGCAGCCAGTGCCCCACGCGGGTGATGCGGTCATCGCCACGGCTGGCCCAGCGGGCCCCCTGGCGTTCGGCATCGGTGCGCATGCTGCGCAGCTTGCGCACCCGGTAGCTCTGGCCATAGAGACCACTGCGGCGCTGGCTGTAGAGCAAAGGGCCGCGGTCCTCGAGCCAGATCAGCAGTCCAGCTGCAGCCATCAGCGGCGAGGTGGCCAGCAGCAGCAGGCTGGCCACCACCAGGTCGCCGGCCCGCTTGACCCGCCAGCCGAAGCGACCGGGCAGCAGCGCAAAGCCCTCACTGCGCAGCAGCGCCTCCCGGCTCAGCAGTTCCGGGGGCACCCGTTGCAGCACCTGTTCGGCCCAGTTCACCAGGCTCATCACCACCAGCCCCTGGCTGCGCAGCCGCAGAAACTGCTCCAGCTGACGGTCGTCGAGGCTGAGGCGGTCGCTCAGGGCGAGGGCCCCCACCGGCGGCAGGGCTTCGAGGTCGGCGTTGGCCAGCAGCTCGGCATCCCACAGGAACACCGGCGGACCGCCACCGGGTTCGAAGGCCAGCTCATGGCGCAGCACCGCCAGTTCGTCGGCCGTGGCCACGAGCAGCCAGGGGCGCCCGGGATCGGTGTTGCGCCGCATCAGGTGCTGCAGGCCCGTCGAGACCAGGGCCATGGCCAGCAGCATCGGCGCCAGGAAGCCCCGGAAGCGGGTGGGGGCATCAACGACCCGGAACAGCCAGCTGTGAACGAGCACCACCGCCAGCAGCAGCAGAGCCACCAGGGCGGCCGAGAACCAGGGGGGTCCCCCCCGGCGGGCGTCGCCGGCTTCACTGCGGCGGGAGTAGCGACCCAGCAGGTAAGAGCCCCCGAGCCAGAGGCCGATCAGCACCGCCAGGGCCCGGTTGACCCCTTCGATGGTGCCGAGCCGGACCCAATAGGTGAGGTTGTACAGCAGTCCCAGCGCTGCGGCGTCCAGACCCGCCAGGGACAGCAGCAGCCAGCGTTCCTTGAGCCAGGGGAGTCGCAGCTGCAAAATCCGTTCGCAGATGAGACTGACGCACTGTACGCGGGAACTTCGGCCGGCTCTGCCAGACTCTGCCGCCATGAAGATCCTTGGCCTTTCGGCCTACTACCACGACAGTGCGGCCGCCCTGGTGGTGGACGGTGCCATCCGCGCCGCCGCCCAGGAGGAACGGTTCAGCCGCATCAAGCACGATCCGGCGTTTCCGGCCCGGGCCATCGGCTGGTGCCTGCAGGAGGCCGGCCTGGCGGTCACCGACCTGGATCGCATCGTCTTCTACGAGAAGCCGCTGCTCACCTTCGAGCGCCTGCTGGAGACCTACCTGGCGACGGCGCCGCGGGGGCTGCGCTCGTTTCTCAAGGCGATGCCGGTGTGGCTGCGCGAAAAGCTCTATCTCAAGAGCGTGCTGCGGCGGGAACTGGCCGAGCTGGGGGGCTGCCGCCGCCGCGACCTGCCGCCGTTGCTGTTCACCGAGCACCACGAGGCCCACGCGGCGGCGGCGTACTACCCCTCCCCCTTCGACGCGGCGGCGGTGCTCTGCCTCGATGGGGTGGGTGAATGGGCCTGCGGTTCGGCCTGGACCGGTCGCGGCGCCGACCTCACGCCCCTCTGGCAGCTGGATTTTCCCCATTCCCTGGGGCTGCTCTACTCGGCCTTCACTTATTACTGCGGCTTCAAGGTCAACTCGGGCGAGTACAAGCTGATGGGTCTGGCCCCCTACGGCCGGCCCCTGCACGTCGAGGCGATCCGCACGCAGCTGCTCGACATCAAGCCCGACGGCAGCTTCCGCCTCGACCAGCGCTACTTCAACTACGCCTGCGGTCTGACCATGACCGCCGAACCGTTCCACCAGCTGTTCGGTGCACCCCCGCGCACGCCCGAATCACCGCTGGAGCAGCGCCACATGGACCTGGCGGCCTCGATCCAGGTCGTCACCGAAGACCTGGTGCTGCAGCTGGCCCGCCAGCTGCACGCCGACACCGGCCTCGACAACCTCTGCCTCGCCGGTGGGGTGGCCCTCAACTGCGTCGCCAATGGCCGCCTGCTGCGGGAGGGGCCGTTCCGGCAGCTGTGGATCCAGCCGGCGGCGGGGGATGCGGGCAGTGCCCTTGGGGCCGCCCTGGCGGTGTGGCATCGCCACGAGGGCCAGCCGCGGCCGAGCCTGGCGGGCACGGGCTTGCGCGATCGTCAGCGGGGCAGCTACCTGGGGCCCGACCTCGACCCTGCCGACACCCGTGCCCTGCTGCAGGAACAGGGGGCGGTGTGGCGGGATCTGCCCGACCGGGAGCTGCTGCCCGAGCTGGCGCGGCTGCTCGCCGACGGCCTGGTGGTGGGCTGGTGCCAGGGGCCGATGGAGTTCGGGCCGCGGGCCCTGGGCGGACGCTCGATCCTCGGGGATCCGCGCTCACCGCGGATGCAGAGCGTGATGAACCTCAAGATCAAGTACCGCGAGAGTTTCCGGCCCTTCGCCCCGTCGGTGCTGGCCGAACGGGCGGCGGAGTGGTTCGAGCTCGATCCCGATTGCAGCAGCCCCTACATGCTGCTGGTGGCCGGTGTGCGCCAGGAGCATCGCCGGGCCATGACCGCCGACGAGGAGGCGCTGTTCGGCATCGACAAGCTCAACGTGCCCCGTTCCTCGATCCCGGCGGTGACCCACGTCGACCACTCGGCCCGCATCCAGACCGTGCATGCCGACACCAACCCCCGTTACCACGCCCTGCTGCAGGCCTTCGAGGCGATCAGCGGTTGCCCGGTGCTGGTCAACACCTCGTTCAACGTGCGCGGTGAACCGATCGTCTGCACGGCCGCCGATGCCTGGCGCTGCTTCATGCGCACCGAGATGGATGCGCTGGTGATCGGCAGCTGTCTGCTGCTCAAGGCTGACCAGCCGGCGGCCCCTGCCGATGACCGCTGGCAGGAGACCTTCGCCCTCGACTGACCCAGCCGTCCCTGACCGTTGACCTCCTCGCCCGTCCGCTCCATGGCCAAGGCCCGCACCACCCAGCTGCGTGAATTCGGTTTCGTCGTCGCCGGTGGCCTGACGCTGATCTTCGGGGTGCTGGGGCCATGGCTGCGCCATCACCCGGCCCCCAGCTGGCTGTGGATCGTCAACAGCGTGCTCGTGGCCCTGGCGCTGCTGGCCCCCCGGGCCCTTGATCCCCTTGAGCGGCTGTGGCTGCGGCTGGGCCTGCTGCTGGGGGCCGTCAACAACCGCATCATCCTGGCGGTGGTGTTCTACGGCCTGCTGACGCCCATGGGGCTGCTGCTGCGCTGGTGCGGCAACGACCCCCTGCGGCGCCGGTTCGAGGCCGCCGCCGCCAGCTACCGTTTGCCCTCGCGGGACCGGCCCGGCGCCCACATGGCCAAGCCCTACTGACCTCCCCCACCATGGACGCCTTCCTCGAACTGCTGGCCGACCTGTGGGGGTTCCTGATGGAACGGCGCAAGTTCTGGCTGCTGCCGCTGATCCTCACCCTGGTGCTGCTGGGGGCCCTGGTGGTGCTCAGCCACGGTTCGGCCCTGGCGCCGTTCATCTACACCCTCTTCTGAGGGCCGGCGCTCTTGACGTCCCGGGTTTCCTCGCTGCTGCGGCTGCTGCTGATCAACGGGGCGGTCTTCCTGGTGCTGCTGCTGCTGGCCGAACTGGCCCTGCGGCTGCTGGGCATTGCCCGCCCGGCGTTCTACCGCTTCGATCCCGTGCGCGGCTTCGCCCACCGGCCCGGCGCCGAGGGCTGGTGGACCCAGGAAGGTCGCGGCTGGGTGCAGATCAACCGGGCGGGCTTCCGCGATGACGACCATCCCGCCACGGCAGCACCCGGCACCCTGCGGCTGGCGGTGCTGGCCGACTCGTTCGGCGAGGCCTTCCAGGTGAACCTGGCCGACACCTGGTGGAAGGGTCTGCAGCGGCGGCTGACGGCCGACCGCCGCTGCGCCCTGCGCCAGGGTTTTGCCGGTGGGGTGGACGTGATGAACTTCGGCACCGGCGCCTACGGGACCGGCCAGGAGCTGCTCACCTGGCGCCAGGCGGTGCGGCCCCTGCGCCCTGACGTGGTGCTGCTGGCCATGTACCTGGGCAACGACATCGACGACAACACCCCCCGCCCGCGGGACGACCGGCCGGTGTTCCGCCTCGACGGCCGCGGGCGGCTGCTGCAGGACAACGGCTTTCTGCAGTCGCCCGCCAGCCGCTTCCGCCGCAGCCCGGTGGGGCAGCTGAGCGACTGGCTGGTGGCCCACAGCCGCCTGGCGCAGCTGCTCAATGCCGTCAAGAACCGGCCTCAGGGAGCGCCGCCGCCGGCCGCCGCCGGTCCGCCGCCGGTGCCGCCGCCGGCCGAGGCGGGCTGGGCCGTCACCGCCGCCCTGCTGCGGCAGCTGCGGGATGAGGTGTCGGCCGCCGGTGCCCGGCTGATCGTCACCAGCCTCAGCAGCCCGGAACAGGTGTGGCCCGATCGGGGCCGGCGGCCGGCCGATCCCTTCGCCCGCGAGCGGCGGCTGGCGGCGATCCTGACGCCCCTGGGGGTGCCCTACCTGCCGCTGGCGCCGGAACTGCAGCGCCAGGCCGACCGCCGCGGCCTCAGCCTGCACGGGTTCGCCGGCCAGCAGCCCGGCATCGGCCACTGGAACGCCGACGGCCACCGGTTGGCGGCCGCGGCCCTGGCCGCCGATCTCTGCCGGCCATGAACCACCGCAGCCCCCTGCGCCTGGCCCTCACCGACGGCCTGCTGGTGGCCGCGAGCTGGGCTCTTTACTACCACTGGCGCTACGGCACCTGGCCGGGGCCCAGCCGCGGGCCGCTGCTGGTGGTGGTCTGCTGGCTGCTGCTGCACTACCTGCTCGGCACCTATGCCGACCTCAGCGGCCGCCAGCTGCTGCTGGGCCGGCAGCTGCGCAACGATCTGCTGGCGGCGGCGGGGGTGCTGCTGCTGGCGGTGGGCTTCACGGGGCTGAGCGGCGGCAGTTTCGCCAGCACCATGGGCCGCAGCTTTCTGCCGGTGGTGCTGGTGCTGGCGATGGCCATCGGCCAGCTGCTGCGCCTGGGCCAGGACCTGGCCCACCTCTGGAGCCCCCAGCAGCAGTGGCTGCTGATTGCGGCACCGGCCGAACGTGATGTGCTGGCGCGGGAGCTGGACCAGCGGGGCTGCGCCGTGCCCTGCGGCATCGAATGGCGGGCCGCTTCGGGGCTGGCGCCCCTGCCCGCCGGCCTGCCGCGGCTGCTGCAGCTCGATGGGGTCGCCATCGGTGGCGCTGTGGTGCCATCGGCGGCCGACCGGCAGATGCTGCTGCAGTGGCAGTCGCAGGGGGTGCGGCTGCTGGCCCTGAGCGGCTGGTGCGAGCTGTTTCTGCGGCGGCTGCCGCCGGAGCTGGTGCCCGAACGCTGGTCTTCGCGGGTGGAGGGTTTCGGGCTGGCCCGCACGGGGCCCAGTGCCCGCCTCAAGCGCCTCGGGGACCTGCTCGGCACAGGGCTGCTGGGCCTGCTGCTGCTGCCCGTGGCCTGCGGCCTGCTGCTGCTCCCGCTCGCCGGCCAGCCCCTGCGGCTGCACAGTGACCGCTGCAGCGGCCGCAACGGCCGGCCCTTCCGGCGCTGGCGCCTGGGGGCCGGTGACCCCGTGGCCCGGCCAGGGCTGGAGCGGCGGTTGCAGCGGCTGGGGCTGGCGGCCCTGCCGCAGCTGTGGAACGTGCTGCGGGGTGAGATGAGCCTGGTGGGGCCACGGCCGCTGCTGATGGCGGTGCAGGCCCAGCTGCTTGACCGGTTCCCCGAGGCTGAGCTGCGCTGCTGGATGCGGCCGGGCATGACGGGCTGGGGCCGGCTGCTGGGGCCACCACCCGAAGACGACGACGCCCTGCACTGGGAACTGTCCCGCGATCTCTATTACCTGCGTCACCATTCGCTGCTGCTGGACCTGCAGGTGCTGCTGCAGGTGGCCCTCACCTGGCTGGGGCGGCGATGACGGTGCGGCGGCGGCTGGCGGTGCTGCTCACCCATCCGGTGCAGTACTTCAAGCCGGTGTTCTGCGCCCTGGCGGCCGAGCCCGACCTCGACACCGAGGTGTTCTTCGGCTGCGACCACGGGCTGCGGCCATCCCTCGATCCTGATTTCGGCGTCGCTTTCCGCTGGGACAGCGCCCCCACCGAGGGCTTTGCCCATCGGTTCCTGTCCCGCGGGCCCCTCGCCGACCTGAGCCGACCCGGGCCGGCCCTCGCCCTGGCCGGTCGGGCGGTGCGGCAGCTGCGGCGCTGGCGACCCGATGCGGTGCTGGTGTTCGCCTATTCCCCGGCCTTCATCACCGCCGCCACCCTCGGGTTGGCGGCATCCGGCCTGCCGTTGCTGCTGCGGGCCGACGGCACCGACCGGGCCTTCCGCCGCACCGCCGCCCGCAGCTGGCTCAAGGACCGTCTGCTGCGGCGCTATTACCGGTCGTTCCGCATGGTCTTCCCGATCGGCAGCGATTCCGACGACCACTTCGCCCGGCTGGGGGTGCCGCCGTCGCGGCGGCGGCCGGTGCCCTTTGCCGTCGATCACGGCTTCTTCGAAGGCCAGCGCCACCACTGGGGCCCCCAGCGGGCGCTGCTGCGCGATCAGCTGGGCATCCCGCCCGGGGCCGAGGTGCTGTTGACGATGGGCAAGATGACGCCCGTCAAGGCGCCGCTGCTGCTGGCTGATGCCGTCTCCCGCCTCAGCCCGGGCCGGCGGGCGCAGCTGTGGCTGCTCGCCGTCGGCGATGGGCCCCTGCGGGGCGACTACGAACGGGCGATGGCGGCGCTGCTGCCGGGCCGCTGCCATTTCGCCGGTTTCCAGAACCAGACCGAACTGGGCCGCTGGTATGCCGCCGCCGACACTCTCGTGTTCCCGTCGGTGGAAGGGGAGACCTGGGGGCTGGTGGTCAACGAGGCGCTGCAGTTTGGCCTGCGGGTGGTGGCCAGCGACCACGTGGGCTGCGCCCGTGACCTGCTCCAGGCCCCACCCCATCGGGTGTTCGCCAGCGGCCGTCCCGGGTCCCTCGCCGAGGCCCTGGCCAGCGCCGCCCAGGCCGGCCCGCCGGCCACCGACCTGCCCAGGCCCGAAGCCCTGGCGGCGGCGGTGGCGGCGGCCGTGCGTCAGCTGCCGCGGCACCAGGCGGCAAGCAGCCACCAGCGCCAGTAGGGGGCCCAGCGGCGGGGGGTGGCGCGCATCAGCAGCCAGCTGCGCAGCACCGCCCCGGCGGGGATGCCCAGGGGGGCCAGCC
>CAZWFG010000068.1:0-10197 GCA_964632245.1 uncultured Synechococcus sp. | reverse complement strand
ATCGGCGGTCGACAGGCGGATGCTGGGGATGGCCACAACCGCCTGCACCTGCCGATGCCATTCGCAACGCACCACGCGCCAGCGATGGGAGGCGGCCCGGGCCGTGAGGCACAGTCCTCCCAGCAGGGAAGGCACCACATTGTCGGGATGTCCCTCGATGTCGATCGCCAGCTCGAGCAACTTCTCCTTGCTGAGGGGTTCCCCCTCGAGGGCATTGGCACCGAGCAGTCCGGCGACGATGGCGGTGGCACTGCTGCCCAGGCCGCGGGCCGGCGGCACCGCCAGGTGCACCCTGGCCTCCAGGGCCCGTGGGGAACAGCCGATCTCGCGCCAGACCCTCTGGGCCGACCTGTAGATGAGGTTCTCGGGGCCCCCCCGCAGATGGGACCCCTCGCTGCTTTCGATGATCAGCTCGAAGTCTTCACTGTCGGCGTGGAGGCTGCGCAGATGAAAGGTGTTGTTGAGGTTGAGGGCTGCCCCCAGGCAGTCGAACCCCGGACCAATGTTGGCCGTGGTGGCGGGAACGTTCACCAGAACGGCCTGTCCGCCACCCCCTTTGTCCCCTTGCTCCATCTCTGCGGTCCCCAGGCTGCGCCTCAGCCGCACTCTGCCAGCAGCTGGGCCCGGCAGGCGGCACCGAAGAGGCCCGCCCCCGGGTCGGTGAGGGCTGTCACCGGCAGGCCCGCCACCAGATCGCTGAAGCGGCCCTTGCGCCGCATCCGTTCCAGAAACTGGGAAGACTGAAGCCCCTGGAGCTGCTTGCGGGCGGTGCCCCCGCCCACCCAGAGGCCGCCGGTCGCCATCTCGTGCACCGCCAGGTCGCCTGCCGCTGAGCCGTAGGCCCCCAGCCACAGGTCCACCACCGAGCGGGCGGCGGGATCCCCCGCCATCGCCGCCGCCGACACCAGGGCCGGCAGGTCGGGTCCTCCGACCGCCGCCGGCGCCTGCCGCCAGGCCAGGGCCTGGGTCTGCAGCGGATGACCATCGGCGTTGCTCAGCCGCCAGCTGGCAATGTGCCCGAGCCCGGTGCCGCTCACGATCCGCTCCACCGACAGGCGGTCAAGCCCCAGTTCGTGGCGGAGCCACTGGCTCAGTTCCCACTCGGCTTCGGTCTCGGGGGCGAAGCAGCGGTGACCGCCCTCACTGGCCAGGGCCTGCAGGCTTCCCTGCCGGCGGATGCCCCGGGCCATGCCCAGGCCCGTGCCGGCCCCGAGGATTGCCAGGGGCCCACCCGGATCCGCCGTGCCGACCTGCAGCGTTGCCTGCTGGTCAGCCGCCAGCAGGGGCAGGGCATAGACCAGCACGGCGAAGTCATTGATCAGCTCCAGCGGGCAGCCGTCGGCCGCCAGCGACAGCTCCTCGGCCCGCAGTTCCCAGCCGAGGTTGGTGATGTGGGCCCGCTCCCCAGCCACGGGGCCTGCCACCGCCAGGCAGGCAGCCCGGCACCGTCCTCCCGGGGGCCGGTGGTCGCTCAGAAACTGCCGCACCATCGGTGCCAGACCCGGCCAGGCACCCGAAACGAAGGTCTGTTCAGCCAGCCGCACCGGCCGGGGCCGCCCTGAACGATGGAGGGCCAGCAGGGTTTTGGTCCCCCCCAGATCGCCGGCCAGCAGCAGGTCCATCGTCTTCAGGTCGAGAGGTCGAGGCCCGGCTGACGGTCCTGCACAGCCCGGGCGGCGGCAGCCACCACGGCCTGCCGCGGCAGTCGCCCCAGGTCGCCCTGGCGGCGGCTGCGCAGGCTGATCGCATCCTCGGCGGCTTCCTGCGCCCCGATGATCGCCAGCACCGGAATCTTCTGCTGCTCCCCGTTGCGGATCAGCTTCCCCAGCCGGTCTCCGCTGCGGTCGAGGCCCGCCTGAACCCCGGCGGCCCGCAGTTCGGCCTGGAGGGCTTCGGCCCAGGGCAGCACCTCATCGGTGACCGGCAGCAGCCGGATCGGTTCAGGGGCAAGCCAGAACGGGAAATCGCCCGCGTAGTTCTCGGTCATGATCCCGAAGAATCGCTCCAGAGATCCAAAGATCGCCCGGTGGATCATGATCGGTCGCTGGCGGCTGCCATCGGCCGCGACGTAGTGCAGATCGAACCGTTCGGGCAGGTTGAAATCGAGCTGCACCGTGGAGCATTGCCAGAGCCGACCGATGGCATCCTCGATCTTGAGGTCGATCTTGGGCCCGTAGAAGGCACCGCCGCCCTCGTCAATGCTGTAGCTCCATCCCTTGCGGTCGAGGGCCTCGATCAGGCCTGCCGTGGCCAGCTCCCACACGGCATCGTCACCGATCGACTTTTCGGGCCGGGTTGAGAGATTGATCTGGTAACTGCGGAAATCAAAGGTGCTGAGGATCGCTTCGGTGAGGTTCAGCACACCGAGAATCTCATCGCCGATCTGCTCCGGCAGGCAGAAGATGTGGGCATCGTCCTGGGTGAAGCCCCGCACCCGCATCAGCCCGTGCATCACGCCGGGGCGTTCGTAGCGATAGACGGTGCCCAGTTCGGCCCAGCGGATCGGCAGTTCCCGATAGCTGCGCAGCCGGCTGGCATAGGTGAGCACATGGAACGGACAGTTCATCGGCTTGAGCTGGTACTCCCGCTCATCCACCGGCATCGGCCCGAACATGCTCTCGGCGTAGAAGTCGAGGTGGCCGGAGGTGCGCCAGAGGCTGATGTCGGCCACATGGGGTGTGTAGAGCAGTTCGTAGCCGGCGGCGAAATGTTCCCGGCGCCACAGGTCCTCGATGGCCAGACGCATGCGGGCGCCGCGGGGATGCCAGAACACCAGACCAGCGCCGGCCTCCTGTTCGATTGAGAACAGATCAAGGTCGGTGCCCAGGCGCCGATGGTCCCGGCGCAGGGCCTCCTGCCGGCGGCGCCGATGCTCTTCGAGCTGTTCGGGGGTCTCCCAGGCGGTGCCGTAGATGCGCTGCAACTGGGCATTGCGCTCGTCCCCCCGCCAGTAGGCCCCTGCAACGCTCTCGAGTTCGAAGGCGCGGGGGTCCAGTTCGCCGGTGTGGGCCACGTGGGGGCCGGCGCAGAGGTCCCACCACTCCTCCCCGAGGGTGTAGAGGGTGATGGGATCCTGCAGGCCCGCGAGGATCTCGAGCTTGTAGGGCTCGTTCTGGGCGCGGATGCGACGCTCGGCCTCCTCCCGGGTCACCTCGACCCTCTCCAGGGGGAGCCGCCGGCCGATGATCTTCACCATCTCCTTGCGGATGGCCTTGAGGTCGGCCTCGGTGAACGGTTCGGGATGGTCGAAGTCGTAATAGAAGCCGCTGTCGGTCCAGGGACCAATGGTGACCTTGGCCGCCGGGAAGAGCTTCTGCACCGCCATGGCCATCACATGGCTCATGGAATGGCGGATGCGCAGCAGCTGCGGGCTGTCGCTCGTCCGCGGCAACGTGACCGTGGCTGCAGCCGGGGCGTTGCCTTGGTCCTGCGACGCTGCCCCTGCCACCACCCTGTGCTCCAGCCACCTTGCCCGATCCTACGCAGGCCGGCCGGAGAGCTTTCCTAGGCTGGAGGTCTGTGGGATCCATGGATGGAGGGTTCTGCGCCCCAGCGCCGCCAGGCCGTTCTGGCCTATGCCCTCTGGGGGCTGGGCCTTGTCGGCTTCTGCGGCCTGCATCGTCTTTATCTGCGGCGCCCCGTCAGTGGCTCCGCCTTTCTGTTCACGGCAGGGTTCCTCGGCATCGGGCAGCTGCTGGATCTGGTGCAGATGCAGCGCCTGCTGGAGCAGGCCAACCAGCCGTTCCTGCTCGCCGAGGCCCGCCGGGCCGCGGCCCCGGGGCCCGAACCCCTGGAACGGCAGCTGCTGCGGCTGGCCCGCGGTTCGTCCGAAGGCTTCACCCTCAATGATGCGCTGCTCGCCCTGGAGCCTCCAGACATCACGGATGTGGCCGGGTTGCGTGCCGCCATCGATCGACTGCAGCATGACCATCTCCTGGAGGTGGGCAACGACAGCCGCGGACGGATCGTGTACCGCGAACCCTGAAGGGCTGCGCTGGGCCCTGCGACGGCCTACCGTCTGGGCGCCTGTTTTCTGTCCCGGTGACCCCATCCCTGTCAGCTGCGGCCTCCCCCCGAGGCGGGCTGGGCGTGGCCCTGGCGTTTTACCGCCAGGCTCCCCTCAAGCTGGCGGCCTGGGGCATCGGCCACATGCTGCTGCTGCAGGCCCTGGCGCAGCTCGTGATCGCCCGGCGGCCGGTGCTGGACGCGGCCGAGCTGCAGGGAGGCCCCGCCCTGCTGCAGCTGGTGGGCCTGCAGATGGTGCTGGTGCCGTTGCTGCTGGTGGTGCTCACCAGTGCCCTGGCCGGCCTTGTGCTGGCGGCGGCCCGCTGGCAGGGGGGCCATCGCACCGGGTTGGCAGACCTGCTGCGGCCGTTGGTGCTGCAGCCGCTGCCCCTGCTGCTGTTGCCTCTCCTCAGCGGTGCGGTGGCCGGTGCCGCCAGCCTGCTGCTGGTGCTGCCGGGGCTGCTGCTGGCCGTCGGCTGGAGCCTGGCCCTGCCGGTGCTGCTGGATCGCGGCTGTGAAGCCTGGACGGCCATGGCCACCAGCCTGCGGCTGGTGCTGGCCCATCCCCTGCGGCTGCTGCCTCCCCTGGCCCTGCTGGCATTGCTGACCCTGGCCACCCTGCCCCTGTCCCCCTGGCTCCCTGGCCTGTGGTTGCCCCTGCTCGGCTTCTGGCTGCAGGATCTGTATCGCAGCGTCTCTGTCTCCCTTGAGCCGTGATTCCCGCCTGATCCTGGGTCTGGTGGTCAGCGGAGCCCTGGCCGTTGGCCTGGCCCTCGGTGTCGGCTGGCAGGCCTGGAGGGGGCGCAGTCCTTACCGCCAGGCGGCGGATCTGGTGCCTCTGCTGCCCCCTGATGCCGCCGCCGCCGACCGCTGTGCCGCCCTGCTGGGCTGGCGCGAGCGCCAGGCCCCTGTGGATGCCACCAATTACGGCGCCCGAAGGCCCCGCGATGCCTCCGGCGGTGCTGTTCCCGACCGCCCGGCACTGATCGTTCTGCACGAGACCGTTGTGCCCCTGGAGGCCACCCTGCGCCTGTTCGCCACTCCCCATCCCCGCGACCAAGACCAGGCCAGTTATCACGTGCTGATCGGCCGTGATGGGGCGGTGCTGCGGCTGGTGCCCGACAGCGGCCGCGCCTTCGGGGCCGGTTGGAGCGCCTGGGGGGATGCGACCATCCGCCATCGGCCGGGCACCCCCCTGGCCGGCGGTTCGATCAACAATGTGGCCCTGCACGTGAGTCTGGAGACGCCACCGGATGGCCGCGGTGACGGCGATGCCCACAGCGGCTACACAGCCGAGCAGATGAAGGCCCTGGCTGGTCAGGTGCTGCTCTGGCAGTTGCGCTGGGGCATTCCCCAGCGGCGCATCACCACCCATGCCGCCGTGGACCGCAGCCAGAGCCGCAGGGATCCCCGCAGTTTCCGCTGGGGGCGTTTCGAGCAGGCCTGGACGGCCGCTGCCGCCCGCTGCGGCGTCGGCGCTGCCTACGGGCTTGAGGCGCCCTGAGGCGCCCCACACTGTGATCAGCCCAGGGTGTCGACGCCGTTGACCGGTTCCTGCTGGGGCAGGCCACCGCGGCGCAGCTCCTCGAGGTTCTCCTGATAGAAGCTGTTGAGTTCGTCGAAGCCCTTGACCGGCTGGCCGTAGAAGCTCTGCTGCTCCATCGTGGGCAGGGAGGCCCATTCGGGAGCGAGTTTGGCCACCAGCTCAGGTGTCAGGCGACCATTGTCGGCCTCGTCGAGGGCCTGGCGACGGTCGATGAGGAACAGGGCGGCCTGGTCCTGGCTGCGGGGACCGAAGTCGTTGAGGTTGAGGGTGGTGGCCGCCATGTCCCACGTCTGGGGCAGAAACTGGTAGGCGCCGGCTGCTGCGCTGGTGTAGCGCTTCACGACCACCTGACGGGGATGTTCCTGGAGGTTGTCGGCCAGGGCGCCGCCGTAGAGCACCCGGTAGCCGAGGCTTGAGCCGTTCTTCCAGGTGCCTTCGGCATACCGGATGGTGTTGAGCAGGGCCTGACGCTCGGGGGTGAGGGCATAGGGGCCCTCGCTGTGGGCCCTGGTGCTGGCCTGGGCGGTTCCTTCGGGCCGGGGAGCCAGGACCTGAGGTCCAGGTGCCGTTGCAAGGGTGAGGGCGGCGCCCATGGCGCTCAGCCCCAGTCCCAGGCCTGCCTTCAGTCGCAGTGCCAATTCCATGCGGTCGATGTCGAGGGGACGGGCTCGACAAGTTTTCCCCGTTAAGGACGCATTAGTCGCTTTCGCGACCGGCACCTTGCGACCAGAGGGCAGTGTCCCCTTGTCTCTGGATGAGATGCGTGTTACGAGCCCTAAGACCTCCGGGTCTCAGTTGTCGCAGGCCGTCTCGCGCAAGAGGGGCCAGGGGCCTCTTTTTGGGCTCGCCAGGGCAAAATACCGATTCTCATAAGCTCTTTTTATGATCGACGAAGTTATTGATCAGTGGCTGCGGGGCAGGAAGCCCAGCGCCTGCCGCAGCCGCGCGAGGGTGGCGTCCGCCACGGCTTCGGCCCGCGCCCTGCCATGGTCCAGCACCGTCTCGATCGCTCCCGGATCGGCGGCGATGGCTGCGTAGCGCTCCTGAATCGGCCTCAGGCTCTCGATCAGGGCTTCGGTGAGCAGGGGCTTGAAGCGTCCCCAGCCCATCTCGGCACACTCCGCCGCCGCCGCGTCGCGACCACGGCCGCTGAGCACGGCGTACAGACCCAGCAGGTTGGCGGCCTCGGGACGCTCGGGGTCAAAGCTGAGCCCCATCACCGGGTCGGTCTTGGCGCGCTTGATCTTGCGCTGGATCACCTCCGGCGGATCCAGAAGATGGATGCGGGATCCTTCGTTCGGATCGCTCTTGCTCATCTTGGAGCGACCGTCGCCGAGGCTCATCACCCGGGCGCCATCCGCCAGGATCAGCGGCTCGGGCACCTTCAGCAGAGGGGTCTCGGGGCTGCCGAACCGGCTGTTGATCCGTTGCTGGGCGATGTCGCGGGCCAGCTCGAGGTGTTGTTTCTGGTCTTCGCCCACCGGCACCAGGTCGGCGTCGTACAGAAGGATGTCGGCGGCCATCAGCACCGGATAGTCGAGCAGGCCCACCGACACGTTGTCTCCCTGCTTCACCGCTTTCTCGCGGAACTGGATCATCCGCTCCAGCCAGTTGAGCGGAGTGAGGCAGTTGAGCAGCCAGCACAGTTCACTGTGGGCGGGCACATGGCTCTGCACGAAGACCGTGGCGATCTCCGGGTCGATGCCACAGGCCAGATAGAGGGCCGCGGTGCGTCGGGTGTCCTCGGCCAGCGCTTCAGGCCGGTGGGGCACCGTGATCGCATGCAGATCCACGACACAGAAGAACGTGTCGTGGCTCTGCTGCAACGCGACCCAGTTGCGGATGGCCCCCAGCCAGTTCCCCAGGTGCAGGGAACCCGTGGGCTGAACGCCGGAGAGAACCCTGGGCCTCGCCATCAAACCTCCGTGGGTTCCTCAGCGGGTTCCTCGGCAGTGGTTCCGGCCTCGGCGGGGGTGGATTCAGCGGTCACCGGGTCGGCAGCTTCCGACCCTTCCATCGCCGCCGTCGCTTCGACCTCCACCATCACTTCCGTGTCATCCGGCGCGGCACTGTCCCCGGTTCCATCGGTGGCTT
Source organism: uncultured Synechococcus sp. (assembly GCA_964632245.1). Lineage (GTDB taxonomy): Bacteria > Cyanobacteriota > Cyanobacteriia > PCC-6307 > Cyanobiaceae > CAIQIA01. The sequence goes on along the minus strand of CAZWFG010000068.1, from coordinate 2,552 downwards.
CGGGGATCGCGTCCGCTTCTGGCTCGGCGGCCACAGGGGCTGCCGGACGACTGGGGCGGGCGAAGGGATCAGGCCGGGGTCCACGGCCCGCCGGGGCACCACCGCCCCGGCGTTCGCCGCGATCCCCCCTCTCCCCGCGTTCTGCGGTGCGACCGCCGGCCCGCTGCTGAACCGTCACGCCCTCCAGGGCCCCCTGCTCCAGCAGCTGGGCCATGGTGCGCAGGCAGAAGCCCATCACCGCCACGGTGGATTTCAACTGGAAGGCGTCCTGGATCGTGCGAGCTGCCCTCAGCTCGTTGTCGCTGAGCCGGATGCGCAGACCAGCCCCATCCCGGTCGGCCCCACCACTGCGACGGCCCCCCTCGCGGGAACCGTCCCTGGCGCCGTCCCGGTGGCCTTCACGCCGTCCTCCTTCAGACCGTTCCCCGCGGTCCAGGCGTTCCTGTTCGGCCATCCTGCTGGCGTGCGTCGCGGGGCCAAGTGTGGCGCATCGCCGGCTAGACAGGGGGCGCGCCCTCCCCCGCCCGGCGATGCTTCCCCTGCCGATTCGCCCTCCCCTGCGTCCCCTGCTGGTCGGGGGCCTGATTCTCGGTGGCGGTTGGGTCGTCGGCGACCTGAGCCACGGACCCCTGGGAAGCGTTGCCCTGGCGGCCCTGGCCGGCGCCGGAGCCTGGATGCTGCAGCGCCCCCGCCAGGCCCTGGCGGTCGCTCTGCCCGAAGCCCCTGAGCCGCTGCTGGAGCACTGCCGGGGCCTGCTGCTGCAGTTTGAGGCCCTCGGGCTGGCCAGCGATGACCCCAGCCGGGAGCTGGAGCAGCTGCAGCAGCAGCTCCAGCGCCCCGAGGAACAGCTGGTGCTGGCCGGCCGCCCGCCCGCCGCGGCCGAGAGGCTGTGGCTGGAGCAGAGCCTGCGCCGGGCCGTGCCGGCCCTGCTGCACCTGGCGCGGCCGCTGTCGTCTGCACCTCAGCAATGGTGCTGGCCCGCCCAGCTGCTGCAGGCCGACCGGGTGGTGTGGCTGCTGGGGGACACCGCGACGGCCGCCGACCTGCGCTGGCTGCAGGCGGCTCCGGCGGATCTGCCGGTGCTGGTGCTGGCGGCCTGCCCGGATGCGGAGCGCTGGCCGGCCCTGCGCCACGAACTCATCGCCCAGCTGGGGGATGGCCTGACCCTGGCGCGGCTGGGGGATGCTCTGCCCGCCGATCGGCAGCCATTTGCTGGCCGCCGCCGCGCGACCCGGATGCGCTGTCTGCGCCAGCTGCAGGATCGCTGGCAGCAGCAGCTCGAGGCCGAGCGGCGGCGGCGCTTGCAGCCCCTGGTCCAACGCAGCCAGTGGTTGGTGGCAGCGGCGGTGCTGGGGTCGCCACTGCCATCGGCGGATCTGCTGCTGATGACCGTGGTCAACGGGCTGCTGCTGCGGGAGATGGCCGAGCTCTGGCCCTGCCGCTGGACTCCGGAGCAGCTGCGCAGCGCTGCCCTGGAGCTGGGCCGCGTCGCCCTGGCCCTCGGCACGGTCGAGTGGGGCACCCAGGCCCTGGGGGCCGCCCTGAAGCTCCACGGCGCCACCTGGCTGGTGGGGGGGACGCTGCAGGCCCTGTCGGCCGCGTATCTCACCCGGGTGCTGGCCCGCTCCATGGCCGATGCCCTGGCCCTGGCCTCCGGGGTGCCGGCCGAGGAGCTGCCTTCCCTGCCGAGCCGCTTTCCGCAGCTGGTGAGCCGAGCCCTCGAAGAGGAGCGCCTTGATTGGCAGGGCTTTGTTGATCAGGCCCTCGCCTGGGGGCAGCGCCAGACCGCCCCGGCGGACTCTCCGTCGATCTCTCCGTCGATGTCTCCGGCGAGCTGACTGGGCAGGTCTTCACAGAGCTTCAAAAACTTTGGATAAAAGTTTTTCTCTGATTCCACTTGTTTCTTAGCCTGACAAGGCTCCATCCCGGAGCTGTCCTCATTTCCTATTCCGCTCATGTCCACCGCCATCCGCAGCGGACGCGCCAGCAGCTGGCAGAGCTTCTGCGACTGGGTCACCAGCACCGACAACCGCATCTATGTGGGTTGGTTCGGTGTGCTGATGATCCCCTGCCTCCTGGCTGCGACCATCTGCTACATCATTGCCTTCATTGCGGCTCCCCCCGTTGACATCGACGGGATCCGTGAGCCTGTCGCCGGTTCGTTCATCTACGGCAACAACATCATCTCCGGTGCTGTCATTCCCAGCAGCAACGCCATCGGTCTGCACTTCTACCCCATCTGGGAAGCCGCTTCCCTCGATGAGTGGCTGTACAACGGTGGTCCCTATCAGCTGGTGGTCTTCCACTTCCTGATCGGCATCTCCGCCTACATGGGCCGCCAATGGGAGCTGTCCTACCGCCTCGGCATGCGCCCCTGGATCTGCGTGGCCTACAGCGCTCCGCTGTCGGCTGCCTTTGCGGTCTTTCTGATCTATCCGTTCGGTCAGGGCTCGTTCTCGGACGGCATGCCCCTGGGCATTTCGGGCACCTTCAACTTCATGCTGGTGTTCCAGGCTGAGCACAACATCCTGATGCACCCCTTCCACATGCTG
>CAZWFG010000067.1:0-10261 GCA_964632245.1 uncultured Synechococcus sp. | reverse complement strand
GGCATCCAGGTCCCCCCGGTCCACCGGCCCCGGGTCGAGCCCCAGGTGGCCGCCGCGGCCGGGTACCGGTCGCCACGGATCGTGCACCCACACCACCCGGCCGCTTCCGGTGCCGGTGGGCAGCAGCCGGCCCTCGTCGCTGCGGGCCGCCGCCAGCCCGCGGCTGGCCAGCGCCCAGGGGCCGCCGCTGCCGTGGTCGCCATCTTGTCGCTGCCAGCGCCCCGTGCCGCGGTCGAAGGCCAGCAGCGGCGACGGCGGCACCCGCCAGGGCCGGTCGCGCAGGTGATGGTCAAAGAAGGCCAGCTGCCAGTGGTCCACCCGGCCCGCCGCGGCGCCCCCGGCGTCACTGGCCCCCAGGCGCCGGTCCCACACCAGGTGGCTCCAGGGGCCGATGCGCAGCAGCGGTGCACCGCCGGCCTGGCGGCAGCGGCGCCAGAGGTCGAGGCCGCCCCGCAGGTAGGGGTCGCTCCACCCCTGGATCTGCAGCTGCGGCCGGGCCAGGCGTCGGGGCGGCGGGTCATGGCGCCGCCAGCCCCGGGGGTCGCCGGGATCCTGCTGCAACCAGGCCAGCACGGGATTGGCCGGGTCGTGGCGCTGCAGCAGCCCCAGCCCCTGTTCGAGCAGCGCCGGCCCCTGCAGCGCCGCACGCAGCCGCCGCCAGCCATCGTCATCCCCGCAGCGACGGCACTGCCCTGCCGCCAGCTGCAGTCCCCAGGCCAACCCCAGGGCCCACCAATGGGCGCCCCCCTCGCTGGCCCAGTGCAGCCGTTCGTCGAGGCCGGCCATGGCCGGTGCCAGCGCATCGGCGCCGGGATCGTCGTCATCGGCCAGCAGCTGGGTGAGGCCCTGGTAGCTGAACCCGTAGCTGCCGACCCGGCCGTTGCAGGCCTGGTGGTTGCGGACAAAGGCGAGGCTGTCGCTGCCGTCGGCCGCTTCCTGGGCAAAGCCGCGGAAGTCGCCGTCGGACGCACCACAGCCGCGCACGTCCTGCACGAAGACTGCATAGCCCTGGTCGGCGTACCAGGCCGGGTGGGCGTAGACCACGGTCGAGGCGATCCGGTGGCCGTAGGGCTGGCGCATCAGCAGGGCCGGCCAGGGGCCCCGACCAGGGGGTGTCCAGAGGGTTCCCCGCAGCACGACCCCGTCCCGCAGGGTCGTGGCGAAGGGGGTGTCATTCACGGGGTGTCATTCACCGCACGACAGGCCAGTCACCGCACGTCAGGGCAGTACATGCCCACGACGTAGGTGGTCAGAATCTCGGCGTCGAGGGCGCTGAGGTTCTGCCGGCTGGCGGTGCGGCTGAACCCCTGGGGGGAATGGGCACGCACGCCGCTTTCGTTCAGTTTGCGGAAGTCTCCGCACAGCTGCTGGGCCAGTTCCTTGTTCTCGCGCACCTTTTCGAGGATCGGAGAGGCTGAGGCCTGGGCCGGCAGCAGCCCCGGGCTGGCCACCATCAGGGCCGCAAGCCAGCGGAGGGGATGAGAAGACCAGCGCCGCATGGCAGGCACCGCACAATCCGGAGTGATCTCATTTCAGGAGTCACCTCCGGCCGCTGGGGGGCTGGGGAGTCAGTTCCCCGTCCGACCCGTCGCAGATGGGACCATCCGGACGCTGCCGTCGCTGAGGTCACGCACGGCCTCGGCCAGCAGCACCGGGCGGCTGCTGCCATCGGCTTCGGCCTGCAGCCGCCGCAGGCGCACGTGCACCAGGCCATCGCTGCTGTGGCGACCGCTGCCGCGCAGGTTGAGGGCCAGCTGTTCCAGGCTGGGGATGACGGCGTCCGCCGGCAGATCCGCCGGCGGCGAGGCCACCACCAGATCGGCGCCGTTGTCGAACACCACCGGCAGCACCCGTGCCCCCTCGATGCTGCGGCGGGGGCTGTAGCTGATCGCGAAGGCGAGGCACGACAGGGCCAGCAGCGCCGTGAAGCTGGTCACGCCCACCAGGCGGAAGCGGAAGCCCCAGCCCCGCAGAAAGGCCGCCAGGGTGAGCAGCAGCAGCACCGCGGCGGCGGCGCCGAGCCAGAGGCCGGCCTGCAGCAGCAAGGGATCGGCGGGCATGGGCGATGGCAGGAACGCCCCTATATTGCGCCGGACCGCATCCAGCCCGTGGGAGGCGATGGGGGGACCGATCCAGCGCCTGCCCCTCGCCACCGTCACCGCCGCCCTGCTGGCCCTGCCGGCACTGTCGGGTTGCGCCCCCCTGCGTCGCTCCCTGTCCCCTGACCCGTGGATCGCCCGGCTGCAGCCGGCCATCAGCCGGGCCCTGGGCCACCCCGTCCATCTCGGACCCCTGCGCCGCACTGTGCCGGGGGGTCTGGTGCTGGGCCCCAGCCGCATCGATCCGACCCCCGGTGATCCGTCCCGCCTGACGATCGGCGAACTGGAGCTGCGCCCCGATCCCCTCGCCAGCCTCGGCCGCCGGCAGCTGGTGGCGACCCTGGTGTTGCGGCAGGTGCAGCTCGATCTGCGCCGCAACCGCCGAGGCCAGTACTGGGTGTTTCCGCCTGCCGGGCATGGCGAGCCGCCCCCCCTGGATCTGACCCTGGTGGCCGATGGAGCCCGCCTGCGGGTGGATCCCGGTGGCCCGTGGCAGGCGGAGCGGTTGCGTGGGCAGCTGCATCTGCCCCAGCGGCGGCTGGCTCTGCAGGGGACCCTGCAGCCCGGTGCTGACCCCGCCAGCGCTGACCCGGCCAGCGGCAGTCTTGACCTGGATCTGCGCCTCAGCCTGCGCTCCCATGGCCCCCTGCAGCTGCGGCTGGCCCCCCGGGCCCTGGCCCTGGAGCCCGTGGCAGCCCTGTGGCCCGACGGACCGCTGCAGACCCTGCGGGGTCGCGCCTGGGGGGCGGTGCTGCTGGACCGGCGGCGGGGCCGCTGGCAGGCCCGGGGGCCCCTGCGGCTGCAACAGCTGCAGGTCGGTCGTCGGGGCTGGGGGCCTGTGCTGCGCACGCCGCTGCTGCAGGTGGCGCTCGATGGCGATCGCCTGCTCACGGCCCCGGCCGAGCTGCAGTGGGGTGCCTGGCGGGGCCGTGGGGCGGCCAGGGTGCTGCTGCGGCCCCCCGGGGGTGGTCCCCTGGTGGAGCTGGTGGGCCGGCTCGCCCCCCAGGGACGGATCCCCGCCCTCGCCGCCTGGGTGCAGCTGCACCACCGCCGGGACCACTGGCAGGTGCCAAGGCTCGAACTGCGCTCGGGTCGGTCGCATCTGCTGGCCCAGGGTCGTCTCACCCCAGATTTCGTTCTCGAAAGCCGCCGCCTGCGCCTGGATCCGCAGCTGTGGACGCCGCCGGGTCGTCCCGCTGGAGCGCCGGTGCCGGCCCGGGGGCGGCTGCAGGGCGACCGCTGGCAGCTGGAGGTGCCGCAGCTGTCGCTGGCCACCCCCGTGGGACCCCTCGGGTTGGCGGGCGTGGCCTCAGGTCATTGGCGGGGCCCCGCGGATCGGCTCGCCACCCTCGATGGTCGCTGGTCCCTGCCCGCCGGCGTTCCCTGGCGGGGGCAGCGGCTGCTGGGGCCCCTGGCCGGCCAGCTGCGCTGGTGGCAGGGGCGGCTCTGGCTGCGGGGCGGTGGCTCGGGCCCCCGCCCCGATCCCATCGCCCTGGAGGGCTGGTGGCAACCCCCCGCCACCGGCGCCCCGGCCCGGGGGCCCGTTAACCTTGAGGCCCGCCTGGGCCGCCTGCCCCTGGCGCGTCTGGAGCCGGCGCTGCCCCTGCAGGGGGCGTTGGCGGGCAGCGCCCGCCTGGGCGGCAGCCTGGCTCAACCCCGGCTCACGGCCCGGCTGACCCTGGCGGATGCGGGCCTGGGGCCGCTGCGGTGGCCCGGGGGCTGGACCGGCGGCTGGCGTGATGGTCGCCTCAGCCTGGCCAGCGGCGACGCCCGGCTCACAGCGGCCGTCGACCGCCGGGGGCTGGGGGACCTGCTGCTGCAGCAGGGGGGCGGCCGCCTGGCGCTGCAGCGCCAGCCAGGCGGCTGGCGCTGGCGGGCCCGCGACCTGCCCCTGGCCCCCCTGCGGCTGACCCCGGCGGGTCGGCCCTCGCTTGCCCTGCGGGGGCTCCTTGATGGTGACGGCCGCGTCGCCACGGCGCCCTTCGTGCTCGATGGCCGAGCGCAACTGCGGCAGCTGATGCTGCAGCGCCTGCAGGTCCGGCTCGTCACCCTGCAGGGTCGCCTGCACGGTCAGGGGTATCGGCTGGCGGCTCGGTTCGGCCTGGCCCTGCCGGGGGAGCTGGACGGACGGCTGGAGGGGCGCTGGAGCGGTCCGATCGATCTGATGCTGACGGCGCGACGGCTGCAGATCGCCAGCGTCGGCAGCCTCTGGCAGGGCCTGCGCGGCGAGGGTCCTGCCCCGGGCACGGCCCGGGATCTGCTCGGGCTGATGACCGACACCCTCGGCCGCAGCCTGGATGAGCAGCTGCAGGCCCTGGCCCGGGCGCGGACCCTGGTGGCCGATGCCGAGCAGCGGCGCCGCGATCGGCCGCGGAAGCTGCTCGACGACCTGCGGGGGCTGGTCGATGCCGACCTGCGTCTGCAGGGTCCGCGGCTGACGGCCCTGCAGCTGGAGGGTCAGGCCCGGGCTCACCTTTGGCATGAGGGTGACGACCGCGACCGGGCGCTGCAGCTGCAACCCCTCACCCTGGCGGTCGATGGGCCCCTGGGGGCGGGGGAGGGCAGCTTCAGCTTCGCCGGCCTGCCCCTGGGGCTGCTGGCCCTGCTGACGCCGGTGCCCGAGGGGCTGAGGGGCTCGCTCCAGGGCCAGGGCCGCTGGCGCACGGGGCCCGGCCCGCTGGAGCTGCGGACCGACCTGGCCCTGGCCGACGCCAGCCTGCGGCAGCAGCCCCTGCGGCTCGAACGGGGCCAGCTGGTGCTCACGGGGTCCCGCCTCGGCATCGACCTGGCCCTGCGCTCCGAAGGGGCCAGCAGCAGCGTCGACCTCAGCGGCCAGCTGCCCCTCGATCCCCGTGCCGATGGTCTCGAGCTGCGGCTGGCCAGCCGCAACGACGGTCTGCTGTTCCTCACGGCCCTCGCCGGTGGCGAGGTCGAGTGGCAGGCGGGCAGCGCCGACCTGCAGCTGCTGGTGCGGGGCCGCCGCGACCGGCCCCTGGCCAACGGCTTCCTGCGCATCCGGGATGGGCGGTTGCTGCTGGCCGGCCAGCCCTTCCGCGACGTTCAGGCCACGGCGTTCTTTGACTTCGAACGCCTGCAGCTGGAGCAGCTCACCGCTTCCCTGGGGGAGCGGGGCCAGGTGGACGGTCAGGGCAACCTGCCCCTCTGGGCGGCGGCCGCGGCGGCCGGTGACGCTGGCGTCGACCAGCCCCCTGCGCCGGCCCTGCGCCTGCGCCTCGAGGCGTTGCCCCTGCGCCGCGACAACCTGCGCCTGCAGGCCGACGGCACCCTGCTGGTGGAAGGCAGCCTGCAGGCCCCGCGGGTGGGGGGTGATCTGCGCCTCTCCCGCGGACGGCTGCTGCTGCCCGCCTCGCAGCTGCAGGGGCCGCAGGCGTCGGCGACGGCGGCGGCCGTTCGCCATCCCGAAAGTGCCTGGGATGGCCGCGAGCCGCTGGTGCTGCTGGGTCCGTCGGTCGAATCCAGTTCCGGCCAGGCCCTGCGCCGCGCCATCCCCTCCCTGGCCCTGCTCCGTTTTGACGGCCTGCGGCTCAACCTCGGCCCCGACCTGCGCCTCACGGTGCCGCCGGTCCTCGACTTCAGCACCGGCGGGCGCCTGCAGCTGGACGGGCCCTTCGGGCCCGATGTGCGCCTGTCGGGGGTGGTGCGGCTGCTGAAGGGTCAGATCAATGTCTTCACCAGCTTCCTGCGGCTCGATCCCGACAGTCCCAACGTGGCGGTGTTCACCCCCTCCCTGGGGCTGATCCCCTACCTCGACCTGGCCCTCACGACCCGGGTCTCGGATCAGGTGCGCACGATCGACGGTGCTGCTGTGCCCACCGACCGCCTGCAGGGCGCCTTCTCGAGCCTCGACCGCCTCAACCTGGTCAAGGTCAACGTGCGCGTCTCGGGGCCCGCTGACCGCATTGGCGAGAACATCGTCATCCGCAGCTCGCCCCCCCTGCCGCGGGAACGGCTGGTGGCCCTGCTGGGGGGCAACACCCTCGCCGGCCTGTCAGGCGGTGATGCCGGCACCGCCCTGGTGACGGTGCTGGGCCAGACCCTGCTCACCCCGGTGGTGGGCGGCCTGACCGAACTGCTGGGTCAGCGCCTCAACGTGGCGCTTTACCCCACCTATCTCGATCCGACCCTGCTGCGGGGCGCCACCGCCCAGGACGGCCAGGCCCGTGGGGTGCGCCCCTCCAGCCGGCGGGTGCCGCTGCAGCTGGTGCTCGGCTCCGAGGTGGGTCTTGACATCACCGATCGGCTCAACCTGTCGGTGCTGGCCGCCCCCAACCGCAGCGACATCCCGCCGGAGGCGACCCTGCGTTTCCAGGCCAGTGATCTGCTCGGTGTGCAGGGCTCCATCGACCAGGAAGGTCGCTGGCAGACCCAGCTGCAGATGTTCCTGCGGTTCTGATCGCCACGCTTGGATGGACGCTGCTGCGGTCTGGCCGTGACCCGGGCGGACGAGGGTGTGCAGGTGATCGGCGTCGACGTGGGCGGCACGGCCCTCAAGCTGGCCCGTTTCGACCGTCGGGGGCGGGTGCAGGCCGAGCTCTCGGTGCCCACGCCGCAGCCGGCGGCCCCGGGGGCTGTGACCACCGCCCTGGTCGAGGCCATCGAACAGCTGGATCCCGCCCGGCTCACCACCGCCGTCGGTGTCGGCATGCCCGGTCCCACCGACCGGGCCGCCCGCCTGGCCCGGCTGGCGATCAACCTGCCCGGCTGGGTCGATGTGCCGCTGGCTGACTGGCTTGAGCCGCGCCTGGGCCGGGCCGTGACCCTGGCCAACGATGCCGACTGCGCCCTGCTGGGGGAACACTGGCTGGGGGCCGCCCGCGGCTGTTGCGACGTGGTGCTGCTCACCCTCGGCACCGGTGTCGGGGGTGGGGTGCTGCTGGAGGGTCGGTTGTTCAACGGCCGGCTGGGGGCGGCGGCCGAACCGGGGCTGATCGGCATCGACCCCGATGGCCCCCCCTGCAGCAGCGGCAACAGCGGCTCGCTCGAAAGTTTCTGCAGCATCGCCGCCCTGCGCCGGCAGGGGGGGCATGACCCCCAGGAGCTCGCCCGGCTGGCGGCGGCCGGCGACCCCGGGGCCCGGCAGGTGTGGGAGCTCTACGGCCGGCGCCTGGGGTTCGGCATCACGACGCTCGTCAACCTGTTCACCCCGGAGCGGGTGCTGCTGGGGGGGGGCGTCAGCGCGGCCTTTGGCCATTTCGGCCCGGCCCTGCAGGCCGAGGTGGACCGGCGGGTGCTGCCACCGGCCCGGGAGGGTCTCCAGATCAGGCCGGCGGCCCTGGGCAATGCCGCCGGCCGCACCGGTGCCGCTTCGCTGGCGCTGCAGCGGCTGCTGCACCTCGAACCCCTGGCCCCGGCCAGGGATGATGGGGACCCCCTCTGACCGGCGGTGACGCGCGTTCCCGATCCCAGTCCCGAGCTGCTGGCCCGCGCCTCCGGCCTGCGCCGCCTCGCCCTTGACCTGGGCCAGTGCGACGACGACGGCCGTCGCCAGGCCCTGCGGGCGATGGCCGACGCCCTCGATGCCGCCCAGGAGCCGGTGCTGGCGGCCAACCGCGCCGATGTGGCCGCGGCCGAAGCGGCGGGCCTCAGCCCCAGTCTCGTGGCGCGGCTGCGCCTGGACGGCCCCAAGCTGGCGGGCGCCATCGACGGCCTGCGGCAGCTGGCGGCTCTGCCGGACCCCCTGGGCGTGCGCCAGCTGCACCGCCAGCTGGACGATGGGCTGGTGCTTGAACGCCGCACCGTGCCCCTGGGCGTGATCGGTGTGATCTTCGAGGCCCGTCCGGATGCGGTGGTCCAGATCGCCGGTCTCGCGGTCCGCTCGGGCAACGGCGCGATCCTCAAGGGGGGATCGGAGGCCGCCGGCAGCTGTGCCGCCTTGCTCGAAGCCCTGCGCCAGGGCCTGGCCCACAGTCCCGTCGCCCCCGGGGTGCTCGACCTGCTCACCAGCCGCGAGGAAAGCCTGGCCCTGCTGCGCCTCGATGGTCTGGTGGATCTGATCATCCCCCGCGGCTCCAATGCCCTGGTGCGCTTCATCCAGGACAACACCCGCATCCCGGTGCTCGGCCATGCCGACGGCATCTGCCATCTGTACGTCGACCGTGATGTCGACGTGGCCGAGGCGGTGGCGATCGCCGTCGACAGCAAGACCCAGTACCCGGCCGCCTGCAATGCCATCGAGACGCTCCTGGTGCACCAGGACGTGGTGGCGGACTTTCTGCCTGCGGCCGTGGCCGCCCTCGCAGCCGCCGATGTCGAACTGCGCGGCGACGCCGAAGCCTGCCGCCACGGCATCCACCTGGCCGCCAGCGAGGACGACTGGGACACCGAGTACGCCGACCGCATCCTGGCGGTGCGGGTGGTGGCCAGCCTCGAGGAGGCCCTCGACCACATCCGTCGCCATGGCTCCCGCCACACCGATGCCATCTGCAGCCGCGATCCGGCGGCGGCAGCGACCTTTCTCGCCCGGGTCGACAGTGCCGGCGTCTATCACAACTGCTCCACCCGCTTCGCCGATGGGTACCGCTACGGCTTCGGAGCCGAGGTGGGCATCAGCACCCAGACCCTGCCCCCCCGGGGCCCCGTCGGTCTCGAGGGATTGGTGACCTACCGCTACCGCCTGCGGGGCCACGGCCATGTGGTCGCCGACTACGCCGCGGGCCGCCGGCAGTTTCAGCACCGCGAGCTGCCCCTGTGAGCGACCGCATCGTGCTGCGGGGTCTGCGGTTGTGGGCCCATGTGGGGGTGCTGGAGCAGGAACGGCGGCTGGGCCAGTGGTTCGAGCTCGATGCCTGGTTTGCGGCCGAGCTGGCCATTGCCGGCCGCAGCGACCGGCTCGACGACACCCTCGACTACGTCGCAGCCGTGACGGCGGCCCGCCAGGTGGCGGCCGACCTCTGCTGCCACACCCTCGAGCACTTTTCCGAACAGCTGCTGGAGGCCTTCACGGCCCTCTACGGCCCCCGCCCGATGGGGCTGGAGCTGCGCAAGTGCGCCGCGCCGATTGCCGGTTTCGACGGCACGGTGGCGGTGTGCCGCAGCCGCCCGTGAACCGCCCCCCCCTGGTGCTGGTGCACGGGCTGTGGGACACACCGCGGCTGTTCGACCGCCTCGGGGCCTCGCTGCAGCGGTCCTGTCCTGAGATCGAACTCCATTGCCCCCACCTGCCCCACCGCTGCGGTCAGGTGGCCCTCCCCCTGCTGGCCGAACGGCTGGCCGCAAGCATCGAGGCCCGTTTCGGCCGCGACCGCCGCCTTGACCTGTTCGGTTTCTCGATGGGCGGCCTGATCGCCCGCCTGTGGCTGCAGGAGCATGGCGGCGCGGACCGATGCCGCCGCTTCGTCTGTGTCGGCAGCCCCCAGCGGGGGACGCTCGTGGCCCAGCCCATGCCCCGTTGCTGCATGGCCGGCATCGCCGACATGAAGATCGGCAGTGGCCTGCTGCGACGGCTCGATGCCGACGCCGATCGGCTGGCCACCGTCGACTGCCGGAGCTTCTATAGCCCCACCGATCTGATGGTGGTGCCGGGCTGGCGGGCGGTGCTGCCCCGGGGGTCGCGGGAAGCCCTGCCGGTGCTCACCCACCGCCAGCTGATGCATCACCCCCGCGCCATCGCCCGGCTCACCGCAGTGCTGCTGGCCCCCTGACCGGCCGTCGCCAGGCCCGAATGGCGGATCAGGGCTTCGGTCGAGGGTTCCCGTCCACGGAAGGCGGTGAACACCTCCCGTGGATGCCGGCTCCCCCCCAGACTCAGGACCGTGTCGCGGAACCGCCGGCCGGTGGCCTGCACCGCAGATTCATCATCCAGGCCCGCATCTTCGAAGGCGGCGAAGGCGTCGGCGCTCAACACTTCGGCCCATTTGTACGAGTAATACCCCGCCGAGTAGCCGCCGGCGAAGATGTGGCTGAACGAGCACAGCATGGCGTCGCCCTCGATGGGTGCCATGACCGTGGTGGTGGCGGCGATGCGGCGGCGCAGCTGTTCGGGGCTCTCTCCCCCATCGGGCCGCCACTGGCTGTGCAGGCGCAGATCGGTGAGGGCGAAGTGAACCTGGCGCAGGGTGGCGATGCCGCCGAGAAAGGTGCGCGGCGCATGCAGCTTTTCGAAGGTTCCGTCCGGCAGCGGTTCGCCCGTCTGCCAGTGGCGG
>CAZWFG010000066.1:0-10277 GCA_964632245.1 uncultured Synechococcus sp. | reverse complement strand
GCAGGCACAGGGCGGCGGTGCCGGCGGTGAGGGTGTCGCCCACCTCCCGCAGGAACCCATCGTTGATGCCCAGGTCGGTGAGGGCCCCGGAGGCGGCACCGACCCCGGCACCGACGGCGGCGCCGAGCAGGGGGTTGAGGAAGATCAGACCCACCAGGGTCCCCCAGAAGCCACCGCTGACGGCGCCGGCGGCGGTGAGATTCACGGCCTGGCGCAGCTCCACCTTGCCCTCCTCGCCACGGACGACGACGACGGCATCCTCCAGGGCGATCAGGTGCTCCTGCTGCAGGGCCGCCAGTTCACGGCGGACGTCTTCGGCTTCCTCGGCCTTGTCAAAGCCGAGCACGATCAGCTGACCCATGGGTGATGCGGCGGTGCACTGCTGGCAGGCTCCGCACCGCTGGTTAACGGGCCGTTAAGGAGCGCCGCCGTCGGGGCGCTTCAGGGGCGCCGGCGGCTGGAGCGCGGCAGGGGCCGGCGGCCCTCCTGGGGCGGCGGTGGCGACGCTGGCGGCCCTGGGGTCGGAGTGGCGTCGGGGCGCTGCCAGCGGTTCAGGCTGAAGCTGGCATCATCGGGCCAGTCGTCGTCCCAGCCGTCGGCAGCCGGCGTCTGGCCGCGGCGCGAAATCGCCTCCAGGGGGCGCCGCCGTGGGGCGGCCCGACCGGCAGCCACGCCATCCACGAAGTCCAGGCCGCGGTCGATCCAACCCTCCAGCCGTTCCTCGAGGGAGCGGTCGGGGCGGCGGCTGCGGCGGGAGCCTTCCGGCATCAGGGCCTCAGGGGGGTCCCTGCACCTTAGGGAGCGAACGCCGCGGACCCGCCTCCCGCACCACACCCAGCAGGGTGATCACCAGACCGCTGACCAGCCAGCCCCCCAGGAATTCAGCCACCGGTCCCCCCCTGCGACGGTTCGAAGCGCAACGTGAAGCGAGCATCCCAGACACCACCGTTGTGGCGTTCGCAGCAGGCTCGGCAGGCCAGCCCCGCCCGGCGGCGGCGGCAGGGCACCGCAGTGCCGCAGCCCGGGCACCGGGCAAGCCAGGCCGCGGGGCGCTGGGGCAGCGGGTAGCGATGGCGCAGCGAGACCTGGAAGCCGTCCTGGGCGGCATTGATGCGGTCGAGGCAGGCGCGGAAGCCGGGGCCATGGCTTTCGCGCAGCCGCAGCACCCGGTCCACCCAGGCGTGGATCATCTCGTGGCAGAGGGTGCTGAGCAGGGCCTCCCGCGGCAGGGGCACCAGCAACGGACGCGACAGCACGATCTCGCACAGACCGGGGGCGCGGCGGTAGAGACCGGCAGTTCGGGTCATGCGGCCATCGCTCCAGCGCAGGCTGAGGGGCGGTGCGGCCAGGGCCCCGAGGCGGGCCTCGAAATGCTCCCGGTCGAGCCGATGGAACAGGGGCAGCAGGGGCTCCAGGGGCATGGCGCCGATTGTGCCGCGGTCAGGGCCCGCCGTCCTGCAGACTCGTGCCACCCCGACGCTGGCCCCGCCGACGCCCCGCCATGGATCTGGACTGGTCACTGATCCGCGACCTCAGCGGCAAACTGCTGCTCGCCGGTGCCGGCGCCCTGTTGCTGTACTGGACCGTGAGCGCTGTGAAGCTGGTGCTCAGTGCCCGCGGCATCAACCCGCTGATCAAGCAGTTCTTCACCCAGGTGGCCTCGGGACGGGTGGATGCGGCCTACCTGCTCACCACCCGCACCTACCGGCAGCACGTCAATCGCCAGCAGTTCATCCGCTTCCTGGCTGGGCTGCAGCTCAACCGCTACCGCAACCTCAAATCAGGCCGACCCCGGCTGCAGGATGGGGCCGTGACCCTCACCGTCAAGCTCAAGGCCGACGGTGGTGATGAACTGCCCCTCGACTTCACCTTCGTGAAGGTGGAAGACAGCTGGCGGGTGGAGCGCATCGCCCGGGTGGCCAAGGCCTGACGGGTTGCGATGGCCGCCGCCGATCCCCAGGCCCTGCGGGCCGAAGAACTGCGGCAGCTGCTCAACCGCGCCGCCCACGCCTATTACGTGCTCGACAGCCCGCTGATGGAGGACGCGGTCTACGACCGCTTCTACCGCGAACTGCTGGAGCTGGAGATCGAACGGCCGGAGCTGCGCACCGCCGACAGCCCCACCCAGCGGGTGGGCGGCCCTCCGGCGGACGGTTTTGTCTCGGTGCAGCACAGGCTGCCGCTGCTCAGCCTTGACAACGCCTTCAGCAGCGACGAGCTGGATCAGTGGTACGCCAGGCTGCTGCGGGTGCTCGACCGTGAGCCCGCCGCCGGCCAACCCCCGCCGGCCCTGGCCCTCGTGACCGAACTGAAGATCGACGGCAATGCGCTGGCCCTCAGCTACGAGCATGGTGTGCTCGTGCGGGCCGCCACCCGCGGGGATGGGGAGCGGGGTGAAGAGATCACCGCCAATGTGCGCACCATCGCGTCGGTGCCCCTGCGGCTGCAGCTGCCGGATCCGCCGGCCTGGCTGGAGGTGCGGGGGGAGGCCCTGATCAGGGACGACACCTTCGCCGCCATCAATGCCGAACGGGAGCAGCGCGGGGAACCCCCGTTCGCCAACCCCCGCAATGCCTGTGCCGGCACCCTGCGACAGCTCGACCCGACGGTGGTGGCCGCCCGCCGGCTCGATTTCTTCGCTTACACCTTGCACCTGCCCCCGCCGGCGCCGCCGAGCCAGTGGGAGAGCCTGGCGTGGCTCGAGGCCGCCGGCTTCCGCGTCAGTCCGCACCGGGCCCTCTGCCCCGACCTGGAGGCCGCGAAGGACTTCTGCCGCCGCTGGGATACCGAACGCCACACGCTCGCCTACGCCACCGATGGGGTGGTGGTGAAGCTCGATGATCTGCGGCTGCAGGCCGATGCCGGCGTCACCCAGAAGGCGCCCCGCTGGGCCATTGCCCTCAAGTTCGCCGCCGAGGAGGCCCCCAGCCGGCTGCTGCGCCTCGAGCTGCAGGTGGGCCGCACGGGCGTGGTGACGCCGGTGGCCTGCTTTGAACCGGTCCCCCTGGCCGGCACCAGCGTGGGCCGGGCCACCCTCCACAACGCCGACCGCCTGGCCGAACTTGACCTGCACAGCGGCGACACGATCGTGGTGCGCAAGGCCGGCGAGATCATCCCCGAAGTGGTGCGGGTGCTGCCCGAGCTGCGACCGGCCGGGGCCCGTCCGCTGACCCTGCCTGACCACTGTCCGGCCTGTGGGTCGGCCCTGGTGCGGGAGACGGGAGAGGCCGCCACCCGCTGCGTCAACAGCAGCTGCCCGGCGATCCTGCGGGGGGTGCTGCGCCACTGGGCGGGCCGCGACGCCATGGACATCGATGGCCTGGGCAGCAGGCTGATCGAACAGCTGGTGGATCGGGGCCTGGTGGGCTCGATCGCTGATCTTTACCGCCTCGATGTCGCCTTGCTGGCCAGCCTGGAGCGCATGGGGGAGCAATCGGCCCGCAACCTGGTGGCGGCCCTCGACCGTTCGCGCCAGCGGCCCTGGGACCGGCTGCTCTATGGCCTCGGCATCCACCACGTCGGCAGCGTCAACGCCCGCACCCTGGGCCGTGCCTTCCCCGGCTGGACGCTGCTGCAGGCCGCGGCCTGCGGGCCGACCGAAGCCCTCACGGCGCTGCATGGCATCGGGCCCGAGATTGCCCAGTCGCTGCAGCAGTGGTGTTCCACCCCTGCCAATGGCCGGCTGATCGCCGACCTGGCGGCCCTGGGGCTGCCGCTCGAGACGGACCAGGATGTCGCCGGGGGGGGCGCGACCGTCGAGGGGCCCCTCAGCGGGCAGACCTTTGTCCTCACCGGCACCCTGCCGACCCTGAGCCGCAGCCAGGCCGAGGAACGCATCACAGCGGCCGGCGGCCGGGTGAGCAGCTCGGTGAGCCGCCGCACCAGCTGGGTGGTGGCAGGCGCCGAAGCCGGCAGCAAGCTGGCCAGGGCCATCACCCTGGAGGTGCCGGTGCTGGATGAGGCGGGGCTGCTGGCCCTGCTGCAGGCGCAGTGAGCGGGGCCTCCTTAACCAGGGCTTGGGCTGTTCTTCACGGATCCATGAGCGGGCCTTGATGCTCCGTTGACCTGAGCCGGTTTGGATGCCTGAGTAAGGGATGAAATGCCGTGCTCACCTCCAACGGGATCCTGCGTCTGAGCGAAGGCGGAGCCGAGATCAGTGCCTTCCACGCCCCGTCGAAGCTGCTTCTGACGACCGGTGGCACGGCCAAACTCTCGGTGGTGGATCTCACGACAGCCACCGCACCGGTGCTGAAGGAGACCCTGGCCCTTGTGGGCAACGCCAACAGCGTTGCGGTGACCAGCAGTGGCCTGGTGGCTGTGGCCATCGAAGGGCTCGGCGCTGCCCGCACCAGCGGTGGCACGGTCAGCTTCTTCAGGATCGATGGGGTCGGCAGCGGCGCCACCGTGACGCCCGCTGGCTCGGTGGCGGTGGGTGCCGTCCCCGATTCCCTTGCCTTCACTCCCGATGGCACCAAGCTCGTGGTGGCCTGTGAAGGCGAGCCCAACGAGCTGTACAGCATTGATCCCGTCGGCAGCGTTGCGGTCATCGGCATCAACGCCGCTGACCCCTCATCTTCCACGGTCTCGACGGTGGACTTCAGCGGCCTGAATGGCCGCGAGGCGGAACTGAGGGCCCTCGGTGTGCGCATCTCGGGCAAGCCCGGCACCACCGCCGCCCAGGACCTGGAACCTGAATTCGTCTCGGTCAGTGGTGACGGCAGCAAGGCCTACGTCACCTTCCAGGAGAACAACGCGGTCGGCGTGATCAACCTCACGGGTGCCACCCCCACCCTGGTGAGCCTGCGGAGCCTGGGGGTGCAGGACAACCTGCGGGGCCGGCCGGTGGTCACCACCTACGACCTCACCATCCCCAGTCCCGGTACCACCGCCGCAGGAGGGGTGGTGCCCGGTGGTGGCCTTTCGGGCCTGTACGCCACGGGTCGTGACAGCGAGGGACGACTCACGTTCCTGGCTCCGGCTGACCGTGGCCCCAACGGCAGTGGCACCACCAAGGACGTGGTCAAGGCCGACGGCACCGCCGGCAGCGATGGCACGCCGGATGCTGTGCAGCCGTTCCTGCTGCCCGACTATCAAGCGCGGTTCTACAAGCTGGCCCTCAATGAGACCACCGGTGTGGTGAGCGTCACTGGCGCGATCATGCTGACCCGCAAGGACGGCACCACTCCGATCAGTGGTCGATCCAACGGCCGGGGTGATCAGATTCCGGTGGATGTCAACGGCAATCTGCTCGCCTATGACCCCTACGGCGCTGATCTCGAGTCGATCGTTCAGGACAAGGACGGCAACATTTGGATGAGCGATGAATATCGACCTGCGATCTACAAGTTCACTGCCGCTGGTGTGCTGATCGAGCGATATGTGCCCATCGGTGCAGCCGCCAATGCTGGACTGGCCCCGGGGAGCCTCGGCGTCGAAACCCTGCCCGCCGAGTACGCAAAGCGCCAGACCAACCGGGGATTTGAAGGCCTGGCCTATGACGCCGCCGGCAATAAGTTGTTCGCTTTCGTCCAAAGCCCCCTCGACGATGTCGGCAGCAACGATGGAACCAAGGGTTCGTTGATCCGGATCCTGGAAGTCGGAACGGGCAACGGTGTTCCCACCGGTGAATATCTCTATCCGATGGCTGGCAAGGCCACCGCGACAGGGATCGATCAGATGATCTACGAGAGCAAGGTCGACAAGATCGGTGATGCTGCCTACGACCCTGCCCGTCAGGTGTTCTACGTGCTGGAGCGTGATTCGGCCGTCGGTGCCGCCAGCTACAAGCAGGTGTTTGAAGTGTCTCTGAAGGGAGCCACCAACATCCTTGGAAACAGCGTCGCCAACGAAGAGAACCTGACCATTGATGCCCTCAGCGCCCAGGGGATCAAAGTGGCCACGAAGGTTCTGCTGACCAACCTCAGCAGCGAAGGATATCTACCGAATGACAAGCCGGAAGGTCTGGCTTTGCTGCAGGACGGCCGCCTGGCCGTGATCAATGACAACGATTTCGGCGTTGCATCCCTCGACGCGGCCGGCTATGCGGCCTTGACCCCCGAAGAGAAGGGTCGCTACACTCTCGCTGCAGACATCAATGGCAGCAAGACCTACGTCTTTACAAGGCCTGCTGACGCCAAGACCCAGCTGGGAATCATCGGCAGCAGCCCGACCTCGATGGATCCCTCTGACCGGGATGGCGGCATCAAGCTCCTGAATAACCAGAATGTCTATGGCTTGCGCATGCCAGATGGCATCGCCGCTTATCAAGCCAAGGCAGCCGATGGCAGCCAGCAGACCTTCACGGTCATCGCGAATGAGGGAGATGGCAGGGTGCGTCCTGACGGTGCATACACCGATCCGACCACCGGAACTGTGACCCCATCCGAATCGGTCTATTCGGACGAGCTGCGATCTGGGGTGACGGGCATCGGCACCGATAATCGCCTCAAGATCGTCAAAGATCTTGGTAACTATGACACCAGTACACCAGCCTATGAGCAGAAGTTCGCATTTGGTGGACGGTCGATCAGCATCCTTGACAGCTTGGGAAATATTGTCTGGGACAGTGGCGATCTGATTGACCGTGCTGCCATTGTCGCAGGCAATTATGACGATGGTCGCTCTGATGACAAGGGCTCAGAGCCCGAGAATCTAGTGATCAGCAACATCAACGGACGCTCCCTGGCTTTTGTGGGGCTGGAGCGCGGCACCACGAGCAGTGTCGTTGTATTCGACATCACAGATCCCTACAACGGATATCTGGTTGATTACCGCAAGTCGGCCAGTGGTGTGGTCTCCCCAGAGGGGATGTTGGTGATTCCGGCGGCACAGAGCCCCAATGGCAAGGATCTGCTTGTGGTGAGCAATGAAGTCAGCAAGGACGTTGAAGTGATGTCGTTCCAGCCCAACTACAGCCTGCAGATCCTGCACTACTACGGCGAGAGCGGACTGCTGGGCCTCAGAACGGCACCGATCATGGGCGCCCTGATTGACCGTTTCGACGATCAGTTCGCCAACACCCTGGTTCTGGGCGAAGGTGACAGCTTCATCCCCGGTCCTTGGCTTGTGGCCGGCGCTGACTCCAGTCTTGCGGGCGTCGGCGCCGTGGGAGTGCCCGCCATGGCGCGGCCTGACATCGCCATCATGAACCTGTTCGGCACGACGGCATCGGCTCTTGGCAACCACGAGTTTGATCTCGGTTCACCAGTTCTGAACGCGGCGATCTCGCCATCCGGCGCCTGGAAAGGGGCCCAGTTCCCCTTCATCACCGCCAACCTTGACTTTTCCGGCGATGCGTCTCTGCGGGGCATTGCTGACAGCAGCATTGGCGGAACGTCCAGCAACAGCTTCGCTGGTAAGGACGTCGCCGACATCAAAGCAAAGATCGCTCCCTATGGGATCGTCACCAAGGGTGGAGAGAAGATCGGCATCGTCGGTGCCACCACCTGGGACCTGCTGACCAAATCGTCGCCCAATGGGACCAAGGTCAAGGATGACGGAAACGACAGCACCAGCGATCTACAGGAGGTCGCCGCCTACGTGCAGGCCTCGGTGGATGCCCTGCTGGCGGCAGGCGTGAACAAGATTGTGATGGTCGACCAGCTTGACAGTCTTGATCGCAACAAGGCTCTCGCCCCTCTGCTGCGGGGCGTGGACGTGATGGTTGCCGGGGGAGGACACGAACGGCTGGGCGATAGCAACGACAAGCCTGCCTCCTTTAATGGGCACGATGCCAACTTCGTCACCACTGACACCTACCCGATTCTGGTCAATGACAAGGACGGCAAACCCACCGTCATCGTCACAACCGACACAGAGTATTCATACCTCGGTCGTCTTGTCGTCAACTTTGATGCTGATGGAACCATCATTCCTGCTGCATTTGATGGCGTGATCAATGGTGCATATGCAGCGACAGCTGAAACGCTCAAGACAGCTTACGGATCAGCCCAGTCGCTTAATGAGATTATCGCAGGTAGCAGCATCGGTGCTGGCGTCAGCCAGGTCACCACAGCCCTTGAGAGCGTGATCAGCAGCAAAGACAGCGCCATCTACGGATATACGAAGGTCTACCTTGAGGGTGACAGGGTCTTTGGTCGGGCACAGGAAGTGAATCTCGGCGACCTGACTGCCGACGCCAACAGCTATGCGGCAGCTCGGGCGCAGCCGGATCAGAAGGTGTGGGTGTCGCTGAAGAACGGTGGCGGTATCCGCGCATCGATCGGCTCGGTGGATGCCAACGGGGTCAAGGGAGCACCGACGGCGACTGAGTTCAAACCCGCCGGAGCCATTTCAAAGCTGGAGATTGAAAATGCCCTGCGTTTTGACAACAAGTTGATGGTGTTTGACACCACCCCAGCGGGGCTGCTCAACATCCTGAATTATGCCGCTGGGCTCAGCCCCGGTAACGGGGGCTTTGCCCAGCTGGGTGGTGTCCATTTCTCTTACGACCCCAAGAAGCCGGTTGGTGCCAAGGTGCAGGATGTGGCGCTAGTCGATGACGGTGGCCGCATTGTCAGCACCATTGCCAATGACGGGGTAATCGCGAATGGTGCACCGACTAGCATCCGTGTGGTTGCGCTGAATTTTCTGGCCAATGGCGGTGACGGTTATCCGATCAAGGCCAATGGCAGCAACTTCCGATTTCTGCTCAACAACGGCTCGCTGTCCTCAGCCATTGACCCGACCCAAGACTTCTCGGCAGCGACCGTGGTTCCGACGAATGCTCTCGGTGAGCAGCAGGCTTTGCAGGATTATTTGCTGAAGTTCCATGCCACGCCGGAGACCGCTTACGACCGTGCTGACACCCCGGCCAAGGATGATCTGCGTATCCAGAACCTTGATGTGAGGCCTCTCGACACCGTACTGACGCCAGTGTTCAATGATGGTGTGGCTTCGGGTGATCCTTTCAACACCTCAGTGATCCTCTGGACACGGGTGAATCCGAAGAGCACCACGGCCAGCAGTGCCACGGTGAATTGGGAAGTGTCGACCAGCAAGGAGTTTGCTGCCGGCACGATCGCCGACCGCGGCAGCATCACCACAGATGCCTCCCGCGACTGGACGGTGAAGGTGGAGGCCGACAATCTCCAACCCGGCACGAACTACTACTATCGCTTCATTGAGGACGGCATCCATTCACCTGTCGGCCAGACCAAGACTCTGGCAAATGAGGCGTTCAGTGCCCGCATCGCGCTGTTCTCCTGCGCTAACTTCACGGCTCAGCCTGAATTCGCGGTCTATGGAAAAGCCGCTGAGATCAACCAGCAGAAGCCCTATGACGCCTGGGTGCACGTTGGTGATTACATCTATGAATACGCCAAGGGTGGCTACAACTCTGCCGAAGGTAGTGCCAACACTCGTGGTTTCCTGCCTGACCATGAACTGGTGAGCCTTGAGGATTATCGTCAGCGCTACGCCCAGTACCACTCAGACCGGAATCTGCAGAGCCTGCGCCAGGGGGCACCACTGATCGCCATCTGGGATGACCACGAGACAGCCAATGACAGCTACGCCACCGGCGCAGAGAACCACCAGCCTGCGACCGAAGGTGACTGGACGGTGCGTGTGGGCAACGCATTGAAGGCCTACTACGAATGGATGCCCATCCGTGAGCAGCAACCCCTCACCAAGGCCTACCGCTCGTTTGATTTTGGCGACGTTCTTTCCCTGCACATGCTGGAGACGCGCCTGACGGCCCGTGATCAGCAGCTGTCCTACGGCACAGCCTCTTCTCCGGCAGGCATCGCAGCGATCGTGAATCAGGCCTACAACGGTCAGCGTTCCATGATCGGTGCTGATCAGCTCAACTGGTTGCGTCAAGAGCTTGCCAGTTCCAAGGCCACCTGGCAGGCCCTCGGCAGTGGCACCCTGATGGCCAACATGGCGATCCCGGCAGAGCTGCTCCTCAATGCCACCAACCCTGCTGTGGTGGCGAAATATGCTGCGCCTCTGCAGAAACTCGCTCAGGGCATCGCCCTCACACCGGCAGAGCAAGCATTGTTCAACGACGCTGGCAAGATTCCGTATAACCTCGACGCCTGGGATGGCTACGGAGCCGAACGTCAGCAGATCCTGGAAGCCGCCCTGCAATTGGGCAAGAAACTGGTGAGCCTGGCCGGTGACACCCACAACGCCTGGGGGGCCATTCTGGATTCAGCCAGGGCCTCTGACATCGCGCAGAAGGCTTTCCCCAGCGGAAGCTTTCTGGTGCCCAGCAATGACCGCGCGGCCTTCCGACCGCTGATCACGGCCGGCGAGCTGGCCAACAACGGTTA